>DBOI01000044.1 GCA_002299245.1 Hydrogenovibrio sp. UBA650
AAAGCCAAAGAGATAGTGGAGCTTGATGGGTTTGGTAGTAAGATGAGTGAGAGCTTGGAAGAGTTTCTACATGTAAACCGTGAATATCTTTTTGAACCTGATGATTCAAAGGAGGTCTGATAAGTCGGTGAACCTGGCAGATGTTGAATGGCATGAATTTTTTATTGAAGATATTGCAGAAATAATTTCTGGTAGAGATATTTATGATTCAGAAAGATTTCAGGGGAAAGTTCCTTATATTTCCTCCACAGCTAAAAATAATGGGATTGGTCATTTTGTTGGTAACAACAATAATACTTTGGAGCGCAACTGTCTTTCAGTTAATCGAAACGGCTCAGTAGGTTATTCATTTTATCACCCTTATCAAGGGCTGTATTCTAACGATTGTCGAAAGCTTCGACCTAAAGTAAAGTCTGATTATGCTGCTTTTTTCCTATCTAACCAAATAACCTCACAACGCCACAAGTACAGTTACGGTTACAAAATGGGAACTGGCAGACTTAAACGTCAAAAAGTTATGCTTCCATCTTTGAATGAAAGTAAGCCAGACTGGCAATTAATGGAAAGCTATACAAAAGCCTTAATGGAAAAGAAAAAGGCTAAGTACATTGATTTTTGCCATAAAGAATTGGCAAAACTAAAGCCAAAAAAAATTGAAAGTCCTGAAGAAAAAGAGTGGCATGAGTTTTTTATTGGCGGGAAGGATGGTTTGTTCAACATATCTTCCACATCTAGCGGTATAGATAAAAACAAATTGAATACTGGTGGTAACGATAAAGAGGATAACAACATTCCTTACATCACAAGAACAGATGAGAGAAACGGCATAAATTTATTCGTCACTGATTTACAAGAAGATAAATACAAAATAAATGATGGTGGTGTAATAACAATAGGATTGGACACGCAAACAGTCTTCTATCAGCCGCATGCTTTTTTTACTGGGCAAAACATTCAAGTTTTGCATCATAAAGAGCTAGATAAATGGGTTGCTTTATTTTTAATACCTTTGTTAAGAGTACAGATGGATAAGTTTAACTGGGGTGGAAACGGAGCGACTCTTGGGAGGTTAAATAGAACAAAAATCATGCTTCCTACCCAAGAGGACGGAAGCCCTGATTTTGAATATATGAGGCAGTATATAATGAATCTGGAATATCAGAAACGAATTCAATATCTTGACTACATTCAAAGTCAAAGTTGAGTAACGCTTATTATGAGCTTGCTCAACCTAAAAGGATTTCATGTTATCTCTCAACAAGAGCATGAAAGCCATTTAGCAATCACCGTAGAAAACCTGTTTAAGCCACAAGCCTGTCCGCATTGCGGCTTTACACAACTCTACTCTCACGACAAAACTGAGCAGGTTTTCTTTGACACACCGATGCAGGGCAAACCTGTTGTTCTAAAAACGCAACGTGTCCGCTACAAATGTCGTTCATGTGGTAAAACCTTTCGTGAGCCATTAGCTGATATTGATGATAAACGCTTAATGACAACTCGACTCAAAAAGTACATTCAAAAGCGTTCCATGAGCGATACCTTTGCCGTGGTTGCCAGAGAAACAGGTCTGGATGAAAAAACGATTCGTCATGTCTTTGATGATTATGTTGACACTCAATCTAAAGTAATGCCGTTTGAAACGCCTAGAGTGCTTGGTATTGATGAATTAAAGCTAGTCGGTAGCTATCGGTGCATCTTAACCAATATCGAGAAATATAGCGTATTTGATATGTTGCCCTCTCGAAAGAAAGCCGATGTTGTTCAGCATTTAAAATTCCTAAAAAATCCCAAGAATGTGCAAATCGTAACGATGGATATGTGGTCGCCTTATAGAGATGCGGTCAAGCAGGTTTTACCTGATGCTGTGATAGTAATTGATAAATTCCACATTGTCGCTACCGCCTCAAAATGTCTTGAGAAAGCTCGTAAAGGCACTCGCAGCCAGCTCGAAAAAAAAGAGCGTATCAAACTAAAGAATGACCGTTTTGTGCTGTTAAAACGTCGCCATTCATTGAACGATGAAGAGGTTATAAAACTACAACAATGGTCAGCATGGTTTCCAGATTTAGGCTTGGCCTACGATGCAAAGGAAGCGTTTTACTGTCTGTTTGACCAAGGCTTAGATTCCAAAACCGCAGAACAAGCTTTAATGGATTGGCAAAGAGGGTTGTCACCTCAAATTGCACATTACTTTGAAGCATTAACGACTGCTTTATCGAACTGGATGCCTGAAATATTGAACGGCTTTGATTATCCTGTGACCAATGCCTATACTGAAAGCATCAATCGTTATGCAAAGGATGTTCAGCGTATGGGCAGAGGATACAGTTTTGATGTCGTTAGAGCCAAAATGCTCTACAACGCAGAGGCAAATATGCCAACAACCAGTACGATTCGCAAGAAGAAGCGAAAACCTATTGAAGAAGCACCTGTCTTTTATTTAATGCTAGATAACCTTGCTGGTTCGGCTTCACAAAAACAGAAGTACAAAACAGAAATTATTGAAGAAAAACGCTATTACGGTGCTCACATTCCCACTCTTTGCGAGTTACTAGAAAAAGGTGAATTTGACTAAATTCCCAATTTAGCTGGAACAGGCGTGAAATTCACTTAATGGGTTTTCCACGCACTATTCCAGATACCCACCATTTTTAGATTGATTTTCTTAAGAGCTTGCATAACAAACTTTGGCAGAGGCTCTTTTTCTTTGCTAAGAACAAAAAA
>DBOI01000104.1:0-884 GCA_002299245.1 Hydrogenovibrio sp. UBA650
TGACACCATAGTCTCTTGTTATTCTGGGTGCATAGAGAGAGACAGCGTCAGCAGGCCTATATTGATCAGGTTAATGAACTCTCATTAGCTTCCTATTCGGATTTGGCTACTCGAAAAATCGAATGGGTAAGTAACTCGTTTTTAGAGCTCACCGGGTATAGTCGCGATGAGATGTTGCATCAGAGTCATAATTTGTTAAAACATCCGGATGTTGACGATAGCGCCTATGAAAAAATATACCGGCAGATTGCCAGTGGCGAGCCCTGGAAGGGAGAGTTAAAAGCCTTGAACAAACAGGGAGAAGATTACTGGGTAAATGTCACTTATTCGCCTGAGTTTAAAAGGGGTAAGGTTGTAGGAGTCTGGGCAACCAGAGTTGATATTACAGATACAAAACACCTGGAAGAGATGGCAATTAAAGATGAGCTGACGGGGGTCTACAACCGTAACCAGTTCAATGAAATCTTCGATGCAATTGTTGATAAGGCATCTCGAAATAATTCCAGCTTTGCTATGGCGATGTTTGATCTCGATGACTTTAAAAAAATTAATGATCGTTTTGGACACGTCAAAGGTGATGAGGTGTTACGAAGAGTAATTGATGCGACTAAAAACTATTTCAACCGTTCAAGTGATCAGATTTTCAGAGTTGGGGGTGAAGAGTTTGTTATTTTGACCGATGCCAATAATTTTGAACAGTTTGCCGAGTTTTTGGAGAACTTCCGTGCTGAAGTCGAATCTCTTAATATTCCAAACCCGGACTCAGAGCTTGATGTGCTAACGGTTTCGGTTGGAGCCATTTACTGTGAAAAATTAACCATGTTTGTCGAATCACACCTGCTATATTCCAATGTCGATCATCTGCTTTATCAAGCTAAACATGA
>DBOI01000104.1:1278-1989 GCA_002299245.1 Hydrogenovibrio sp. UBA650
TTTTGTTTCCAATAGACTTTTTCTGGTTTTCTGGCATAAAAAAACCCGATCTTTTGGATCGGGTTGGGGTTCAATTAAATCTGGGTAAGATTTATTTGATTTTTGCTTCTTTGAACAAGACGTGTTTACGAACCACTGGGTCGTACTTCTTGATCTCGAATTTGCCAGCCATGTTCTTCTTATTCTTATCTGTAGTGTAAAAATAAGCAGATTCAGTTGACTGTAATTTGATCTTATCGCGCATGGTTAGTCTCCTTAGACCTTCTCACCACGTGAACGCATATCAGCGATCACAGCGTCAATACCATTTTTGTCGATGATACGCATACCAGCTGCTGATACGCGAAGTTTTACAAAACGGCTTTCAGCTTCAGACCAAAAACGGTGCGTGTGCAAGTTTGGCAAGAAACGACGACGAGTTTTACGGTGAGAGTGAGAAACATTGTTACCTACTACAGGACGCTTACCTGTTACTTGGCATACTCTAGACATTTCACAATCCCTTTAAAACAATATTGAACCCTTGAATTAACAAGGCCTCAAAACAATAAAAATATTCGAATATTTCTATATTTCATGGCGTTATGTGGAGTAACGCTAAAAATAAGAAGCGGAATTATCCATAAAAATTAAGCCAATTGCAAGGGATTAAGCGAGATATTCAATGATTTTTTTAAATCGAACACTAATGAATTAAAAATGCGGCATTTG
>DBOI01000104.1:2414-8020 GCA_002299245.1 Hydrogenovibrio sp. UBA650
GCCTGGGATAAAAATTTGGTTAATTCGATATCGGCCTGACTTGGAGAGGGGTCACCTGATGGGTGATTGTGTGCCAGTATAACCGCTGCGGCATGATTTTGAAGAGTTGCTGAGACGACTTCTCTAGCATGAACCTGTGCCTGATTTAATGTGCCTTCAAACAGCAGCTCAAATTTAATCAACTGATTTTGTTGGTCAAGTAAGAGTAGCCCAAAACGTTCACGGTTAATATTACCCAATTCGAAATGTAAGAACTTGGCCACTGTTTCCGGTTGGGTAAAGGCCTGGCCTTTTTGCAGGCCTGATTCAAAATAGCGTTTCGCCATCTCAAGTACAGCTCTCAATTGAGCATATTTAGCTTCTCCAAGCCCTTTAGCTTGGCAAAATTGCTTTTGGTTGGCATTTAACAGGCCTGTTAAATCGCCAAATTCATCAATGAGGTCCTGGGCAAGATCAACCGCCGACTTTCCTTTAACCCCAACACGAAGAAAAATTGCTAGTAATTCAGCATCACTTAGGTGCTGCTCTCCAAAATTGAGTAGCTTTTCACGCGGCCTGTCATTTTCGTGCCAGTCTGTTATTGCCATATTTCACCCAGATTAATAATTTTAATTTTGTTAACATTTGCTAACTGTTAAGTTAAATACAGATAACTATATTAAGTAATAAGGCGTATTTTGGCAAATGTTTAGAATTGATTTAAAAGTTCGTGATTACGAGTGTGATATTCAGGGGGTGGTCAATAATGCGGTTTATCAAAACTATCTGGAACATGCTCGTCATGAATTTCTGCTCACCAATAATATCGATTTTGCGGCCTTGACCAACGCGGGCATTCACTTGATGTTGATTCGTGCCGAATTAGATTTTAAAGATTCACTAAAACCGGGTAATCAATTTTATATTACAGTTGAACTAGAAAAACAGTCTCGTATTAAGTATGCCTTTGTTCAAAATATCTACCGAGCTGATGATGACAAACTGATGGTGCAAGCCAGAGCGATTGGCGTTGCTCTCAATGAAAAGGGGCGGCCAACTGCTTTTGAGCCTCTCGACTTAATGAGCGAGACGGATTAATGAAAATACTGCTTGGGGTAACAGGCGGCATTGCGGTCTACAAGTCTTTAGAATTGACGCGCTTGTACATAAAGGCTGGTCATGAAGTTCAGGTGGTGATGACTGCTGGTGCTAAAGAATTTATTCAACCGCTCTCTTTTCAGGCGCTTTCTGGCAGGCCTGTTCGTGACTCACTGTTTGATAATGAACAAGAAGCAGGTATGGGACATATTGAACTTGCGCGTTGGGCGGATGTCATTGTGATCGCGCCAGCTTCGGCTGAAACATTGGCTAAATTCCGCATCGGCCGAGCAGATGATCTGTTAACCACTCTGATTTTGGCAACCGATAGGCCGATTATTGTGGCGCCGGCCATGAATCGTTTGATGTGGAGCAATGAAGCGACTCAAGAAAACGTAGCTCTACTTAAACAGCGCGGCTGGCAAGTGTTAAATCCCGGTTCCGGTGAGCAGGCTTGTGGAGAAGTCGGAGAAGGCCGAATGCCGGAACCGGCAGAGGTTTTTAATACAACGATCCTTTTGCAAAAAAGTCTTGCGGCGACAAAGCAAAAGTTGTCAGACATGAAAGCCTTCTGGAGCGGAAAATCGGTTCTGATCACTGCCGGACCAACCTATGAGAATATTGATCCGGTTCGTTATATTGGTAATCGCAGCTCCGGAAAAATGGGCTTTGCGATTGCAGAAATAGCAGCCCAGGCAGGTGCCTGTGTCACGCTGATTTCAGGGCCTGTTAATTTACAATCTGCGGATCAAATTAAACGCATTGATGTGCGTTCTGCTCAACAGATGTTCGATCAGGTTCAGGGTCTTTATGCTAATTGTGATGTGTTTATTAGTGCTGCTGCGGTATCGGATTATCGAGTTGAAAACCAGTCAGAACAGAAAATAAAGAAGCAGGTTGGTGTTGATGATCTGAATTTGAAGTTGGTAAAGAATCCGGATATTGTCGCCTGGGTCGCAGAACAAAATGACAGGCCTTATACCGTCGGTTTTGCCGCGGAAACTCAGAATGTGATTGAGTATGCCAAGGACAAGTTAGAGCGAAAAAATCTGGATCTGATTTGCGCTAATCAGGTGGGTGATAATTTCGGTTTTGAAGCTAATGATAATAGCCTGACTTTTATTACCCAAACTCAGCAGCTCGAAAACCCAACCTCTTCAAAAACTGAGCAGGCACTTGCATTACTGAGTTTTATTGCCAATCAGAAATAGCTTGTTAGTGGTCAATTCTATTCTTCTTCCATCCAACCGGAATCATGGTGGACTTCAAAAGTCGCTTGGTTAATGCTGTAGCCGGCATTCCCAATGCTAGTCTCAGCTTTATCAAGGCTTAATTTACCAGTAATCATAAATGGATAATCAACCTGACCGAGCGGAATGCCAACGCCTTTTTGGGGGTTGACCATAATGGTTTGATTGATCGGTGGTGGCGGTACATGAATACAGGCACCGAAATAGGGAACCAGAAGGAATTTGATAATTTTTTTATCTTTAGTATTTAAAGGTGCAATAAACCCGGGGAGTTTGATCCACTTGCCATCCCATTTGGGGTTGGAGGGGATGTTATCAAGTTCGGCCTGAATCTTCTGTATGATTGCGAGTCCCTCGGGACTGCCATCAGGCAGAGTTTGTAATCTCTCGATATCTTTTTCATATTTTTTTACAAGATCGTCATGGCTGTAGCCATCTGGGATAAGGTCTCCCCAGTTCAATTCAAAAGGCTGTGACTTAGAACCGTCCTGTTTGGTTTTAGCATTTTCGCTGGCGGTACTGTTAAATGAAATAAATATAAGAATTACAGACAATAGCAGAGCAGCATAAGGTGCTTTGCTGGCATTGGTTTTTGATAGGCGAAGTTTGTTCATGGTCGCTAAATTTAGTTTTTTGCTTAGTTTTTTACGGTCAGTCCGTCCGCCAGAGATTGTCTGTAAGCCAACCATCCGGGTAATAAACTTAATAATAACGCTAAACCAAAGGCTGCGGCTAATAATAGTAACTGCTGACTATCTAGCAGACCGATACTCAAATGCAGGCCGTAATGGTCGGCGATTAATGGCAGGCCGATAGTAAGCACAATATATAGCCCTAAAACTCCGATGACAATCGCGCTGCCCATTATCATTGCTGCTTCAATGGCAAACAACTTGATAATGTCCCAGCTATGCATGCCTATAGCTCTAAGTACGGCAATTTCACGACGACGTTCATTTAAGGTACTTAGCAGAGTGATCAACATGCCAATTAAACCGCTGATCAATACCATGGAGGCGATAGCGAGGAGGACTTTTTCAAAGATACCAATTGTTTGCCAGAGCTCTGCAAGGGTCGCTCCTGGCAGAATTGCAAGCAATGGTTCGGAACGCCATTGGTTTAACATGCGTTGAACTTTGAAAGTATAGATCGGTTTTTTCAGGCCGACCATCATGGCGGTAATCTCTTTAGGTTGCAGTTTGAGTTTGCGCGCCTGTTGAGCTGTAATTTTAAGTGGCGAACGCATGCCGCTTTTCCAGTCGATATGAATCGCTTCAATCGCTTCCAACGAAACCTGAATGCTATTGTCGATTGGGGTTCCGGTCGGTTTGAGGATGCCGCTAATAACAAAAGGTTTGTCATTGTGTTTAGGGTTACCAAAGGCATTGGTACCATGAGCCAGAACAATTTTGTCGCCGAGCTTATAGTTTAGTTTTTTGGCGACATTGGCGCCAATGACCGCATCGTAGAGATCGGAAAATAACATGCCTTCTGAAAACTCTAGAGCTTGAGAGTCACCATATCTGTAGTGTTTAAAAAAGCTCTGCTCAGTACCAATAACTCGATATCCCTTGTGAGAATCACCCAACGAGAGTGGAATAACCCATTCAATTTCAGGAAGTTTTGCAATCTTCTCATAGCTCTGATAACTCATATTGTTGGTGGCGTTACCAATATGAAAAACACTGTACAGCAATAAATTAACAGGCCCGCTGCGCGCACCGACGATCAGATTGGTTTCAGAGATGGTATTAAGAAAACTCTGTTTACTCTGTTTACGAATCGTATCAACCGTTAATAGCAAAATAATACTCAGTGCGATTGAGAGTATCGCTAATAGTACATTGCCTCTGCGATTGTAAGCACTCTTTAGCGCTAGGCTGATTAAGTTAGTTTTCATACGTCACTCTTGCCTCTAGCCCGGTTGATATCGGCTAACTCAATCTGGCGAGAGAAGTGGGTTTTTAAACTCTGGTCGTGGCTGACAAATATAATTGTTGTCTCGGCGGTTTCAGCAGCACTGAAGAGCTCTTCAATAAATCGATCTCGGCTATCACTATCAAGCGCTGAAGTCGGTTCATCGGCGATCAGAATTTCAGGCCTGCCAATTAGTGCCCGAGCTACAGCAACACGTTGTTGTTGCCCAATACTTAGTTGATTTGCTGTTTTGTTAGCAAGGGTTTGATCCAAACCTAGGCTTGCAAGTAGTTCGGTTGTTCTATTTTTGATGTCGCCAAAACTCTGCTCTTTTTCTACGCGTCTTTTGGAGATATTTAGAGCCAGCTCGATATTTTCGATAGCTGTCAGATAGGGAAGCAGGTTGAACTGTTGGAAAATGATACCGAGATGATCGGCTCTAAAACGATCTTTTTGACTGCTGGAAAGTGAGTTTATATTGGTTCCAAGTAACTCAATGTCTCCTGATTGTGGAGAAAGTACGCCTGTTAAAAGATTCAACAGTGTGCTTTTGCCACTGCCGCTGGCACCCTGAATGAAAAGGTGTTCACCTATGCCAACATGAAATTGCTCAATCTGTAGAATGTCCTGGTGTTGTTGCGGCCAGCGAAACTTCAGGTTGTTGATATTGATTGCGTGCGCGGATTCCGTTTGCATCGTGACAACAACGAGTTTATTTTAGCGATAACTTGGTTTTCTCACGATCTAAACTGATCGCGTTTTGTTGACCTCCACCAATCCACTGCACTCTTAAAGTTTGCAGGTTTTTCCATGCTGAAAACAGCGCACTGCTATCGAGAGTTTTCAAGTTGTCTGGAGCTTCACAATAGAGTTCATATTCGAAGCGAATATCTTTATGACCTTTGTGGTTGTCATCATGTTTGTGCTGATGATCATGGTGGTCATGGCTATGAGTTTCAGTATCAAAAGGTTGTTCTGAGATGATATTGAGAACTTTACATTTAGCTTCAGGGTTGAAACTAACCAGGTCGCCATTGCGGATATTTTTAAGTTGTAACTTAACCGCTTGTTTCTGTTCAGCCAGTTTTGGCTTGTGCTCAAAACCAAGTAGATTGTATAGCGGACTGTTTACGGCAAGCAGAATGTTTTGTTTGTCGATGACAAACTCCATTTGCGCAACACCGTGTTCATGTGCTTTTTGCTCATGATTATGTGAACCGTGTGAGTGTTTATCGTGATCATGGTGCGAACCGTGGCCGTGACCATGAGCAAAAGCGCTATTTGTAAATACAGTTAATCCGGCAAGAACCAGTGTCTGAATTGTATAGGTAAGGGTGTTCAAAATATTTTCTCCATTAGCTT
>DBOI01000104.1:8417-8948 GCA_002299245.1 Hydrogenovibrio sp. UBA650
ACCTCAAGTTGCGAGCTGACCAGCTTGCAATGAGATTCTTCGATTCTCTGCTTCAAAGTGTTGACCATGGAACGCATGATTGAAGTTTCTTCAACATTATTGCACTCGTTACAAATCAGAAAGAGCGGAACCTCATCGTGTTCATGGTTGCAAACAATATGTGAACAGGCGATGTATTTATTTGAGAGGTTAAGCTTGTGTATCAGTTGCTCTTGCTCCAAGAACTCGAGAACTCGATACATGGTCATAGCAGAGATATTCTCATCAAAATGCGCTTTGCAGTATTCAATCAATTCATAGGCAGAAAGCGCCTTACCGGATTCCACCAGACCCGAAAGAATCAGTTTTCGTTTTTCGGTCAGGCGAGCTCCGTTGTTTTTACAGCTCTGTTCAGCATGTTCAATGATGTGTTCTACTTCAGTCATGGCGCTACCTTAAAAGAGTTTACCAAGCTTTGTAAGCTTAATCTGTTTATACCTTTTTATCAGAATCTCTGATTATACAAGTAAGTGTTATTCTGTAACATTTATT
>DBOI01000112.1 GCA_002299245.1 Hydrogenovibrio sp. UBA650
GTCAAACAACCTTCTTTACCCACAGCGCTGAAGCACGTGATATTCTGATCAAACTAATTTCATTGAACTGAGTGCAATAATCAATAATATTCACTTGAATATCAGATGCAGAGCAACTTTCCTGCTTATCAAAATTGATATTCACTGGCAGAATTAATTTCAGGCATAGGAACTCCATTTACAACTTCTGCTGCCTCTTCTTTTCCAGCACCTTAGATCTTAAGTCCGGTTAATTAGTTCATAGCTATCCAAAGCGTAGCTGAAAGGGTCGACCGAGTCGTGCTTCAACCTCTTCTGAATTTAGCCACGGGCCGGTGAACGTGTTATACACAAAAGTGATAAATCCTCGCACCCCCAGTTGCTGAAAAAATTTGGTAAGCACAACGGAAAAACGAGCCAATGTGTTAAATACATGGGCCAGCCGCATCAGATAGTGATACCCTTTCATTGCATTCCAATCTAATGCAAAGCAGTGTTCGTAATGGTAGCCCTGGTGTTTTTCAACCAGAATACAGGCCTCAATCCCCCAGCGATATCTTGCGCCCAGATTACAGCGTTCATGTAGATTACGGGCATTAAGTGAGCGACTGGAAATCCATGCATGTCGCGAGTGTAGAGTGACAATTCCCCCCCCATTATTCACTTCTTCCCACTCTTCATAACAGGTAACTACGTGGATTGTCATGTGGTTGCACTCATTGTTACCAAAGTCATACTCAATCGTGTTGGCCCAGTGGAATTGCTGACGACGCACGCCCCATTTCATCTGATGATTGTTTTCAGGTGATGATTTTAGCAATGAGTTGAATTCTTCCCAGACAGTCGAGAGACAATTATCTTTTAGCACAATCATAAACTGCCAATGGTACTTGTTGCATTGCTTCATAATGGGACCGTTAGCATACAATCCGTCCAATAATAAAAGAATAGGGAGCCTGGGAAAATACTTTTTCAAGCGTTTAGCCAGACGTTCAAAGGCGCGCTGTTCGCAATCTTGTTTATTGTTTTCCCTATCCCCCTGCTCATATTCAAGAAACTCGCTGAGCAGTGGAATGACCATCCCATTCTGGAACGACAGATTGGCTTCCAGCACATACACATAATACTGATAACTGTCCGATTCTTCGGTTTCTGTGTGATCGTCAACTGACTCGGATAACGGCTCACTGTTTTTGCTTTTTCTATTTTTGCGTTGCAGGAGTTGTTCACACCACAAGGGTTTGAAAGGCATTTTTTGTGTACCATCAATGGCAATCGGATAGCAATTATTAATCAGAAAGCGCTTGAACTTTTTCTTTTCAATTAACCGTTTTATAAGACCGATGAGACTTTCTTCAATCTGATCAACATCAATTCGACTCAGTAAACGGAACAAGGTATCTGCATGGGGCAAATCATCCAGCTCTGGAAAGATCAGGTGCAGGTTTTCTTTAAACTGGGGTTGAGTCATTTCTCTATTGACCTGACGGCGAGAAGATAACTGGAAAACAAACATTAGTATGCCATACAGCATTAGCAAGGTCAGACTGTGTTTGGCTTTTTTTGGATTTCTCGGATCAGGGATTTGATTCAGTCGCTTAAGCAATTGTGGTAATTGTGCCTTAATAATCCGCATTTGTTCAGTGACGGCATCAAGCCGTCCTTCATGTTCTTCTTCAACGCTCTGATAAAGACTGGTCGCATTGGAATGCGAGGCATGAGCTTTAGGGTGCAACCCTTGCTCTATCTGAGTTTTCCGGAGTGTTATTTGTTGTTTTTTTTAGACTTTATTTGTGCCTTGATTTCCTCCCTGTTGGGACGACGACTGGGTTTACTCATTCGATGATCCTCCCCTGAAGCTGTTCTGAGCACAATAGACGACGAAACTGTCGGTTGAGTGGTTTAACAAAAATGGTTTTTGGGGAGGTTGTATAATGCTTACCAGGACGAACGATCCCTTCTCCCGTCGTCATCCCCACATTCTGCCAGCCAGCTGCCTTATAACAGGTACCCGAGTATTGCGCTGGATCAACAAAGGTTTCCATCATTACCGGTCGGTAACCCCAGCGATTCTCCCAATCTTTTGCAACACGCCGGGTGAGTTGGGCTAAAACATGGCTGGCTAAATGGGGAATTTGAACCCAGGGGAAAATCAAATAGCGGCTGTTGTTGATGACCCAGGAAAGATTGCGTCGTCGCTCTGCAACACTCCAGCCTATCCAGTGATCACGATGTTGTAATGCCTTGGCAGCGCCACTTATTAACAAGCAACCCAGCGGTTCATCGCCTGCCAGTACAAAATAGCGTAGCCAGTGACCAAAGGGACGCCGAAACTTAAGGGGGTGGTAACGTTGTACATATTCATTCCATAACTGGATCAATTCTTTATCATGCAGAATTTGCACGTTAATGGGAGAAAAGTCTTTCAGTACCCCCTTGATCAATGGTTTTTCAACGGTGCGTTGCGTCAGTGATGGTGGCTTGTCAGGCGTTAAACGTCCGCGAGCTGATTTATCAGGTAATATCACTAAATCTTGATCGGCCAGGCGTTCCAAAAGTGTCAAACAGCCCTTTACTTTGGACGCGCCAGAAGGACTGTGCCAATTTAGATGTTCGCAAAGTGTTTTTGCTAACTCATGGCGACTCAACCGGGGAAAGAATTTTACTACTTCTTGAATATGCCTAATATCTTTAACGGTGAATTCTTTCAAGCCTTGCCTGAAAATAATATTATTTTCCAATTTCCAATCCTTCTGAATTGCCTGTCAGCACAATTTGTTCACGCTTATCATGACAGAAGCAGAAAGAATTGTCTACAACTTTAAAAAGAAAGATTTTTTTCTACGTGCTTGGAAGGGGGCTAAATAACTGGATATAATCGAATCTGCGTCAGCAGTGTTATAAGAACTAATATTCATAGCTCTGACAGAGTAAGCAAAATGGAAGGACAGAAAAGCGTTGCTCACCCGACTTGTCTAAAAAACAGGTATCCCCGTCAGATTAAAGTACCGAGATAGTACAATAAGGTATAAATATTTCGTTAATCCCCTCCTAAAAGCATTAAGTAGAACTGAGTATAATTACTGCCTCCCACAGTAACAGCACAGTCCTTTGCGGCTTCTTTCGCTGCTTCAACATCCTCAAAGTCGATAATATCCAATCCCGTTTTAGTTAGAAAGTCTGCCGCTATCACTAAAGCATCTAAAAAATAATCAGGGTTTTGTGCTACTCGCCAAAGGATATGTTGACTATTTTTTTCGTATACAATCATTTCTCCTTCAGTGGCAATAACCAGAGGGTCTGCCTCGACAAGACCAATTTGAAGTCCTTCATTAATCTGTACTGGTTCGTCAAATAAACGAATCATTCCAATTTCAATTTTCCCAGCATTCCAGCTGGTTAAAAGAGCAACTATTTCATTGTCAACCGATAGCAACAATGGATTAGGGCGTTTAGTACAGTGATACGTTTCCCTTTCTGCAATAGCTTCACTCTCATTTAATCCAACTTTCTGGAGTTCGGTAATCGTTGGTGCTACTGCTTCAAGGCGTTCAACAAATTGTTCTGCTTTCATAGTTCGTATCTCTATTGATTGGGGTGCAATGGACCATCCCATTTTTGGTGAAGTTTTTCAGGCAAACCGCTGGCATTTGCCCCTTGATCAATATGGTGATGGATTAGCTTATCACCCTTGAATGAATCATGCGTCGGATTAGCTTTAACCCAGGCATCATCAACAACAGGGGCTTTCCCTTGTTTGATTCGAAGTTTATTGGCATCACTAAATAAATCAGGGTTTTGTTTTAAATTCTGTCGCCAGAACCATCGTCCATTTCTAGGAAAACCAGCAGCATTTGTTGCTGAACTTGCCGGAGCTCCGCGCATATCAATAACATGTTTTGTATCAACATATGAACCTGGAATTGGCTTTGTATTCTTTCCCCCCTTAATAT
>DBOI01000138.1:0-6786 GCA_002299245.1 Hydrogenovibrio sp. UBA650
GTTATTAGTTGAATTCAAGCAGCCTATAAAAGATTTAATTAAGAATTTATACATTTTCTGATTAAAACAAGCTAATCTATTTGATAGTGATATTTTTTTGTTATAAATCCAGCACGCTTTTTGCTCTAGGTTTATTTTTAAAGAATTTCAAAAACTGTAACATGGCGAGCAATCTCAAAATAAATATGGATCTAGAACTGCAATTAGAAACCACAGAAAAAACCCTGGTCTCTTGTGCTGGTCGATTGGTAGAAGCAGAGAAGATTATTGACAAACAAAAAGACAAGATCGACTCTCTCGAGCAAAAGCTAAACCTCTATAAAACCCTAGAAGAATACAATATAAACGGATTCATTTATCTTAATCTGGTGACCGTGCATAACGATTCAAGTAAAAGTCAAAAACTCATTAAGATTACTGCAACTGTTAAAGAGTATGAGCGCTTTATGAACAACGCTGTAAGTCAATCAAAAGAGTTTGTTTACTCAGAATTTTTGGATGTGGATCAGTTGAGAGAATACCGTGATGCAATAAGAAATGCAGTTAGCTTGGAAGCTCAAAAACCAAGTTATAAAGAGGTTATTAAATAGCTCATATCATTTAGCCTTGATTGTATTGTTTAGACCATTTGAATTTTTGAATTTCTAGAGTTTCTACGCAATTAGTTTAAAAGGTTTAAGCTTAAATATTAGCTTTTGGGCTAAGATTTACATGAGGCTGAGCGTTTGACTCAAACCCATGCAGCTATGAAAAACTAGAAACTGAGCTTATATAGTTTGCGCTTCCAGATAAGACTCGTAATCCCCGTGAAAATCTTCAATACCGCCTTCCTTCAGAATCAATAGACGTGTCGCAATAGATGAAACAAACTCTCTATCATGCGAGACAAAGATAATGGTTCCAGGGAAGTTCTCCAGTGCCAAGTTCAAAGATTCGATAGACTCCATGTCCAAGTGGTTGGTCGGTTCATCCATGACAAGAATATTGGGTTTTTGCAGCATTAATTTGCCAAACAGCATCCGACCCTGTTCTCCACCTGATAGAACTTTGACCGATTTATCAATCTCTTTTTGAGAGAACAGCATCTGACCCAATACCGCTCTAACTGCTTGTTCATCGTCATCTTGTTGTTTCCACTGGCTCATCCACTCAAGTAGATTTAAATCCGCTTCAAACTCGTAAGCGTGATCTTGCGCGTAGTAGCCAATATCAACGTTTTCAGACCATTTGATTACACCGGTTGTTGGAGCTTCATCACCTACCAGTGTTTTCAGCAAAGTGGTTTTACCAATCCCGTTTGGGCCGATAATTGCCAAACGCTCCCCGACTTCCATCATAAGGTTTAGGGCCTTTAAAACCTCAACTTGTTCGTCTTCGTTTTGATAGGTTTTGCCTAGGTTTTCAACTTCCAGTGCTAAACGGAACAGTTTTTTCTCCTGCTGAAAGCGAATAAATGGATTAACACGACTCGATACCTTTACTTCTTCCAGTTTAATCTTATCGATTAGCTTGGCACGGGAAGTTGCTTGCTTTGCCTTGGATGCATTGGCAGAGAAACGGCTGACAAAGCCTTTAAGTTCATTGATTTGAGCCTGTTTCTTGGCATTATCCGAAAGCAGTTGTTCGCGTGCCATGGTTGAGGCTGTCATGTATTCATCGTAGTTACCTTGGTAGAGGTTAAGCTCGCCGTAGTCGAGGTCTGCCATGTGGGTACAGACACTATTTAAGAAGTGTCTATCGTGGGAGATGATAATCATGGTGCTTTTGCGCTCGTTGAGGATGTTTTCAAGCCAGCGAATAGTGTTTATGTCGAGGTTGTTGGTAGGCTCATCCAATAGCAGAATATCCGGGTCAGAGAATAGTGCTTGTGCTAAAAGCACGCGCAGCTTCCAGCCAGGCGCAACTTCACTCATTGGACCGTAATGCTGTTCAACGGGGATTTCTAAGCCTAGCAATAATTCACCTGCTCGAGACTCAGCGGTATAGCCATCCATCTCGCCAAATTTGACTTCAAGGTCGGCAACCAGCATGCCTTCGGTTTCCGTCATGGCAGGAAGAGCATAAATACGGTCACGCTCTTTTTTGACTTGCCAAAGTTCTGGTTGGCCCATAATAACGGTATCAATTACGCTAAACTCTTCGTAGGCAAATTGATCCTGTTTTAGTTTACCTACTCGCTCATTTTCATCGACGTTAACTGTACCGCTGGTTTGTTCCAAATCGCCGCCGAGAATTTTCATAAAGGTTGATTTTCCACAGCCATTGGCTCCGATCAGGCCGTAGCGATTACCGTTACCAAATTTTACCGAAATGTTCTCAAAAAGAGGTTTCTCACCAAACTGCATGGTGATGTTTGCTGTTGAAATCAAAATTACTTCCTTGAATTAATAGTTTTAGCTGTGAATATAGGCTAGTCGAAAAAATGATGAGATTGCCAACATGGCAAAATTAATGGGCCTGTCAATTTAACAGGCCTAATGACAAGGTTTGAGAATCAAATTTATATGGCTAGCGCTGTCGACATCTGTTGTCTGAAACGATTGGCTTTGTCCTTGTCATCTAGCTCAACCATATTGATCAGTGCAACGGCAAGCTCTTGTGCGCCACCGCCTTTAGCATTGTGGTTAAATTCCAATAAGCTTAGTAGCTGTGCCATTCCAGAATCATAGTCTTGAGTGGCGATTTGGCAGACAGCCAGATCAAACATCGCTTCTTCATCGTTGGGATTTGCAGCAAGCTTGCTTTTGATTGCGCTTAACCCGTCTGTGTCCAGTGCCAGTTTCTTGAAAGTAATCTGGCCGATTAGGAAACGACCTTTATCGGTCTCTTTCAGTTTGTTTGGAAACTTGGTATAGAGTTCAGCCGCTTCAGCCAGCATGTCGAGATCGAGAAATACCTGACACATATCCATTGCCACTTTTGAGTTACTTGGATTCATCTGAATTGCTTGAGTCAGCAGTTGAATGGCTTCAGGAAACTCTCCATTATTGCGCTTTTGCATCGCCTCTAAACGCAAGTCTTCATCTGGGTTGGAGATATCAAACTTTCTGAACAGAGCGGCAAGCTCTTCCTCGGTAATGGTTCCCATCTCTTGATGAACCATATTGCCGTCTTTAAAAACCTTAAGCATCGGTACATTAGTAACCTGCAGGCGCTCTTGAACTTCTTTGTACATGTCGACATCAAGCCGAGCAAGAATAAACTGGCCTGCGAATTCATTGGCGTAATCGATTAGTGCATTTTCCATCGCCAGAGAAGGCATGCTGACAGGACTCATAAACAGAACAAACACTGGCAGTTTGTGTGAGTTTAAAAGCACCAGTTCGTCAAAGTTTTTATCTGAAATCTCAAAGTTATAAACTTCTGGTTTACCTGCTGCTGCCATGCTGTGAATTCCTAAAAAATTTAAATCGAGGCATTATAACAGAGTTGTAAAAATCCACATTAAACCGCTGTTGTAAAAAAAAACTCATTTTTTGTTGGCAATGGGCTTGAATTCATTTCTTGTATCCCATATAAATTTCGGGTTAAAAATCTATCGGAGAAACCCATGTCTGAAAAACAAGAAAACATGAATCCAGAAGCAGTAGAACAAGAGGAAGTCCAAACTGCTGAAGAAGCCGCGCAGCAGGCTGATGAAGCCTTAGAAGAAGCTCAGGAAACTGTAGCTGACGATATCAGCGCTCTGTTGGAAGAAGCACGCGCTGAAGCGGATAAGCATAAAGATATGGCTTTGCGCCTACAAGCCGATATGGAAAACTTACGCCGTCGTACCCGCTTGGATCTAGAGAGTGCACATAAATACGCGCTTGAGAAATTTGTAAATGCACTGTTACCAGCAATGGATTCTATGGAAATGGGAATGGATGCAGCTGCAAAAGAAGACGCTTCTGTTGAGAGCATTCGCGAAGGTGTTGAGATGACTTTCAAGCAGATGTTGGATGTTTTACAGGAATTCAGTGTTGAGCGTGTTGATCCAACTGGTGAAAAGTTTGACCCTCAACTTCATGAAGCTATGACCATGATTCCTTCTCCTGATCACGAAACTAATACGGTTGTTGATACGATTCAGAAGGGCTATACCCTGAATGAGAGACTGGTACGCGCAGCACGAGTCATTGTCGCTCAGTAAAAAGTTAAAAAAATGTTGAATTGGGCTTGAAAGCAAGGCGACTAACCCTATATACAACTCAACATTAAGAATTTAAAAGATTATTTAAAGATTTAACTTGCAGGTTTGGCCTGTTCAAGTTTGCAGTTTGGAGAAAAACAAATGGCTAAGATTATTGGTATTGACTTAGGAACCACCAACTCTTGTGTTTCTGTAATGGAAGGCAAGGAAGTTAAAGTTATCCCTAACGCAGAAGGTGCACGTACAACTCCTTCGATTGTAGCTTACACCCAAGATGGTGAAGTGCTTGTCGGCGATTCAGCAAAACGTCAGGCAGTGACTAACCCTGAAAATACTCTATTCGCAATCAAGCGTCTGATCGGTCGTCGTGCTGATGATGCAATTGTCGCTAAGGATAAAGACATGGTTCCTTACGCAATTGTTGCAGCGGACAACGGTGATGCTTGGGTTGAAGCGGATGGTAAGAAACTATCTCCACAGGAAGTTTCTGCGAAAACACTAATTAAGATGAAGCAGTCTGCAGAAGACTATCTAGGTCACGAAGTCACTGAGGCCGTTATCACGGTTCCTGCATACTTCAATGATGCTCAGCGTCAAGCAACTAAGGATGCCGGTAAGATCGCGGGTCTAGAAGTTAAGCGTATTATCAATGAACCAACTGCTGCGGCACTGGCTTACGGTATGGACAAAGTAACCAGCGATAGCAAAATCGCAGTTTACGACTTAGGTGGTGGTACTTTCGATATCTCTATCATTGAAGTTGCTGACCTGGATGGTGAGAAGCAAGTAGAGGTACTGTCTACAAATGGTGATACTTTCCTAGGTGGTGAAGACTTTGATAACGCGATTGTTGAACATATCGCTGAAGAGTTTATGAAAGATCAGAACGTTGATCTTAAGTTGGACAAATTGGCACTTCAACGTGTTCGTGAGGCGGCTGAGAAAGCCAAGATTGAACTGTCTTCACGTGACCAGACTGACATCAACCTACCTTACGTAACAGCTGATGCAACCGGTCCTAAACACTTAAATATGAAGATCACTCGCGCTAAGTTTGAGTCGCTGATTGAAGACTTTGTTAAGCGTTCAATCGAGCCTTGTAAGATCGCGCTTAAAGATGCGGGCCTATCTGCTTCTGAAATCGATGATGTCATTTTGGTAGGTGGTTCAACTCGTGTGCCAATGGTTCAAGCTGCGGTTAAAGAGTTCTTTGGAAAAGAGCCACGTAAAGATGTTAACCCTGATGAAGCGGTAGCAATGGGTGCTGCAATCCAAGGTGGTGTGCTTTCTGGTGATGTAAACGACGTTCTTCTGCTAGACGTTACTCCTCTGTCTCTAGGTATCGAGACCATGGGTGGTGTCATGACTAAGTTGATCGAGAAGAATACCACGATACCAACGCGTAAGTCACAAGTATTCTCAACAGCGGATGACAACCAAGCAGCGGTAACAATCCACGTTGTTCAAGGTGAGCGAGAAATGGCATCTGGTAACAAGTCGCTGGGTCAATTCAACCTGGATGAGATTCCACCAGCACCTCGTGGTACGCCACAAATCGAAGTAACTTTTGATATCGATGCTAACGGTATCCTAAATGTATCAGCAAAAGATAAGAACACTGGTAAAGAGCAGCACATCACTATCCAGGCTTCTTCTGGTCTATCTGAAGATGAGATCGAAGCCATGGTTAAGGATGCGGAAGCGCACGCAGAAGAAGATGCCAAGTTGAAAGAACTTGTTGAAGCTCGCAACCAGGCAGATGCCATGGTTCATGCAACTAACAAAATGGTAGCGGATGCCGGTGATGCAGTTGATGCTTCTGAAAAAGAAACCATCGATGCGGCAATCAAAGCGGTTGAAGAAGCGATTAAAGGCGACGACAAAGCAGCGATTGATGAGTCGGTGCAAAAGCTTGCAGAAGCTAGCCAATCGGTAGCGCAAAAAGCTCAGGCTCAACAGCAAGCGGGCGGTGAGCAAGCTCAACAACAGGGTTCTGCGGATAACGCTGATGATGACATTGTTGACGCGGAGTTTGAAGAGGTCAACGACGACAAAAAATAATTTGCTCGTTGCCTAGCAGGTTGCTAGCGCACAGCTACTGTGTTGGGAAATGGACGCGTACTTATTGTACGCTCACATTTCCCGCCTTGTATCTGTTGCACTATCAACCTACTATCCAACGGCAAAGGGTTTTAAGAAGAGTTGTTATTTAAACGATCCCCTTAAAACTGTATAATTCGGGCGACTTTTTATAGTTGCCCGTTTTTCTATTTGAAAGCTATTTATAACTAGATGTTTTTTAAATAGAAAAATCATTTAATCGTGTCGAATAATTTTTATTGAGAAATCATGTCTAAAAGAGATTACTACGAAATCCTTGGTGTTGCTAAAACGGCATCGGAAGGTGAAATTAAAAAAGCTTACCGCAAGCTGGCGATGAAATATCACCCGGATAGAAACCCTGACAATAAAGAAGTCGAAGATAAATTTAAAGAAGCTTCTGAAGCCTATGAGATTTTATCGGATCAGCAAAAACGTGCGACTTATGACCAATTTGGTCACGCTGGGCTTGATGGTCAGGGCGGTGCTGGAGGCTTTGGTGGCGGCGGTTTCGGCGATGCCTTTGGGGATATCTTCGGCGATATCTTTGGCGG
>DBOI01000138.1:7124-10126 GCA_002299245.1 Hydrogenovibrio sp. UBA650
GGTCGCCGTGGACCACAACCAGGGCAGGATCTCCAATATGAATTAGAAATCTCTCTAGAAGACGCTGTTGCTGGAACGACAGTCGATATCCGCATACCAACTAAAGATCTCTGTGATACTTGTGATGGTTCGGGTGCAGAACCTGGTAGTTCTGTTGAAACCTGTTCGACTTGTCATGGAACTGGCCAGGTTCGTATGCAACAGGGCTTTTTTGCGGTTAATCGCACTTGCCCAACCTGTCATGGGTCAGGGAAGTTGATTAAGTCGCCATGTAAAAAATGTCGTGGTGAAGGCTATACTCAAGATAATAAAACACTCTCAGTTAAGATTCCTGCCGGAGTTGATAATGGCGACCGTATTCGTCTCCAAGGTGAAGGAGAAGCAGGTGAACCCGGTGCGCCACGCGGAGACCTCTACGTTCGTATTCGCGTCAAACAACACCCTATTTTTGAACGCGATGGCAATACTCTATACTGCGAACTGCCAATCGGTTTCACGACAGCTGCTCTAGGAGGGTCTGTGGATGTTCCGACTCTGGGCGGTAAAGCAAGTTTAAAAATTCCAGCGGGTACCCAATCTGGACAGCGTTTTAAGTTGGCTGGAAAAGGTGTCAAATCGGTTCGTAGTTCACATGTTGGCGATATGATTGTACTGGTGCATATTGAGACTCCTGTGAAACTGACGGCACGTCAAAAAGAGTTGTTGCAGGAGTTTGATGAGAGCTTGCAAGGTAAACACTACAAACAGCATAGTCCAAAATCGCACAGTTTTTTTGATTCAGTGAAATCATTTTTCACAGGCGATGATGAAGACGATAAGAAATCAAAAAAAGATAAAGATGATCCTTGGAACTGATTCCAAGTAGATCAAAAGGATAGTAGATGAGAGTTGCAATTATTGGCGCTTCTGGCCGAATGGGTAAAACATTAATTGATGCCGTGAATCAAGCAGACGGTTTGTCAGTAAGTGCAGCTATTGAACGCCCTGATAGTTCTTTACTAGGTACTGATGCTGGTGAGCTAGCTGGAGTTGGTAAGCTTGGTGTGACTGTTGTTGGTGATTTGAATGATGTAGTCAACGACTTCGATGTTCTGATTGACTTCACCACACCTGCAACGACAGTGAATAATTTGAAAACCTGTGTGCAAAACAATAAAAAAATTGTTATTGGTACCACCGGTTTTGATGAAGCTGGCCTAGCAGAAATTGACAAAGCGGCAGAGCAAATTGGCGTTATTTTTGCCGCTAATTTCAGTGTCGGTGTGAACCTCTGTCTGAAGCTGTTGAAACAAGCAGCTGAAGTCTTGAACGATGGTTATGATATTGAAGTTATTGAAGGTCATCACCGTCATAAAGTCGATGCTCCATCGGGTACTGCTTTACGTATGGGTGAGGTGGTTGCAGAGACTTTAGGTCGTGATCTTAAAGAGTGCGCAGTTTATGGTCGTGAAGGCATTACTGGTGCTCGTGACCCAAATACGATTGGCTTTGCCACAGTAAGAGCAGGGGATATTGTCGGTGATCATACCGTTTTGTTTGCCACTGAAGGTGAGCGGGTAGAAATTACTCATAAAGCCTCGAGTCGTATGGCTTTTGCAAAAGGTGCAGCACATTCATGCAAGTGGATTGCAGACAAATCAGCAGGCCTGTTTGATATGCAGGATGTGCTTAACTTACGTTGAAAATTTTTTTAACAGGCCTTTATCGCCTGTAAGACTTGTTTCTATCTGTAATTTATTTTGCTTAATTGGCGTTTTGTGCCAAATTTGGGCTTTTTTATCGATTAGAAGTCTAGAAGTGTTTGGGTGATTTCAGCTCAAATCCGTTTGCCATAATCCCCGGCAAGGCTGGCTCCAAAAACCCTATCTAATAACTGGCTTTTTCAGCTGAGCATGTTTTCGTGAATTACCGTATTTCTCCCCGCTTCCTTGGCTGCGTAGAGGCTTTTATCTGCTCTTTCAATAAAGTCCTCAATATTATCTTTGTCCCCGTAAAAATGAGAAATACCAAAAGAGGCGGTAATGGTTCTAATTGGTTCGCTTGAGTCCTTCAACGTCAAGCGAACCGCTTCAATTTGAGTTCTTATTTGTTCTGCTCTGGCAGATGCTTCTTCAAGCGATGTATCTTTGAGAAGAATTGCAAATTCTTCACCTCCATAGCGACATATAGATTCATTGTCAGCAGAGTCTTTTTTGAGTATGTTGGCGTAATAGCGTAAAACGCTGTCACCGACTGGATGGCCGTAGGTGTCATTGAAAGATTTGAAATGATCGATGTCAGTCATAATCAGACAGAGAGATTGTGGCTGAGTTTCATACTCAATGGTTAGATCTTCAATCAAGCTGTTAAATGCCTTACGGTTACCAATCTGGGTCAACTCGTCAGTATGTGCTTCTTTGCGAGCCGCTTCGAGTTGGGATCTTAAAAGCTTGACCTCTTCAGTACTGTTGCGAACTTCATCTCTGATTTCATCGCTTCTGCGTTCCATCTTTTCCGCTTCTTCGACAATGTACTGGGCTATCTTTTGAATGTTATCTTCGCTACAGTCTGGATCTTTTAAATCATTAGCATAGGCGCCAATCTGTTTAGAGTGGCCTTTCATTCCAGAGCTGAAATTGTTCATTTTGCTAATGATATTATCAACGAACTTTTTAACAGCAAAATTGTATTCGGTCTCTTCTTTAATTTCGCTCTGTTCGATATGCTGTTCATAGAGACGAGTTCCCAAGCGGTCAGTATAGGACTTTGCACCATCTGGAAGGGCATTGATTTCATCAATCAGTCCTTGGTTTTCGGCTAAAAAATACTGGTACCAAACTAAGTAGTTTAAGGGAGAAGGGGTTATATCAGCTTCTTTGAAAATTGTGTCGACTTTAGCGTAAACTTGTCGAGCTTGTTCCGGCTTATTTTTATCTTTAATCATTTCAATCATCCAATAGTATTGAAATATAGAGGCTGTCTTTAAAATAGGGTTTAATAGCTTTATTTGATTATAGTTATTA
>DBOI01000137.1 GCA_002299245.1 Hydrogenovibrio sp. UBA650
TAATCAGATACAAAAAAAACCGGCATATAAGCCGGTTTTTTATTTGCAGGTAATTAACTCAATTACCTGTGGGTTTTAAAACCTATTTGCAACAACAAGAGTCTTTACAGCACTCACAGGTCTTATCTATACAACATTGGTCTTTTTCGCAATCACAAGTACATTTAGTATCTGTCATTTTACTTCTCCTTGGGGGTTGGTTAAGTTGGGTTTTGGTTAAGGGGTTGTTTCAATAATATCTGCAAGCTGACGAAGTCGTTTTGCCACTTCTGTTCTATTCAAAGAATACTGTATCTCGCGGCCTTTCCTTTCAGATTTGACTACTCCTTCTTGAGATAGAACCTTGAGGTGGCGAGATACTCCAGAGGCATCTACGCTACAGCAGTCACAAAGACACATTGCATTTTTTGGGGCTTTGCATTGGCATAATTCATAGACAAGAGATAGGCGGTTATACTCACCTAATGCCTTTAATAAATCAGCCAATTCTTGTGCTTCTTTTTGGTTCATGGGACTATATTTGCATATTTGTGCAAATATATCAAATTAAATTTGGTTTTATTTTTCAAAGGTTTGTTGAATTGATGTTAGATCCACCAGATTAATAAGGCTTTCAAGGGTGGTGAAGTGAAATATTTATTAACTGTAGAGAGGCCGTTTCTATATTTTAATAGAGCGCGAATTACAAAATTTTGCTGCTATATGTTTTGAAATTCTTTAATGTAATCCTGATAGTCTATAGAGCTTTTTTGAATCTTCGCCCCTAACAAAGTTTCGTAGGAATCTCTCGCGGAGTGGACTACTTCGATAATGACTGAGATTCTTTTCTTTAGAGCTCCAACACCTTTATTAAATGAAACTACTAGAATTTGACCAATTTTGACATCAGGTATGCATACCAGGCTAATGCCTTCTTCAGAAACATTTGTAATCGTAGAAAAAGCTTTTTGCCCATTGAAAGTGACAGTGGAGTTTTGTTGAGTTTGATATCTGGGGTGTGCTCTTTTATCCATAATTACAATAGAACTCATCTTAGTGGTTTCACGCAACGTTGCATTGTGCCTGTTGGGATTGGAACAATACCAAGTTTGCTATGTTACGATATAAATGATATATAATTCAAGGTCTTACGAGTTATGTGTTTTAATCAAATCTAAAGCCAAAGTGTTGTCTTCGTACCTGTTTCCGGGCTGGATAAAAGCTATATTGAGGAGGTAATTAGTCTTCTGTCTAAGACTCTTCTAGGTTTTTTGATTCTCAAAACAGCTCCACTTAAAGCTTGTTTTTCGACACCTATTTTTTAATCGATTAGTAATCTTGAAAATTCCATTTTTTTTCTAGTGCTGATAGTATATAAACCCGTTTTGTAAATAATTATTATTATGAATAAGTTGTTAAGAAAAATGCCAAAATCAAAAATTATTGTTACTGCTTTATATCACTTTGTTAACCTTGAAAACCATTGGAAATTGAGAAAACCATTACTTGAGGTAATGAAAAAAAACGAGGTTAAAGGCACCTTGTTGTTAGCCAGTGAGGGTATAAATGGCACCATTGCTGGTGAACAAAATGGAATGGATGCGGTGCTGGATTGGTTGAGACAAGATGATCGCTTGAAAGATTTTGGTTCAAAGAATTCATACACAGATGAAAACCCCTTTTATAGAACCAAGGTGAAACTTAAAAAAGAGATTGTCACCATGGGAGTTCAGGGTATTGATCCAAAAAATAAAACCGGTAGATATGTAAAACCGGAAGATTGGAATGAGTTAATTAGCGACCCGGATACCGTTCTGATCGATACTAGAAATGATTATGAGTACCAAATCGGCTCGTTTAAAAATGCAGTCAATCCGAATACCAACACTTTTAGAGAGTTTCCAGAGTATGTTAAACAGAATTTAGACCCTGCAAAAAATAGAAAGGTAGCGATGTTTTGTACGGGTGGTATTCGTTGTGAAAAATCGACCGCTTATTTGATAGAGCAAGGGTTTGAAGAGGTTTATCATTTACAGGGCGGAGTGCTTCAATATTTGGAGGATGTCGATCAGCAAGACTCTCTTTGGGAGGGCGAGTGTTTTGTATTTGATAACCGGGTTGCTGTTAATCACTCATTAGAAAAGGGATCTTATGAACAGTGCTATGCCTGCCGCTATCCAATTACTCAGGAAGACATGCAAAGTGAGCACTATGTTGAAGGTGTGAGTTGCCCCAAATGTTACGACAAGTTGTCAGACTCGCAAAAGCAACGTTTTGCTGAAAGGCAAAGACAAATTCAACTTGCCATTAAAAGGGGAGAAGAGCATATTGGCGGTGATATGGCAGCTCTAATAAAGCAAAAGCATGATAAGAAAATTGAAATAAAAGAGAAGCTTAGAGAAAGATATTCTTAAAAATGTTGTTCTAACTTTTATGTAGCTCTGGTGTATATATATTCTTAATTACTCATTACTTGGATACAAAAAATGCGAATAATCTCTCTGATATTTTTTTTGGTCTTGCTGACATCCTGTTCAAGTATTCCTCTTAAATCGATGTATAAACTGGCAACAACTGACCCTTATTCATTAAAAGCTAAGGAGTTTCGCACTGCGGCACGTATCCCCAATGATTATCAGGTGCAACCTAAAAGCAGTGTTTTCAGCTTCAAGATGGTTGTCGATGGTGAGATGGATTTACAAGAGAGTTTTTATTTGGAAGCTATTTCAGATACGAATTTACTTAAGCAAAGTGAGGATGCTGAGAAAGATGGCTACCAGTTGTTTGGCTTTAAAGTGGCCGAGAAAGATCACGCGAGACTTGAAAACATGCGTGATTTGATGAAAAAAACTAAATTAAAGTACGGTGATAAGGCAAAGGGGTCTATTAGTGCCGGCGTTAAGTTATGCAGAAAGTCGGATTTTCCGATTCAAGATGCTTTGACCACATTATGGCTGCATTTCGATTTTGAGTCGGGTTTCTTTCCGATATTTGTAGACCAGGATTTGGCAAAAACGGTTGATAAAAACCAGCTCGAAACGATGATTCCTGTCTGCCAGGTAATTGAAAGCAACCATAGAAGCATTATCACCAATAATCCTTAGATAAAAATAAATAGCTAAGTATAGAGTAGGTATTGCCGAGACAAAAATAAGCGGCCTTGAATAGAACAGCAAACGTCTATGGTTTTCGGCAAAAAACTGTGAAATCTTCTTTATGATAACCTGTCAAAATCTTAATGTCAGAACTGAAGTTTTGGCATAGGGACTCGATCTCTTTTGGGTCAAAGCTCTGTAGCTTTTTCTGTTTAGCAATAAGTTCATGCCTGCTGTTTAAGCAATTAAAGATGATGCCTTTGTTAGCCATTGAGTACATTTTTTGGATTAATGAACGAGCGTATTTTCCGTCATCCGCTAATGACTCATTGAGTGTACCGGATGCAATTATCCAGTCGAAACTGGCGCCATTCCAATTGATCTCTGATAATTCTCCCTGAATAACATGTATCTCTGGGTATTTGAGGCGAGCGCTAAGCACCATCTCTTTGCAAAGGTCGATACCTGTATAAATTGGCTGTAAGCCGTGATGATTAAGGTGAGCTTTTAAATCGCCAAAACCGCATCCAACATCTAAGAGAGTGCTCGATTCAAGGGGTTGCGCTTGAGATTCCTGATTAAGTATATTTCTAATCTGCTCAAATCGATATTACTGCGCAGTTGCATCACTCCAGAACAGGGCTTTAGGCGTGTCGCCATAGAGTGACAAGGCGGTTTTATAACGAAGCTGCAAGCGAATACGGTTCTTTAATGACAGGCGCATAAATGATTTGGTTGCTATGGTTAGGTCATTAGGATACTACTTTTACGCCACTGGTAATATTGCTTTTTAATTTAATCAAGAATTAACAGGCCTTGTATTTTAAATTCAATTAGAAACCAAAACCTGCTTAAACCAATCCAGAAATTCTTCATGTTGCGAGTCAATAAATGTTTTATAAATAGCTGAACTATTTTTCAATTGCCTAGTAGCAAGCAAAGGCTATTGTTTTGACGTCTTACAAAAAAACCGGCATTTTGCCGGTTTTTTGATTGGTAATGCTGGTTCGGTTCAAACTCTTGTGAGGTCTAATCCATTAATGACATTGAGTGGTTCGGTCTCATTGGTTTTGAGTACCTTAATTCCGTCTTTATTGAGTATCGATTGTAGGTTTTCTGCCATGTTTTTGGTTATAAAGGCGTCAATCCCTGCCAGTGGGTGGTCAGGTTGATTGGATAGTTGGCCTGTCAGATTTTTTAGGAATTGGCTTTTTTCCAGTTTGATGTGTTTTTGTCGGATTGTTTGATCTTTATTTACTTCAATCAAAATATAATCTTGGCACATTCCTTCATGTCCGGTGATTGTTCTTCCATCTGTACTGCTTACGGCGATTTTCATTATCGATACCTGTTGTTATATTAATTAGAGTAAT
>DBOI01000146.1 GCA_002299245.1 Hydrogenovibrio sp. UBA650
AAGAACAGCCTGATAGTCCTTATGCCTGGGCAGCAGCACTGTTACATGCTACATATAAGTATCGTTCTGGTGATGTTGATGAAGCAATAAACAACCTGAACTGGGTAACCGAAAAATCAACAGATAAGGCAATACAGGTTACTGCTCATTTGCGACTGGCCAGAGTTTACCTTGAACAAGAAAAGTATACTGATGCCGATGCCCAATTGAAGACAATTAATAGTAAAAATTTAAATCCATCTGAACAAGGTAATGCGGATTATGTTGCTGCTATGCTGGCCTTAGTTCAAGAAGATAAAGTTCAGGCTCACAAACTGTTTACTAAAGTTGTCGATAACCCTCAGACAGAGAAAAATCTGAGTTCACTGGCGCAAATGCAATTGAATGACTTAGCCGATGTTGAAGTTAAACAATAGTATTCTGCTCACTAGATAAGTTGATATAAGATAATGAAAAGACCACTACAGCTAATTTTGTTTTTAACAGGCCTGAACTTTTTATTGGTTGGTTGTTCAACCACTAAGCCAATAGAAGAACCATACATGGCTCCAATGGAGTCAGATTACTCACTAGCTAAAAACTGGCAAGTTAAGCTTGAACAGATGCCAAGTCGTGATACAGAGGGTCTGTTTTTTGCTGAGAATGGTGACAATCTATACGTTGCTACAGAGACTGGACACTTAGCATTTTTACAAAAAAGTAATAAATCTCGCTGGGTTGATCAGGTTAGGTGGCAGATTAAACTTGATTCAGCGATTACTGCTGGCCCAACTTTCCTTGATAACCAACTTTTTTTAGGCACTTCGAAAGGTCAGTTGATTGCAGTATCAGCTGTCGATGGTTCCTATCTATGGCAGAGCCAACTTTCTTCAGAAGTTCTAGGTCGTCCAGTGATTGCCGACCGTAAGATTTTTACTCGTACTGTTGATGGCAAAGTATATGCACTGAATTTGAAAACAGGTAAGCAGCTTTGGGTCGCTGAACATCAGATTCCAAGTTTATCGCTGCGCGGTTCTCCGGAAGTGGTCTATCAAGATGGCACTGTCTATGTAGGATGGGAATCCGGAATTGTTCAAGCACTGGCTGCCAAATCGGGTGCTTTGTTGTGGGAAGTAAGAGTAGCCGTGCCTAGAGGTAGAACTGACCTTGAACGTATAGTCGATGTGCAAGCTAAGCTTATTTATCATGATAATCGTCTGTTTGTTCTAGGCTATAACGGTAAATTGGTTTCTATCAACCCGACAAATGGCCAGTTTTATTTTGTAAAAGATCTCTCGGGATACCGAGATTTTGTAGTCGATAATAACCAGCTTTATATGGTAGATGATACTGATACACTCCATGCTTTTGACATCAATAATGGTGTAAATATTTGGAAACAATCACTTTTCAAAAATCGCCTGATTGGGGACTTGGTTGACGCCAAAGATGAGATTCTGGCAGTTGACTCCTGGGGCTATCTACACTGGATAGATAAAGTGCAAGGGGTTGAAGTTGCTCGCGTTAAGCACAGTAATGAATACGGTGATGGTAATCGAATCGCTCGAGTCATGTCTGATGATGATCGCCTTTATTTACTCGATGAAGAGGGCGTGATCACCAGTTATACTGTGGCTTTATCAAACCTTAAGAAATTTAAAATGGAATTCGCGGAAGATGTCTCTGACAAGCCTGAAGAAGAGGGCAAATCTTGGTGGCAAAACCTCTGGCCATTCTAGGCAAGTAAGTCCTGGTTCCTATTCTCACAGGCCTGTTAAATTAAAAATGGCAGGCCTCAAATAAGCTAATACCATGAGTAAACCTGTAATTGCACTGGTGGGAAGACCTAATGTAGGTAAATCCACTCTATTTAACCGTTTAACTAGAACCCGAGATGCCATAGTGGCAGATTATCCTGGGTTGACCCGCGATCGCCAGTACGGAACTGGAAGGGTTGGAAAATCACCATATATTATTGTCGATACCGGTGGATTAAGTGGTGAAGTTGAAGGCGTTGATCCTCTAATGGCTGGTCAGGTTCGCAGTGCAATAGATGATGCTGATGCAATCATTTTTCTAGTAGATGGGCGCCAAGGCTTGATTCCCTCTGATGAAGTTATTGGCAACTACCTACGCCAGTTTGATAAGCCTGTTCAAGTTTTGGTTAATAAATCTGAAGGTGCTGATACCTCGGTTATCTCAGCAGAATTCTTTCAGTTGGGGCTCGGTGAGCCATATGCAATATCATCTGCGCACGGTGATAATGTTAAGCAGGCTATGGATGATGTATTAGACCGAATTCCAAATTCTGACGAAGATGATGAAATGGAACTGGATGACCATCCTGGGGTTCGAGTTGCTGTAATTGGGCGTCCAAATGTCGGTAAATCAACCCTTATCAATAGGATGATAGGCGAAGAGCGAGTGGTTGCCTTTGATATGCCGGGCACGACTCGAGATAGTATCTTTGTGCCGTTTGAACGTAATGGCAAAGAGTACACTCTAATCGATACTGCAGGGGTCAGGCGCCGTAAAAATATCAAAGAGAGTATCGAGAAGTTTTCCATTGTAAAAGCCATGGAGGCCATGGAAGACTCCCATGTGGTGATTCTTCTGATTGATGGTTCTGAAGGTTTAACTGATCAAGACTTGACCTTATTGGGTCTGGCAATTGAATCAGGTAGAGGCCTGGTGATTGCAGTTAACAAATGGGATAACCTCAGCAAGGATCAGCGTGATTGGGTTAAAAATGAACTGAGTTTCAGGCTTCAATTTGCAGACTATGCCAAGCAACACATTATCTCCGCCCTTCATGGTACAGGTGTTGGTGACTTGTTTAAAACCATCAATGCTGTACATCAGGCAGCCTTTAAACGAGTTTCTACTTCAGATCTAAACAGAGTTCTTGAGCAGGCGGTGTTGGAGCATCAGCCACCGATGATTGCTGGTAGAAGAGTTAAGCTACGCTATGCCCATTTAGGTGGTTTGAATCCTCCAAGAGTGATTATTCATGGTAATCAGGTTAATAAACTCTCTGCCGCTTATACTAAATATTTAACCAATGTCTTCCGCAAAGCATTTAAGTGGGTCGGAACGCCAGTGACGATTGAATACAAAGCCACAGAAAACCCTTTTGAAGGCCGCAAGAATAAGATGAAGCACCGTCAGACGGCAAAAGATGAGAAGTCGGCTATGAAGGCTAAGATTAAGAAGAAAAAGAAAACTCAGCAGAAACGACGCACTTAATTAATAGTCTAAGTATAAGATTAAAATTGCTGTTTCAGAAATAAAAAAACGCCCGATAAAGGGCGTTTTTTTATACTTGGTTACAAGATTAATTAGAACTTGTAAACACCGATCAGGCGAGTGTGCCCCATGGTTAGATCTAGATTGTTAAAGCCATCGTACTCACTAACTCTTTGAGCATGAGTAACCTTGACCATGGTCTTTTTGATTGGTTTCCAGATGACTGCAAAATTCAGCTCTGTCGCATCAGTTTCAGAGGTGACACCTGCTGAACCAGGGATTGCAGGAATGCTTCCGTTGCCTGTTCTAGGTAGAGAGTCAGATTGACCATAGTTAGCGTAGCCACCTTTAACCGTTAGCTTTTTATTGATTGCATAGCGGGCTCCAACCTTATAGGCGGTAACATTTTCACGATACTCATTACGCGAGAACTGTGAGCTTGTATAGCCAGGGTCACCACTGAAGACGTTAAACATTCCGGTGTCTCCAGAACTTTGGTTCATAGCAACAAAAGCTCCCCATTTTTTATTGCCGACAGCGGCTTTAATACCAAACATATTAAAGTCGATATCGTTTGCAAGTTCATCACCAACCTCAGACTGAGTCAGGTACTGACCACTCAACTTAAGCTTTTTACCTTTTAATGGTGTTACGTGAGTTCCTTCAAGATACATAGCATTGTAAATATCGTGTGCGTAGTAATCCCAGAAAGAGATGTTTAGAGTCTTAGAAGGTTTATAAGTTGCGTTGATAACAGTTAAGCCAGATGTGTCATCCGCACCTAAACCAAGAGCAACTTCAGAGATGCGATGAAATTCGGCTTGTGGAACTTTATTAGGACTCACATTTGTTCCAGCTGTTCCTGTTCCTTCACCAATTAGACTGAATTCAGTAGCCGTTCTAGCTCCTTGCGACATTTCGGTAAGATGAGCAATGCCAATTCCTATTGATTTGGTAGGTTTAAAGTTGGCGCCAATTACAGTATGGAAATCCCCTAGAGTACTTTCAGCGGCGGTTGTAAGAGGTGATTTAAAATTCTTACGACCTGCATAAATATTGGTGTTGTTAATTTTGTAGTCTAGATTTAGTTCACTTAAATCCGCTTTCATTGTGCCGTCGCCGTTAACTAACATACCGCGAGCTTTTCTTTCTGCGTTATGATCAGTTTCATCAAATAGATCGCCAACCGCAAAGAATCCCATGCCAAGTTTGAAGCCACTGACTCTTGGTGAGTCGTAATTTAATTTAAAAAGAATTGATTGGCCGTTGTTAGCATCGTAACCATTATCCTTGCCGTCAACTACATGATGCAGTTTAACCATTCCGCTAAACTTCCCGTCTTCAGAAGTTTGTTTTTTTTGGTGGTGATTTGCTAATGCTGAGTTACTGATAAGAGCTAGTGATGAAGCACCGATAATGGTGCGAATAAGAACACTCATAAAGATTCCTTGTATTTTGTAATATATTTTATGAATAAGGAAGTTACGTATTTTAGCCATCATAAATGTGATTTTGCAGTAATTACGTTGGTTTCAGGCTTGCAAAACAAAAAATGTTGCATAATAGCAACACTTTTTTTAAAGTTTTATGAGTTTTGAATAGTCGTTAAATGGGATTATTTACTGATGATTTTTGTTCTTACTCATTTTTCCGACTCCTGGGTTGAAGCTGTTGGTTGGATCAAGTTTTTTGTAGAACTCTTTTACATTTTCATCGGCTTCATATTGATGCCCAAAGTTGTGTTCGGCAGGAAGTTTGGCGCCTTTTTCTTGCATATACTTAAGCATTAATTTCTTAAGTTCTGCTTTGTCTTCGCCTTTTTTCACCAGGTAGTTTTGGTGGAAGACATTGCACATAAAGTGACCATAGTGCATGGTGCCATATAATTTGTCAGAAACTTCTTTCGGTAGTTTCTCTACCCAGTCAAAGTCATTGCGGCGCATAGCAACATCCAAAGGCAAAATTCCTTCTACAGTGTCTTTGTGCATCAAGGCAAAACGACCTGCGGCTCCCCCGGCTGCAAAGCGATGCAGAAGGGCTTTTTTACCTTCTTTTTCAGTACACTTGAAATAGGCGCTATTGATGTCTTCCGGCCATTTTTCTTTCAGATAGTCTTCCGCTTCCTGAATACCAGCATCACTGGTACAAAGAATCATGTGATACTCAAACTGGTCTCTGAAATCGAGCATTCTTTGAGGTAAGTGCTGTGGGAACAGGCGGCTAATAAACTGTAGAGTTCTATCTGGTATTGAGCTCGATAGCAGCGGAATACGTTTAAGCAGATTCTCCACCCAGGCTTTCATAGCAAAAAACTGCGGCATTTTGCTGGTACCCATGTACTGAATTGCCAGGAAGGTATCTTTGCCGTATTTCTCAGTAATTTTGAAGATATCGCGATGGAGATACTCTGCCATATCAGGCAGTTCTTTGAAGTTTGAAAGAACATCTTTTCGTAACTCAGCAAACTTCTCAGGATCATTAGTACCAAGATAGAAAACCTGTTCCTGTTTTGGCTTGGCAAAAGTATCGGTTCTCACCGCAAATACCGCAAGCTTACCTGCACAGCCACTGGCTTCAAACAGGCGTCTCTGGTCGGCATTGAAGCGCGCTGGAATATCAGAGTCGATATCTCTAATCCAATCAGCGTATTCAGTGTCAGAAGCCATACCAACATCTTGGCGAATCTGTGCAGGGTCAAAATTCCCCTGCTCAACATTATTTAGAATCTCTTCCGGCGTTTCTCCCAGGCCGTCGATACCCAAGTGGTTTACTAACTGTAGCTTGCCGTTTTCATCAATTTGCCCAAATAATGCCAACTCTGTATAAGCAGGAGCTCGCTTACAGAGTGCGCCCCCAGAATTATTGGCAATCCCGCCAATAACTGATGCTCCGATCTGAGATGAACCAATTACTGAGTGAGGGTCACGATCAATTTTGTTAAGTTTTTCTTCTAGGCTGTGTAGGCTTGATCCAGACAAACTAATGGCTTGAGTTCCATCGTTAATTAAATGGATATTGTTAATTGCTAGAGTATTAATTATGACTACTTCACGATCATAGTCTTCACCGCTTGGAGCAGAGCCTTCTGTTAAGCCGGTTTTGGCTGCCTGAACAACCATAATTGCGTCAGCTTTAACACAGGCTTCAATAACCTGCCAAAGTTCCCATAGAGTTTGCGGAAAGACAACCGCTAAGGCTTTACCGCTTCCTGAACGAAAGCCAGAGCGGTAATAGGCGGTTTTGGTTTGATCCGTTAGTACCTTTTTGGCACCGACAATATTTTTAAAATCTTGGATTAAATTGTAACTATATTGTGTCATTGCGGTTCTCTATGAGTAAATCAGAATTTTT
>DBOI01000147.1:0-4109 GCA_002299245.1 Hydrogenovibrio sp. UBA650
CCATTTGGGGAAGAGCCATTATTTTTAGTGTATTATAAGTAGCAGTTAATATATAGGGCAGGTGCTCTTTATCAAGGAATTATAATATGGCTGATCCTAATCAAGAAGTAGAACAAGATTCAAAATCAGAAACTGTAGAAGATTCTCGACGTGAATTCTTGAAACGCTATGGTAAATATGCCGCTGTAACCCCTGTTGCTCTAACCTCTCTAATGGCACCAGGTAAAGCCTCTGCCGCGTGCTCACAAACAGCATTGGTATCATGTACAACAACCTGTAGACCAAACTGTAGAGCCCTCAACCCAATTTCAAGCGGTATGCGCCCGGCGGAAATTAGGCAAGTTATCGCAGCCAGAGCACAATGTATTCGTCGTTGTATAAGTGCTTGCTTTACTCTTTGTAGAAGAGGTTCTTTATAAGGTATTATCGGTCTGCAAGTTTTGAGGCTGTTTTATGAACCGAGATAGTACCGAAAACTCATTATTAGAAAAGTTTCTTATTGTCGCTTTGTTGGCGCTGCTTTTTTGGGCTCCTCTTCCTTTGGGCAGTAACCGTGATTGGTCTGCTGCTCTATTAATTGCATCTATTAGTTTTTTAGCGCTTCTTTGGAGCCTATCCTTTTTCAAGGGCCGCTCAATCCAGGTTAAATCGATTCGTCCAGGGCTTTTGCTTTTTGGCCTTTTGATATTTACCCAGCTGTGGGTCGCCATTCAATGGTTATTTGGTTTAACCGCTAACCCTGGCACCACTTTTCAATATTTAATGCTTGGCCTCAGTTATGCTCTGTTTTTTATAATGATTGTGAGCTTGTTTAACACCAGAAAATACCTTACTTGGCTAATATCTGTTCTATTGATAAGTGGTGCTTTCCAGGCCTTTTGGGGTGCTACCATGGTATTAACCGGTATTGAGTGGCTGTTTGGTGTCCCTAAAGAATATTATTATGGTACTGCAACCGGGACATTTGTTAATCGCAATCATTTGGCTGGTTATTTAGAGATGACCATTGCCTTGAGTATTGGTCTTATGATGGCTTTTAGAGATGGAAAACCTTTCAAGTGGATTAATATCATCGAATTGTTACTCAGTAATAAGTTATTAATAAGGCTTGCCATTGTGATTATGGTCATAGGTTTAGTCATGACCCACTCCCGTATGGGGAATACTGCATTTGTCATCAGTTTAGTCATTGTAGGCGCTATTTTCGTTCTCAGTTTTAAAGCAAATCGAGGCCGTAATATCGCAGTTCTAATTAGCTTTGTTGTGATAGATGTTTTAGTAATTAGTCACTACTTTGGTTTGGAACGACTTAAAGATCGCCTAATTAATACTGAAGTTAGTGTAATCGAAGACAATGGACAGCTCGTATTTGAAATCAATGATCTAAGAGGTATCGCGTTTACAAATTCGATTCCTCTTGCACAGGAAAACAATTTTATTGGCCATGGAGCAGGAAGCTATGAAACTGTTTTTATGTCACACGCTGGGCCGACTTTTGGAGGCCACTTTGATCATGCACACAATGACTATATTCAGTTTTGGGTTGAGTTTGGACTGATTGGAAGCCTTCCTTTACTGATATTCACACTCATCGCACTATTCTATGCAGTAAAAGCTTTAAGAAACTCGAGGTCTGTCTATAGAAGTGGAGTAGGTATTGGTGCTTCCATGGCTATTTTGGCAATTATGATACATTCATTTTCTGATTTTAATCTGCAGATTCCCGCAAATGCCATCACCTTTATCACTGTTTGCGCCATCGCTATTTTGGCAAATACGCATCGAGTTACCAAAAGAAAAAAGTAATAGTCTAATGCTTTCAGAAAGCACTCTAAATGTTTTATAACAGGTTGTTTAAATAGGTTTTTAACCATTTTTGAAATGGCTGGCAAAGACGGGTTTAGTAGGCGTTCTTGTTTATGAAACCTTTAAATACTGTTAAAAATATAATTTTGATATCCCACCAAAGAGACCAGTTACGAATATATTGCAGATCGTATTCAACTCGTTTTTCCATTTTGTCGAGGGTATCAGTCTCTCCACGCCAACCATTGACTTGAGCCCAGCCAGTAATTCCCGGTTTTACTTTATGGCGAAGCATATAGTAATCAATTTTGCTGCGGTACTCTTCATTGTGAGCAACGGCATGTGGTCTTGGACCAACTACAGACATGTCCCCCAAGAGCACATTGAAGAATTGAGGCAGTTCATCTAAAGAGGTTCTTCGCAAAAAACTGCCGATCGGTGTAATTCTAGAGTCATTTTTAGTTGCTTGTACAACCTTGTCTGCATTCTCCATCACCTTCATAGAACGAAATTTGTAGACACCTATTTGCTCACCATTGAGACCATATCGAGCCTGTTTAAATACAACTGGACCGTTAGAGGTGATTTTCACTAGAATCGAGATAATCAAATAGACGGGAGATAGAATTACAAGTACTGATAAACTAAACAGAATGTCAAACGCTCTCTTATAAAACTCCTGAGATCCGGTAATCGGGCTTTCAAAGATACTGATGGTATCCATATTTCCAAGGTTACTAATGTTTCCGTGCATAATGGTGTTTAATAAAAAGTCAGGCACCATAAATACATTGACTGTGGAATCGCTCAGTTTATGAATAATGTGGGCAATCCGACTTTCAGCCGTCAAAGGGATACAAATATAAACACTATCCAATTCTCCAGCTTGTGCAATTGCAAGCGCGTCTTCAACCGAACCTTTTAGATTTGACAGGTCTCCTTGTAATCTTTCGGGGGTTCTGTCATCAAAAAAACCGACAAAATCTAGTCCCATTTCTGGGTATTGTTTGATCTGATTAAGCAGGCTCTTGCCGGTAGGGGTTAAACCGATAATCGCAACCTTTCTAAGGTTCACTCCCTGTTTGTAGAGTTTTTGCTTAATTTTTCTGTATATGTATCGCCAAGTAATAAGGCTGAATAGGCTCATAATGAACCAACTTAGCACAATAAAACGTGAGAAATTCCCTCCTTCTTGTATCAAGAAAAGAGCTAGTGTGACAGACAGAAAACTCAAGGAGATGACAGCAAATACAACCATTGCTCTCTGTGGGAACTTACCTAAGCGAAGCTTTTTATAGAGTTGAGCTGATTCCGCAAAGAATAGAAATACAGCAATAGTAAATGTGAGTAAAAGTAAATAGTCTTTATTGAAAGGGACTTGGTAGGCCGTGCTAACAACAAAAAATGAGGCAATCAATAGAATGACATCAACAATGCGAAACAAAAATGGCGCATTTTCATTTGTTCTGAAGTTTGTTAAGTTTTCGACCATATAAAACCAAATAAGAAATCAATAAAGCATTTCCACAAATTTTTAAACCAAAGAAATTTTAGCAAATTTCGCACTTGATCAGTATGAAAAAATACTAATGTTTGTGGTTGAGCATTATGCTTTTGTTAATACTTGTTCTTAATTAAACTTATCCCTTAGTATTGGCATTTTCAATTAAGCCCTTGACCTCTTTGACTTTTTCCCAAACTAGGTTTTTATCACCTCTTGACTCAACATTAAGTCGCAATAGAGGTTCAGTATTAGAAGAGCGAATATTCATACGCCAACTTCCAAAATCCAAGCTTATACCATCCGTTCTATCAACTTCTGGGTTTAAGCCACGGAAGTGTTGCATAACTTTTTCCAAAACAGCAGGTACGTTCGCTACTTTATAGTTGATCTCACCACTGCATGGGAAGGCCAGCATTCTTTCTCTGGTAAGTTGCGAGAGAGGCTTGTCTGTTTTAGAAATGAGTTCTGCTACTAATAGCCATGGGATCATGCCAGAATCACAATAGGCAAAATCTTTAAAATAATGGTGAGCAGACATTTCCCCACCGTAGACGGCATCTTCTAAACGCATTCGTTCTTTTATAAAAGCGTGCCCGGTTTTCGATTGAATTGGCACTCCTCCGGCCTGTTGAACTTGTTCAATGGTATTCCATGTTAAACGAGGATCATGAATGATTTTGGCTCCAGGTGTGTGTGTCAGAAGTGTTTCAGCAAGCAGGCCAACCAGATAGTAGCCTTCAATAAACTCACCATTTTCATCAAAAAGAAAACAACGATCAAAGTCTCCATCCCATGCTAT
>DBOI01000147.1:4420-14970 GCA_002299245.1 Hydrogenovibrio sp. UBA650
CAAAGTCTCCATCCCATGCTATACCAAAGTCCGCATTGTGCTGTTTTACCGCATTCGCTGTTGTTGAACGATTTTCTGGAAGAAGAGGGTTGGGAACGCCATTTGGAAAATGGCCATCGGGTGTTTCATTTACGAATATACACTCAAATGGAAGTTGTTTAGCAATCTGATCAATAACCGCGCCAGCTGAGCCATTACCGGCATCCATAACAAGCTTAAGATGCTTTAGGTTGGACACGTCAACATAATTTAGTAGATGTTCAATGTAATCAGACTTGTTATTAACAGTCGAAACAGTACCTGTAACTTCTGATTTATGGCCAAGATCATTGTCTAATATTCGCTGTTGAATCGCCTTTAAACCTGAATTTTCGGATATTGGTTTTGAACCTTTTGAAACCAGCTTCATGCCATTGTAACCTTTCGGGTTATGGCTTGCCGTGACCATAATGCCACCATCGGTTTTATGGTGGACAGTTGAAAAATAGACCTCTTCGGTTCCGCATAAACCAATATCTAAAACATTGGCACCGGCTTCAGTTAATCCTTGTTTCAGTGCATTGGCTAAGCCTTCACTCTCCAAGCGAATATCATGACCCACTACAACTGATTTCGCAGCCAATTCAGTGGCGTAGGCTCGCCCAATTTTATAAGCTAATTCTTCATTTAAATCTTCAGGAACTTTTCCACGAATATCGTAAGCTTTAAAAGAGTCTAACTTCATTTTAATCTCATCATTAATAGTGGTAACGGCATGCAATTATTGTAATGCGCTCTTCTTCGACGTAGTAAACCAACCTATTGGTATCATCTATTCGACGAGACCAGTATCCGGTTAAGTTCTCTTTCAAAGGCTCAGGTTTGCCTATACCTTCAAATGGTTCTCTTAAAGCTTCTTTAATCAATCGATTAATACGTTTCAATGTTTTTTTATCCTGGGTTTGCCAATACAAGTATTGGTTCCAGGCTATTTCAGTCCACTCTAATTTCATTCTTTTTCTATCAAGGACCTCTTTACTAGCTGCCCAGCTTGGTGCTGTTGGATAGATTTAGCCAGCATTTTTGCATTTTCTGGCGATTTTAATAAATAAATAGTTTCTTGCCATGATTCAAATAAAGATTGCGGCATCAAAACTACATTTTCAGCATCTCTTCGCGTAATTAAAAGTGAGTCTTGGTCATCCACTGCACGAGAGCACACATCTTTAAAGTGGGCTCTTGCATCACTAAAAGTTAATTGTTGCATTGCTTCTCTCCATTTTTGCATTGTTGTACTTTTTATTGTACATGTCCAGTGTCAGTCAAATCAATATGAAATGATTAAGTAACTATAACTAACGCCCATAAACATCATCAACACGCACTATATCGTCTTCACCGGTATATTCGCCCACTTGTACTTCTACCATGTAAAGGTCTATCTTGCCATGGTTTTCTAAACGATGCATTTGTCCCATTTTGATATAGGCCGACTCATTTGGTCTGACTAATTTAACCTCATCATCAACGGTTACTGTTGCTGTCCCAGATACCACAATCCAGTGTTCATTTCGGTGATAATGTTTTTGCAAACTCAGACGACCGCCTGGCTTGACCATAATCCGTTTTACTTTATAGCCCTTGGTATTCACAAGAACTTCATAGGTGCCCCATGGACGGTGAGCAAGACGGTGAATCTCTGCCATTTCAGGCTGTGATTTCTTTATCTCAGCGACAACGTTCTTAACTTTCTGAGAGCTGCCTTTCTTGGAGATAAGAATCGCATCAGTGGTATCGACAACAAGTAAATCATCGACATCCACCATAGCAATTTGCCGATCTCGGGTAACTAGCAGGTTATTTTTGGAATCGATACAGATCGGTTCTGGAGAGTTTTTAGTTCTTGGCAGCACTGCATTACTTTTAGAGTTGGTTTTGACTTCATCGTAGAGGGCGTCAAAACTACCTAAATCACTCCAGCCCATATCGCATGGTACAACCTTAACTATTTTGGAGTTTTCCATTACCGCGTAATCAATACTGTCATCTGGAATGGCCTTCATCGCTTCTAAATCGATTCTAACCTCAGATTGATTCTCATGACCTTGAATCGCTTTTTCACAGGCCTGGTAAATTTTTGGGGCACACTGCTTTAGCTCGTTTAAGAAAATACCAGCTTTGAAACAGAACATACCTGAATTCCAGTAGTAATTACCTTGATCAATATACGACTTAGCGGTCTCTAGATCTGGTTTCTCTTTAAACGAGCGCACATCACTGCCATCTGCTTCAATATAACCAAATCCAGTCTCAGGGTATGAGGGTTGAATACCAAAGGTCACTAGATTGTCCTGCTCTGCTAGAGCCTTTGCCTCCATAGCCGCATTTTCATAAGCTTGTTGATCATTAACTAAGTGGTCAGAGGTGGTTACAAAGACGACATCATCGTTATCCAGCAACATACAAGCTAATGCAATTGCTGGTGCAGTATTTCGCCCGACTGGCTCAAGCAAAAACTGGTTAGATTGCTCAGTGATTTGTTGAAGCTGATCCACTGCTAGAAAATACTGCTCGTTATTGGAGACAATCAGCGAAGAGCTACAAACTGACTTGTTTCTTAAAACCGTTTCCTGGAATAGTGAACGGTTATTAAAAAGGCGAACAAACTGCTTTGGTAACATTGTTCGGCTCAAGGGCCAAAGTCTGGTTCCAGAGCCTCCGCAAAGGATAATATTAATCATGGTCTAATTACTCTTTAAGATGCGAAAAAGCTGAAAGCATGAAAGTTAAGATTTCACGACTAAGTCTTTGTTGATATAGCAATGCCCCACTAGTCTGCCTTGATGCCGACAACCTAAAGCATGTTAACATAACCTAATAAACAAGTAGAATTAGCAATCTAAAATCAAACTTGAGCTGGCCATAAGTTTAACAACATCCCGCATTTTGCTTTTTGCCTTCCAACCCAGTTCTTTATTTGCTTTTGACGGGTCTCCCAGGCTAACCATTAAGTCAGTAGGGCGTATCAAGTCAGGACTTTGTTTTACATGGTCTTTCCAGTTTAAATTGAAATACGCAAAGGCTTCAGCTACAAAACACTCTAATGAGTTATTTTCACCAGTCGCTATAACATAGTCATCTTGGGTATCTTGTTGCAACATTAACCACATGGCTTCAACATACTCTGGCGCCCACCCCCAATCACGGGAAATATCTAATCGACCAAGTTCAAGAACTTCGTTAGAACCGTTTGCAATTCGTCTAGCAGATGCAATGATTTTCTGAGTTACAAACCTTTCAGGTCTGAGCGGTGACTCATGGTTGAATAAAATGCCAGTGAAAGCAAATAATCCGTAAGCATCACGGTAATTATTCACTAGCCAGTGTGCAGAGGACTTGGCAACAGCGTATGGGCTTTGGGGACTAAATGCCATTGTTTCATTAGCAGCTTGGCCATGGGTGTCACCAAAACACTCACTGGAACCTGCGTAATAAACTCTAGGGGCTTTTTCCATCATTCTACAAGCTTCAAGCATGTTCAATGTTCCAATAGCAATACTCTGGATGGTCTCAGCGGGCTGTTCAAAAGAGAGGCCTACTGAAGACTGCCCTGATAAATAGTAGACCTCATCAGGATTGGATTTTCGAAGAGCGACTAAAACACTTCTAAAATCTTCAGGTACCATAGAAACTGTTTTGATTTGATCTTTGATTTTTAAACTAACTAGATTTAGAAAGCGTGATCCTTGAGCATCACGTGAAGTTCCCCAAACCTCATAGCCTTTATTTAGTAGATTCTGGGCAAGGTAAGTACCATCCTGTCCACCAACACCACAAATTAAAGCGACTTTATTCATTCATATCCAACTTTTTAAGTACATAGTGTTTAACGTCTAAAGTTATTCTGATTCTCCAAGAACCAAGCATAAGTTTTTTTCAAACCTTCTTCTAAAGAGGTTTGCGCTTTCCAACCTAAACGCTCTAAACGTGATACGTCCATTAATTTACGCGGTGTGCCATCTGGTTTTGAACTATCCCACTCAATCTGACCTTGATAACCCACAACTTTAGCTACCGTTTCGGTCAGCTCTTTGATGGTACAGTCAACCCCGGTACCCACATTGATATGCGACAGCATGTCTTGAGTTTGTTGTTGATAGGTGGTCGAGTCCAAGTTCATTACAAAAATAGAAGCTTCTGCCATTTCATCCACATATAAAAACTCACGCATCGGTTTGCCCGTACCCCAGGCATGTACTACTGGATCATTATTCAGTTTGGCTTCATGAAAACGTCTTAACAATGCTGGAATCACGTGTGAATTTTCTGGGTGGAAATTGTCATTCTCACCATACAGATTAGTTGGCATCACCGAACGATAATCTCGACCATACTGTCTGTTATAACTTTCACACAGTTTGATACCTGCTATTTTAGCAATCGCATAGGGTTCATTGGTGCACTCCAGTTCTCCGGTTAATAGCGCATCTTCACGCATTGGCTGCGGAGCCAATTTAGGGTAGATACAAGAAGAGCCTAAAAATAGTAGCTGCTGAACATTGTTTTGATGTGCTGCATGGATGATATTGGCTTCAATCATCAGGTTTTCATAGATGAATTCGGCAGGGTATTCATTATTAGCGTGAATTCCACCGACTTTAGCGGCGGCTAGGTAAACTTGATCAATGTTTTGAGTTGCGAAAAAGTCACTGACAGCCTTTTGATTAGTCAGGTCTAGCTCTGAACGAGTCGCCGTGATGATCTCATTGTTTGAATCTTGTTCTAGTTGGCGAATAATCGCTGAACCTACCATGCCATGATGACCGGCAACAAAAATACGTTTTGCGGTCATGCTTATCGACCTTCTTCAACCGAGATAGAAATATCATGGCCATGCTCTTTTAGTAGAGCATTACGCTGTGCGACTTTTAGGTCTTCTGCGACCATTTCAGCACACATCTCTTGCACAGTAATTTCTGGTGTCCAGCCAAGTTTATTTTTAGCACTGCTTGGATCACCCAAAAGGGTTTCAACTTCAGCAGGGCGGAAGTAGCGAGGGTCAACACGAACAATGACATCTCCAACATTTAAAGCTGGCGCTTTATCGCCTTCAATCGCCGTGATAGTACCAATCTCATCTACACCTTTACCTGAGAATTCAACGCTTATTCCAAGCTCTTGCGCCGACCATTCAATGAATTGGCGAACAGAATATTGCACACCAGTCGCAATCACAAAATCTTCCGGATTATCCTGTTGTAACATCATCCACTGCATACGTACATAATCTTTGGCATGACCCCAGTCACGTAAAGCGTCTATGTTACCCATGTATAGGCACTGTTCTAGACCTTGAGCGATATTCGCCAAACCACGTGTTATTTTACGTGTTACAAAGGTCTCACCTCGGCGCGGCGATTCGTGGTTAAACAGAATACCGTTACACGCATACATACCATAAGATTCACGGTAATTAACAGTAATCCAATAAGCATACATTTTGGCTACTGCATAAGGCGAGCGAGGATAGAAGGGTGTGGTCTCTTTTTGAGGGATTTCCTGTACTAAACCATAAAGCTCGGAAGTTGAGGCCTGGTAAAACTTAGTTTTCTTTTCAAGGCCTAAGAAACGAATGGCCTCTAATAGTCGTAAAGTACCCATTGCATCTACATCGGCAGTGTATTCTGGCGATTCAAAAGAGACAGCAACATGGGATTGAGCACCTAGGTTGTAGACTTCATCTGGTTGAACCTCTTGTAGAATGCGCGTCAGATTAGAAGAGTCAGTAAGGTCACCATAGTGAAGAATAAAATTTTTATTATCAGTATGTGGGTCTTGATAGATATGATCAATACGTTCCGTGTTAAAAGAAGATGCTCGGCGTTTAATACCGTGAACTTCATAGTCTTTTTCTAAAAGGAACTCAGCTAAGTAAGAACCGTCTTGCCCCGTTACACCTGTAATTAATGCTGTTTTTTTACTCATGCTATTGCTCTTCTATTAACGTTATTAATTCCTTGTTAAAGGACTTCATTATATTCTGATACTCTAAGTTGTTTTCCGCATATTTTCTAGCTTCTATTCCAAAGTTTTTTCTTAATTTTTCATCTTTTGACAAGTCTTGAATAGCTTGTGAAAAAAGCTCAGTATTCCCTGCGGGAACAACAATGCCACATTGCTTGACGACTTGTTCTACTTGGGTGCCAATATCAGCAGTTGCTACAATTGCGGTACCTGACGAAAGCATACCTGTTAATTTAGAGGGCATAACAAGATCGGCAGCGCCTGCTTGTTGAGGTAGTAAGTGAATATCCGCAACATTTAAAAAATCGTTTAAAAGTTCAAAGGGTTGCAAATCCAGCCAAATGATATTTTTCAAACCTTCTGCTAACTTTTTTAATCTTTCAATAGCCGCGCCTGAACCGCACATAATAAACTGAATTTCTTTTAAAGTACGAGCAGCTTCAATAACGATTTCCAATCCCTGTTTTTCACCCATATTGCCAGAGTACAGAGCAACGGTTTTGGTAGAAGATATATTTAATTTTTCTCGATATGATGAGGAGGCTAGCGGGTGAATAAAATCTGTATCTACCCAATTAGGGAAAAACAGCTGCTTATCTTTAGCAATTTGTTTTTCATCCAGCTTTTTAAGCATTGTCTCGGAGATGGTCGAAACCTTGTCGAAACGGCGCATTAAAAAACTTTCAAAACCATAGATCGATTTCTTTAGCCAGCCAGCTTTCACAATACCTAATTCAAAGGCGGCATCTATCTCAAAATCTTGGATATGCAATATCGACTTTGCCCTGCAAAGCTTGGAAGTAATAATGGCGCCAAAGCTATTGAATAGAGGTGGTTCAACACAAATAATGACATCCGGACGCCAAAAAATATGGCGTAGTACAACTGGCAAACTCGATAATGCAAAAGAGGCTAAGTGAATTAAACGACTCAGCCCACTAGGCTTTTTAGGTATCCAAAGCGGACAACGGTAAATGGTAAGATTTCCTTGTTTTTCTTTTTTGTATTTCCAGGCAGAGAACCCTTGATGAACTTCCCATTCGGGGTAGTATGGTGGCGAACAAATCACGCGTACATCATGATCATTTTCAGCCAGCCACTGAGTCATTTCACCAGAGTATTTTCCAATGCCAGTTAGTTCGGGAGCGTAGTTCGTTGAGGCAAGAAGAATTTTCATTTTTCGCCTTCACTTGGAAGTTTAAGTCCCCATTGCTTAACAACTAAATCATAAGCAGCTTGTTTTTTTTCATCCGCGTGTTTAATTTTTTCTTCAGCTTCATAAAGTTTTGCATCAACCAAAAAACGATACCAAAGGCCTTGTAAAAAATTCCACTGTAGACCGCGCCAACCTTCTAAAAAGCCTAAACGAAAGATATAACGATAAATAAAATATAAAAGAGGGCGTACAAATAATGGTATTTTGGAGTATATATTCTCTTTGAGCCAACGCTTAAACATCGCTTGTTCTCTATCATCCTTATCACGCTGATCAACCGCCATAAAGTGATATTTATGATTCAGCAAGTCGGCCGCCTCGCGAGTGGCATAGTGATTATGTTTATTTGTCCACCAAGTTAAATCATTCAAATTATCATCAACTAGATCATTTTCAAAACGAACGGTCTCCCCTTCACTCAAAACAATATGTTCATCCATCCAACGGTTTTCACACCTTCCATAATCGTGTCTCCATAATCGAAGTACCCACATTGGGTAGGTCGCCCCACGTTTCATCCATTTACCCATAAAATGAATGCGTCTGCGCATATAAATACCATTAACACTTTTTGGAAGAGAGCTTATCTTTTCTTTAATTTCTTCAGCAAGTTCAGGCGTAATATATTCATCTGCATCCAAACGGAGAACCCAACATCCTTCGATTGGGGAGTTTTGCAACCCCCAATTAAATTGATGAGCATAGTTGTTCAACCACTTGTTCTGCAGCACCAGAGCACCTAATTCGGTTGCAACCTCAACAGTACGATCAGTTGAAAAGGAATCAATAACTACAATCTGAGAGGCAAAGGACCTCACGGATTTAATTGCACGGGCAATGTGTTGTTCTTCGTTAAAGGAGAGGATTTGAACAGTAACTTTAGGAGAGTTGGACTTCATATTTTATTTCTCTTCGATAACTCTTGGTTTTAAAGTTTTAGCGGGTATACCCGCACAAATCATCCAGTCAGGCATATCTTTGATCACCACCGAACGTGCACCAATCACTGCGCCATCACCAACTTTTACCCCTGGGCTGATAAAACATTCCGTACACAACCATGCTCTCTCACCGATTTCAATAGGCAGGGCAAAAAGTTGAAAATTCGGATCTGTGTAATCGTGTGTGCCAGTACATAGATGAGAACCCTGTGAAATGACCGCTTTTTTTCCAATTTTGATTTTCGCCATATTGTAAAGATTAACATTTGGACCCACACCAGCTTGATCGTCCATTTCCAAATTCCACGGTGCCCAAATTTTTGCCGTGGGGTAGACATGACAGTTCTTACCTAACTTTGCGCCAAACAACTTCAAAATAAATGCTCGATGGCCATGAAAAGGGCGCGGGCTTAATCTAAAAAACAGCACATAAACCACTCCCCAAATCGCACGCGCTAATCGGTTTTTTAAACTAAAGCTTGCTTGCTTGTATGGATTAATTCCTTGCTTAATCATGTTTTACATCGCTTTTAATCAAGTTAATTAAATTCTCAGCCGCTTGTTTAATATCAAATTTATCTTTAAAACACGGAATGGTATTCGCTTTAATTTCTGTTTTTTGTTGCTTAGAGATAGACAGCCAGCTTTCCAATAGTTGTGCTGTACCATCTAAAGTATCTTCAGCTATCAAGCCCGCACGCATTTCTTGAATTTCACGCCAAATATTCACTTTGTTGGAGATCAAAACAGGGGTGCCAACAGCCAAAGCTTCGGCAACAGAAATACCAAAGTTTTCTTGATGCGAAGGGAGAACAAAAGCTTCTGCGGCTTTTAATGCCCCCCATTTCTTTTCATTTTTAAGCATCCCTGTCCAAGTGATTCGTTCTGCAATACCTAAATCATTCGCCAACTTTTCTAAATATGCTTGCCAGCCTGTTTGATCTGGTCCGGCCATAACCAAATGCAAACTGTCATCTTGTTTTGCAAATTGAGCAAAAGCCTGAATCAATAAATCACAGCCTTTCTTTTCGTGAATACGACTTAAAAACAAGAAAATTCGTTTCGGCTGTAATTCTGGGTAAAGAGCATAAAAATCACCAGGTTGAGAATTTTCTGCAATCGCGGTTAAACGTGTACCATAATTGACAACCACTTCACGCACTTTATAAGGCCAAAAAGATTCTCGTGCCAGTATTTTTTCTTCTTCACAAGTAAAAAGTACTGCCTCGGAATACTTTAAAACTGGATATTGTCCTAAAAACCAAAACACGTATTTCTTTAAATGTTTTAACGGATATTCATGTTTAAACCAAGGATCCAGCATTCCATGTGGAAAAACATAGTAAGGAATCGAACTGTTTTTCAAAGCCTTTGAAACCGCCAGGCCAGGATATTGCCACAAACCATGCACAATAACCGCATCAAACTGATTAAAATTCGATTTAATCCAATTAACCATTCCTGTATGGTAAGAAAAAACACCTTTGCCTTTACCCAGAGTAACAACTTCTAGGTGTTCTGTATTGCCGAGATTATCTTCAGGGGCATCCAAACACAAAACGGTTGCGCTCACACCTTGCACAGCATAATGAGAAGTCAAATTGCGAATTCCTTGAGCAGGTCCGCCACCTTCTAGACTCAGCGAACTAATTACATGTAGGATTTTCATTTAGCCAACCCTTTTTAAATTTACAGCTATTTGATAGCCGTCAAGGTATGATTGAATCATTTCTTCGGTTGAAAAACGTTTGGCGTTTTCAATACCCAATTTTTTCAGGTCATTTTCTTTGCTTAGGCTCTCAACGATGACTTCAGCAGAGGCTTTCGGGTTTTCAGGTTCGATATTAATAGCGGCATTCCCTCCCACTTCGGTCATCGGGGCTCTGTTAGTTGTGACAACTATCGCTCCGCAGGCTTGCGCTTCGGCAATTGGCCAACCAAAACCTTCTTCTAAGGAAGGAAAAATCATCGCTTCACAGGTCGAATAAAAGGCTCTAACTTCTTCATTGCTTAAATCACTAATAGCAATGACTCGATCTTCAATCCCTAAAGTCTTAATTTTTTCCTGAAGGTCTTGTGGCCACTGTTTACCTGCCAAAATCAATAGATGTTTTTGATATCCTGAGAATTGGGCAATATGAGAGAAAATTTCAGCAACGCCTTTACGATTTTTGTACCACTGATTTCCACCGAGGTGAAAAAAGAATGGTTCTTGTAATTCAGGCAAACGCTCATTGATTAACTCCAAAGCCTGATTTTTTGGCATTGGCAAATAAGGGTAATTAAGAGCGTTATAGGCAACGGAAGTTTTGTTCTTATCTATTTGAATCGTTTTCAACAATTCATTCTGTGTGTTTTCAGAAACACACGAAATATGATCTGCCGCCGCC
>DBOI01000172.1:0-124 GCA_002299245.1 Hydrogenovibrio sp. UBA650
GAGATTTCTTGTTCAGCATGTTGATTAGCCTCATCAGATTTCAATGCTGGTTTTATCGCCAGCCTTTGTTGATTCTCTGTCGAGTTCACAACTCTAAACTGGAATGGCGATTGTGCAGGTTGAT
>DBOI01000172.1:424-3437 GCA_002299245.1 Hydrogenovibrio sp. UBA650
CAGGTTGATTGGTTAAAGTATCTTGCAGATCAGCATTCAGCCCTTGCCAGAAGATGAGCAATTCAGTTTTATTGAGAACCAATAAATTAGCCGGCAGAGTGGATAAACCGAATAATGCCATCAGTTTGAAAATGTTGTTAAGCATCTTAGATTTGAACCACGATTAAAATTGTTAATCAAATCTTAGTGCAAGCTGCTGAATTATCTTAGTTAAGTATTTTTTTTGTGACCAAAGTCTTGATCCTGCGATTAGAAGTGCAGACTGACTACAGAACATCTAAATAAAGTATACAAGACTATTCTGACTGTTTTTCATGACGATAATACGGTCGATATACTCCATTGATCAAGATCTTGGACAGGTTCTTAGGTCTATTCTATGTGACACATTTCTGTGTCACAAAACCATCATCAGTCCATATTTGAGTAAGGGATGTAGAATTTTAAACTAAACTATCAATAAAAATGCTTTAATAAGCAATCGAAAATAAGTATTCAGAAAAAATGAATGTGTTTATCGTTACCCTGAATACGTGACTCTAATGCAGATAATATAGAATACAAGCATTGGTTTCTCAGTGAATTCATAAAATATTAGCTTCACCTTTAGGTTATATGGGATGTTTGAATCGCCAAGAAAATAAAGACTTGTGCACTGTGCCATCGCAAAGGTACGGATTCCAAGTTCAGTCATTCGATACTAATAACCAGCTGATCTGTGCTTGACTCAAGCCCAGCCAAATTACTTCAATCCATCACTTCAAGACCATAAGGTGACTCAGAATATGAAACGAATTGAATTACTGGGTGTTCAGATGGACGCTTATACAATGAAAGAAACTGTTGACTTAATCGATAGTCACATAGCAAACAATCAATTCACACAACACGTTGTCATCAATGTTGCCAAGCTGGTGCAGATGCAAACTGATCAGGGCTTACGTTCTTCAGTTGAAGCCTGCGATATCATTAATATTGACGGCATGGGAGTTGTTTGGGGCGCTCGATTATTAGGTCAACACGTACCTGAAAGAGTGGCCGGGGTAGATTTGTTTCATGAACTTTTATCACTATCTGCTGATAAAGATTACCCTGTTTTTTTGTTAGGTGCTGAACCTGAAGTTGTAGAAACTACAGTACAAAAAATTAGCAAACAATTCCCTAACTTAAATGTGGCTGGTTATCATCATGGGTTTTTCTGGGAAGACGAGGATTCTGTTGTTCTAAAAATCAAAGAATCAGGAGCAAAACTCTTGTTTGTTGCCATTACATCACCAAAAAAGGAAAATTTCATCAACCAATGGCAAGATCAGTTGGGTGTCGATTTTGTAATGGGGGTTGGTGGTACTTTTGATGTTGTCGCTGGCAAGGTTAAGCGTGCACCAAAATGGATGCAAGAGACAGGTCTGGAATGGTTTTACCGTATTATCCAGGAGCCAAGGCGTATGTGGAAACGATATTTAGTCACAAATTCCCGGTTTTTATGGCTTTTGATAAAAGCGAAATTTACCATCAACAGAGAATAAAAACCTGACTGACATGGATTTTGGATACAGGAATACCTTGTCTGTCAGTAATGCATATCTCAAACAATCTATTTCTGAAACAAACCAAGCAAAGCGTACTACGGTACTCAAATTGATAGCTTCATTCAGTGGGCTCAAAATGCTAACCCATCTTTCGATTTTAAAAAACAACAAATTCATAAAAAACAGATAGATATACCCCCTGTAGCAGGCAATGTCACTAACTTAAGCCCAACACGTTGTAATCACAGCATTCTTTTATAGCATGGATGAAATTTCCGACTGGCGCCGCTGCGTTTCTTGCGTTCAAAGCGTCTGTCTGGTCGTATGATTGTCAGACTTTGCCTCATTGTTTCCACGAGTTGTCTGTATCCATGCAGCGATACCAACCCGTACAAGCATTTCACAATCGTGTCTTTCATTGTTGATAAGGCTTGTGCGAAATTAATCTGATACCGGTATTGACGTTGCGGTAAGGTCCGATCACAATGCCGTTGTGCGGCAAATACCGCAATGGCTGTTAGATTCAGACTGAGGATGCGCGCATGATAATCTTGTTGCACACTTAACACTGATTTGCCAGTAAAATTCTCGATCTCCAGCCAGGATTTCTGACGCTTATAGCCTTCCTCGATTTGCCAGCGTGTATGATATAACGCTTTGAATGCCTGGACTGGATAGCGGTGTGTATCCAGCAGGTTGGTCATTCAATAGACCACCTTGTTTTTTCACGGTGATGCGAATCAGACGCACGGTCTGTGGTTCAACGGATAACCCTTTATCCAGGCATTTGTGTCTTGCCTTATCACTCGCCGCCAAGATGACAATGTGTTGCTTATCTCCAGAGGCAACGAACTGACTGACTTCGGTGTTAAAGTCAGCTTTAACGCGCATGCACCAGTCACGTTGATAACATTGATGTGCAGCCATTAACCAGAATGCTGGATAGCCTCTGTCGTACAGGATCAAGTCACCGGCTTGCGTGGCTTGCAGATGTTTAAAGGCAATCGCGCGCTCATCGCTGCGATAGGGAAACAGCTGTGCATCGATAATGATGTTCTGATGAATATCGTAGAGTGCTGAACCGAGTGCCATCGGCACTTCATGCGTAGACTGGTTGGATTGACCACCAAATTCAGTGTGAATCACCGCCTCATCAGGCAAATGGTATTTAACGCCATCAACGGCCAGCACACGATGTCCATTCCAGGTCTCTGCTTTGACCGTTTGATAAAAGTGATTGGTCACATCCCTGTTCAGGTCAATAAAGACGGTTGCGGAAAATTTCAGACGCGCTTTGAAAAAAGCAGCGGCCGTGACTTTGGGGATTGGTACATCCGATTGGTCACGGATTTGAAAGAAGCGGTTTCATTCAGATTGCGTATTGCCTTTGACCATGTTCAAGCAATAATTGATCAGAACAGGGAGTGTGAGACAGCGGTTGCGTGTGAAGTCCCGCTCATCAATCCGATGCTTTTCGATGAAAG
>DBOI01000110.1:0-16064 GCA_002299245.1 Hydrogenovibrio sp. UBA650
TGGTGGAGCTAAGCGGGATCGAACCGCTGACCTCAACACTGCCAGTGTTGCGCTCTCCCAGCTGAGCTATAGCCCCTCGAGCTGATGGGTGCGTATTATATAGAATTGCCTAATATCGTCAAGCCTAAAGTGTAAAAAAAGTGTCACTTTTTTCTGAACTCTTGAACCAAGTTTAAACTCGCTTCAGCTTTCGACAGTTCAGGCCTGAATTAACCCCGTATATTTGACAAAATTACGAATTTGCTTTGCGCTCTTCGATAAATTCAAGAGCCATTTTGATTCTGGCAATACAGCGTGGCTTACCGATCAATTCTGCGGTTTCGTCAATTGCGGGAGACTGCCCTCCTCCTGTGATGGCAACTCGTAATGGCATTCCAATTTTACCCATGCCTACTTCAAGCTCCGTTGCAGTATCATTAATTGCAGTGTGAATGGGTTTTGATTTCCAGTCTTCAACCGACTCAAGCTTGGCTAACAATAGAGTTAGCGGCTCTTCAGCGACAGGTCGTAAGTGTTTTTTAGCGGCGCCGGCCTCAAAACTTTCGAAATCTTTAAAGAAATAAACTGCCCCTTCGGCCATTTCAACTAAGGTTTTTGCTCGCTCTCGTAGAAGGTTTGCGACTTCATCGAGCTGTGGTCCTTGAGACAGGTCACAACCTAATTCAGCGACAAATGGCGAAAGGTGAGTTGCCAAATGTTGAGCTGAGGCGGATTTAATATGCTGTTCATTAATCCAGGTGAGCTTAGTCATATCAAAGGCTGAAGGTGAACTGTTGACATTGTCTAGGTCGAAATGCTTGACCATTTCGTCAATTGAGAAAACCTCTTGGTCACCGTGAGACCAGCCCAGACGAACCAGGTAATTAAGAAGTGCTTCAGGCAAAAAGCCCTGCTCTTTATATTGCAAAACACTAACGGCACCATGTCTTTTTGACAGGCGACTGCCATCTTCACCGAGAACCATTGGTATATGTGCAAACTTTGGAACTTCTGCGCCAATCGCTTCATAGAGGTTGATCTGTCTTGGGGTGTTATTTAGATGATCATCACCGCGAATAATATGGGTTACCCCCATATCCCAGTCGTCAACAACAACCGTCAGGTTATATGTTGGCGTGCCGTCAGATCGAGCGATAATCAAGTCATCGAGTTCAGTATTGCTTATGACTACTCTGCCCTTGACCATATCTTCAATGACAACGTCTCCGTCAACCGGGTTTTTGAAGCGGATGACAGGGGCTATGCCTACAGGAGGCTCGCCATCAAAATTTCGATAACGGCCATCATAACGAGGTTTTTCACCAGCAGCACGCTGTTGGTCACGCATCTCATCAAGCTCTTCAGGTGTTGCATAACAATAGTATGCCAACCCCTTATCAAAAAGCTGTTGAATCACTTCTTTGTAACGATCAAAACGATGTGTTTGGTAGATTGGCCCCTGATCATATTCCAGACCCAACCAGCTCATGCCTTCCAAAATAGCATTTACTGACTCTTCAGTAGATCTTTCAAGGTCAGTATCCTCAATACGCAAAATAAACTCACCACCAAGTTTTTTTGCATAAAGCCATGAATAAAGAGCAGTTCTGACACCACCAATGTGTAAGTAGCCGGTTGGGCTAGGTGCAAATCGAGTACGAATCACTAAAGACTCCAAGCATATAAATTACAAAGAGCACATTATAAACGCAGACGAAAATTTGAGTACTCTAATTATTATCCTGAAACAGGGTCTATAAAGCGCTTGTATAGCCATTTGAAAAGCAGCAAGATCAACCCTAGTACAAATAACAGCAATACCAAGCTTAAAATTTTTAATTCAGGACTGTTTAACGCCTGAGCCATATATTGTGTTGCAAGGCCATAGGCAGCAAGCGGATACACATATGACCAACTCGCCATACTTAAGCCGCTAGAAATAAAATATCTACTCTGAGTCAGCCACAGCATAAACATAACTGAGGCAAAGCTATAGCTTAACCAGCTGACGATGCTAATGGTTGACGATAGAATTTGCCCATCATGGATAAAACCCTCTGAAATATGTATTGAGGCAACACAAGCCAATGAAGGTGGAGCAAGAAAAATAAACAGGCTTGGTCTAAGCGCCTTCCTAACAGGTTGATGGAAAATCAGCCGGTAAAGAATGCTGGTTGCAAAGGCAATCCAAAGAAATAGCCCGGAGGCATAAAAAAACATCGCTATTTCATAAGCATTTTGTTCTGTTCTGAAATAGGTCATAAAGGTGATACTAGCAACAAAATTACCAGAAATGACAATAAACCATGTTGGTTTATGGTCGGTAATCATCACTTTTTCATTAAAAATCCAGCCGCCAATAAGGTATAGGCTGATGGCCAAATGAAAAAACGCTAATCCAGATAGTATTAGCCAAAGAAAATGATCAGATAGTGGATAAAGCGAATCTAAGCCTGTGATCCCTAACATGGCTGTTAAGGTAATTGCCGGAAGAAAAGAGCGTGTGAATGGGTGTCTCCATTCGAATAAGAGTTCGGCTCTGCTGGCAGGAAGCAACAAGTAATAAATATAGTGAAGGCCAAGAAAAACGAAACTGAATAAACCGATAGTCATCAAAAACGGAGCTAAGTAGTAGGTATCAAACAGCGTATTAATATGGCTCGCATTGACTCCCAGTCCGAGTAAACCCATTGGCAAACCAAAATTTATCACCGTTGGTGCAAAACTTATTTTGTAATTAAATCTTCCGTGCATTTGAGTATTGGATCAAGCTGAAAATAAACCTATATTAAACAACATCTAATGATAGTAAAGAACTCATATTTTTAAATCTAAAATCAGTATTTAAATCTATGTAACTTACTTAAGTAGATATGAAATATACAAAGCCTTCAAGAGTCGTTCAGAAACACAACTCTCAGAGACTCAAATAACATGGATCTGAAGTGTGTAAAATAAGCAATATTAGAGTTTATTTAAATAGAGGGTTTCCATGTCTCAAGAAATATCCGCGTCAAATAGATTGGCTTTTTTTCCCATCAATATATTTGGTGCTATTATGGGTTATTGCGGATTAACAGTTGCCTTGAATCATGCTCATCAAGTGCTTGATATTTCAGAAGGCTTTTATATATTCTTCGCAATGCTAACGTCGCTTTTCTTTACTCTGGCTACCATTGCTTACCTGATAAAACTCATCAAGTATCCGCAGGCAGTAGTTAATGAAATTAATCACCCTATCGCATTGAACTTTTTCCCCACTTTCAGCATCAGTCTATTGCTGCTTAGTTTGGTTTTTAAAGATTTGGCCTATGATCAGGCAAAATATATGTGGATACTCGGTGCTTTAATTCAATTTTCACTCCTGTTATACATACTGAATAACTGGATTCACCATGAAAAATGGCAGATAACTCATATGAACCCGGCTTGGTTTATTCCGGTTGTCGGCAACATCCTTGTGCCGATTGGTGCAGTCCACTTCGCTCACGAACATGTCGGTTGGTTCTTTTTTAGTATTGGTTTGGTTTTCTGGATTATTCTCAACAGCGTGGTTATGTATCGTCTGTTTTTTCACCCTCCTATGATGAAGGTACTTGAACCCACTCTGTTTATATTAATAGCACCGCCTGCTGTTGGTTTTATTGCATACATGGGATTGCAAGGCATGGCGGGCGTAAATGAGTTTGCGCGTATCCTTTACTATATTGGACTGTTTCTGACTATTCTGCTGTTTTCTCAGATTCCTAGGTTTATCAAAGTACCTTTTGCTTTGTCTTGGTGGGCCTACAGCTTTCCATTGGCGGCAATTACAATCGCCACATTCATTATGTTTGAACAACTCGAATTTTCTATCTTTAAATATTTAGCAATATTTCTTTTGGCAACACTGGTTACCTTGGTATTACATTTAACGGTTAAAACTCTTTGGGCTATTAAAAATAAAAAGCTCTGTGTTCCCTTGCATACGCCAGAGAGTACAAATAAAGATTCTTAGAGTAGGCTTCAACAATGATTTTATACCGTATTAAAACCTTAGACCCTAATGCGCACCTACTGGAAGTCAGTATTGAAATTCCTGAGCCTATTCAGCCTGTACAGAGTTTACGCTTGCCAAACTGGATTCCTGGTAGTTATTTAATTAGAGACTTTGCTAAAAATATTAATGACTTAAAAGTACTATCTAAACGCAATCAAGAGATTGAGTTAGAGGTTGTAGATAAATCTAACTGGCAATTTTCCACAGACCAAGCCGTAACCATTTGTTATCAAGTCTACGCTTGGGACTTGTCGGTTCGCAGCGCCCATTTTGATCAAACGCACGCATTTTTTAACGGTACTTCGACATTTTTGGAAGTTGTCGGGCAGAGTGACAAAGAGTGCCAAGTTGAGGTTGTTGAAGCGGAATTTGCCCATCAATCAAACTGGAAAGTTGCTACAGGCATGCCTGCCATAGATATTGAACGAAATGGTTTTGGGTATTACCGAGCTGAAAATTACCAGGCTTTAATTGATTACCCTGTAGAGATCGCTGATTTTACCGAAATTGAATTCGAAGCTAACGGAATCCCTCATAAAATGGTTTTAACAGGCCACTTCGAACTTGATAAAGCAAGGTTAAAAAAAGATTTGATTAAGATCTGTGAAACTGAGCTCAATCTATTCGGCAAGCCGGCCCCAATTGATAACTATCTGTTTCAAGTAATGGTTACCGGAAGTGATTATGGCGGATTAGAACATCGCAATTCCACGGCATTAATTTGTAGTCGCAATGACCTGCCATATCCAGGCATGACTGAAGCGACTGATGGCTACCTACAGTTTCTTGAACTCTGTAGTCATGAATACTTCCACACCTGGAATGTAAAGCGAATTCAGCCCAAAGTCTATCAAGAATCAGATTTGCAGACACCGGTCTATACCAACCAGCTCTGGTGGTTTGAAGGCATTACCTCCTACTACGACGCCCTTATTCTGCTTAGAGCTGAAGTGATTGATTTAAAGATCTACTTAAAACTGTTAGCCAAACAGCTTACGCGTGTTTATCGAATGCCAGGCAGGTTTAAGCAATCCGTTTCCGAATCAAGCTGGCTTACTTGGACAAAGTTTTATCAGCAGAATGAAGATGCCCCCAACTCGATAATCAGCTACTACACAAAAGGCAGTATTATTGCTCTGGCATTAGACCTGACTATTCGTTCAAAGACCGAAGCAAATAAATCACTAGACGATATACTGCTTTATCTCTGGGAAAACTACGGCAAAGTTGGCAAGGGAATTGAAGACGGTGAAATCGAGGCTATCTGTAGCCAGGTAAGCGGTATTGATTTGACAGATTTTTTCAATAAGTACCTGTTTGACTCCCAAGACCCGCCTTTAGCGGAACTATTTGCGGAATTTGATATTGAGTTCTCCCTAAATGCACCAATAAGCCTTGAAGACCTTGGTGGGCAGGATGGTGAGCAAAATAGCATTGCTACTTTTATTGGTGCCAATGTTTCTCAGGTAAATAATGGCCTCAAGCTGACCCATGTGTGGAATCAGCAGGCAGCCTATCACGCAGGTCTTTCAGCAGGTGATGTGATTATTGCGCTGAAAAACCTACAGATCTCAACAAAATCTCAGCTTGAACAGCTTCTTAATCGCAGTCGTCCTGGAGACAGAATAAGTTGCCACTATTTCCGTAGAGATGAGCTTTACCAAACAGAGATATCGTTACTTGAACCACCAGTTGACCGAGTCAGGCTTAGTTTTGTGGATTCAGACTCGATCCAAGTCGCAAAATGGGTGAGTTAAAGTGGATAAAGAGATAAAAAAAATACATGCCGAGTTGGTTGAATTGCAGACATCTTTTGAATTTCAGAATGAGAGTGTTGTCGAGATGGAGAAAACTATTGCCTTGCAACAGGCCGAGATTCAAAAACTTCAAAAACAGGTCGAAATTCTTTCGCTGCACCTTAAGAGTCTGCGTCAGGATGTAGTTAAAGATATTAGAGATGAAACCCCACCGCCTCACTATTAAACATTAACCTGGTTATTTAAACGACCATAATTAGCCTTATTCCTAATCTGTAGTCTAAACCTAAACTTGGTGATAGAATCGGTGCAATGAAGAGGTTAATCATACTAATACTGCTGTTCGTTGGCTGGAAGCAATACTATTACATTGAGACCGCACCGACGGTTGGTCCAGGTATTATGGCTGGTAGTTATCCTTACTCAAGTAAATCGAGCAGAAGTCCATTTCGAATTGGTAACTACACCTATTCGCCTCGCAGTAATTATGAAGTTGAAGCTAGAGTTATTGCGGCTTCAAAATATTATTTTGATCGCATGTCCCGTATCTCTGATATTGATCTTGTACTCGGATGGGGGCCAATGTCCAATGAGGCGATTTATCAAGAGCTGAATCCATCAATTAGTAACCGGTTCTATGAATGGGATTCAAATTCTTCGATCTTGAGTGATGCAGAGGTAACCATAAACTCATCTAACTACCACATTATCGCCAGTGATTCCGTTATTACTAAAAGGCTAAGAGATATCAAAATTGGGGATATTGTGCTTTTGAGAGGTTACCTTGTCAGCGTCAAGGGAGCATCGGGTATGAAATGGGAAAACAGAAAAAGCCTGTTGGATAAAGGAAAAAAGAAATCCGGAGAGCTTTTCTATGTTGAAAGTATGGAGATCATCGATCCATATAGCAAAATCTATTAACTAAAATAGAGGCTCACTTTCTACCCTTTATACTGAGTTTTTTTCTGTTGGACGCCGGTTTCAAGTTTTTATTCCTTACCATTTTTTTGGTTTTAACGCCTGTGGAAACTGTTACTCTGCGTTGATCCGGCCTGGCTTCTTCTGCTAAACCTACTGATTTAAGCAGCTGATTAACCTGTCTCCAGGTCAGCTCTTGGGTTTTTCCTCTGCGCAAGCCTCTTGGCATTGAAAACGAACCATATCGTACGCGATGAAGTCGACTTACTTGCACCCCTACTGCTTCCCAGATTCGACGCACCTCACGATAACGACCTTCTTTAAGAACCACGTTGTACCAATTATTGATTGACTCGCCTTCTTCAGTTGACTGCATCTTTCTGATTTTGCTAAATTTAGCAGGCCCATCATCCAGTTGAACCCCCTTTTTTAGCTGTTTTATGGTTTCATCGCTTACCTCACCAAAAACTCGGACAGTGTATTCACGCTCCATTTCATATGAAGGGTGCATCATTCGATTTGCCAGTTCGCCATTATTGGTCAGAATCAACAGGCCTGAAGTATTTAAATCCAAACGTCCAACGCTAATCCAGCGACCATTGTGCACTCTTGGCAGCTGGGTGTAGATGGTATCACGGTTTTTCTCATCTTTACGGGTACAGACCCTGCCCTCAGGTTTGTTATAGAGAATTACCTGTGTTGGTTGCTGTTCCAGACGGCTTGGCTTAATTAAGCGATCATCAACTTTTATCTTATCTGCCGCTGTTGCTCGGTCACCAAGCTTTGCAACTCGACCATTAACCTTCACTTTACCATCTTCGATAATCGTTTCCACTGAACGCCGAGAACCAAAGCCTGCACGGGCCAGAATTTTTTGTAATTTTTCACCAGAAGGTTGATTCATAAAGATCTCTTTGATTAATTTATAACTATCTTATGCCAAATATAGAATAGAGAAGTTGTTGGAAAGCAATAAACGGCGGCATTAAAATTAGATTTAACAGGCCTAAGAACATTATGCCCAGAATAATAAAAAAACCGTAGGGCTCAAGTCGATTATATTGCCATGCCATCTGTTTAGGTAAAAAGGCAGACAGTACTTGACTGCCATCTAGAGGCGGAATCGGAATCAGGTTCAATAACATTAGAATGAGATTGATAGTAATACCGGCGACTCCACTGTAGATCAAAAATTTAGCGATCATAGGCTCGGTTGCAAGCAGAGTAAAGCCAATTTTTGCAATAACAGCCCAAAAAACAGCCATAAACAAGTTGGCCACAGGCCCTGCTATTGCAACCCAAGCCATATCAGATCGCGGATTTTTAAAATTGCGAGTATCAACCGGAACTGCTTTAGCCCAACCAAACACTAAACCGCTCAACCCCAGTAACGCTAATGGCACTACTACGGTGCCAATCGGGTCAATGTGTTTAAATGGATTTAGTGTCAGCCGTCCGAGCATTCGAGCAGTCTGATCGCCAAGTTTTGAAGCCATCCAGCCATGAGCCACCTCATGTAAGGTAATAGCAAACAATACCGGCAGCGCCCAGACTGCAACTTTCTGAATTAAGGTTAATTCATCCATCTAAGAAAGGCCTAAACAAAAGGTTATTCGAGATATTCGCCCTGTCCCTGTCTGACCAAAACAGGTTCATCATCAGTAAAGTCTATAATGGTTGTTGGTTCAAATCCACTAAAACCTCCATCTAAAACGGCATCCAAACAGTGTCCAAGTTCCTCTTGAATAGTCCAACCATCGGTCATTGGGTGATCTTCACCCGGTAAGATCAGCGTTGCTGTCAACAATGGTTTGTCAAAGTAGCTCAAAAGTTCATTGGTTACAATATTTGGTGTTACACGCAACCCAATGGTTTTTCGTTTTGGGGCCTGGAGTCTTTTGGGTACTTCTCTACTCGCAGGTAAAATGAATGTGTAGGCACCAGGCAGATTGTTTTTAAGATATCGGAATTGAGTGTTACCAACTTTGGCGTATTCAGAAAGGTTGCTTAAATCACGGCACATTAAGGTCAGTTCATGCTTTTCATCCAAGCGCCGAATCTGCCGGATTTGGTCGGCTCCAGTTTTATTATCTAATAGACAGCCAAGTGCGTAACCAGACTCTGTAGGATAAGCAATTACACCGTCACCGTTTAAAATCTCAACTACCTGCTCCAACAATCTTGACTGCGGATTATCAGGGTGTACGCTGATGTAAGCACATGATTTAGCCATATTCCCTCTTCGCTTGGCTCTGAATTAAAAATCCATTTAAAAAACGCGCGCTATTATACGTGATTAATGCTTAAGTTTGCGAACAGATTGGCGTCTTGAAGAGTTCCCACACTGGCTTAGATTTTAGCGGTAGAGGAGCTAACCAACCCAAACCACGCCAGGTTTGTTCAGGCCTGTGAAAATCAGAGCCGAGTGAAGCGTGCAAGTTATAGCGTTCAGCTCGATCTGCCATGCCGGTGATTTCAGCGCCATGCCTAGGTTGGTTGACGACTTCAATCGCTTGTCCGCCAGCACTGGCAAAGTCCTCAATGAGGCGGTTGAGCTTATTGCTACTGATTTTGTAAATTCCAGGGTGAGCCAGTACTGCAACGCCGCCTGCCTGAGTTATCCAACCGACGACTTCGCTTATATCAGGCCACTCTATCGCCGCGTAGCCGGGTTTTCCTTTCATCAAATACTTCTTAAAGGCCTGCTGATTGTTTTTTACCAGGCCTTGTTCCGTGAGCAGCTGTGCAAAATGTCCGCGACCTACAACACCTTTATCAACCAGGTTCCAGAGCTTATTTTCAAGATCAGTAATTTCTGAACCTAGTTTTGAGTTGAGTTTGATAAGCATCGATTCGGCGCGCTCAAGCCTCAGTTTACGCAGCTCTTTTAATCCATCTTGCAGGAGCTTGTTTTCAATATCAAAATCCAATCCAACGACATGGATTGTGTGTTTGTTCCAACTACAAGATGCCTCAACGCCAGTAATCAGTTGAAGCTGATTTTTTTGCGCATAATTCAAGGCCTGTTGATAACCTGAGGTGGTATCGTGGTCGGTAATAGCGAGGCTGGTGACTTCGTGTTTAAGTGCTAAATCTACAATCTCTATCGGGCTCAGACTGCCATCTGATGCTGTGGTGTGACAGTGAAAATCAACTTTCATTATTTGAGCCTTTTAAGATAGAATCACTCTATATTTTAACCAACAGATAAAACAAATCTTCATGAAATTATTATTTGATCTTTTCCCGGTCGTTCTTTTCTTTATCGCCTACAAAATGTATGACATCTATATCGCAACTGCGGTCATTATTGTTGCAACAGTTGTCCAAATTGGCTATCTGTATTTAAAAGAGAAGCGCGTGGAAAAAATACACATTATCACTTTGGTGTTGATTCTTTTGTTGGGTGGCTTGACCCTGGTTCTGCAAGATGAGCGTTTTATAAAATGGAAACCAAGTATTGTTAACTGGGGCTTTGCCTTGGTATTCCTGGGTAGCCATTATATTGGGCAAAAAACCATTGTGGAGCGTATGATGGGCCAGGCTATTACCATGCCGTCAGCTATATGGATGCGTTTAAGCTGGTTGTGGATCGCCTTCTTTATTATCGCTGGCGTCACTAACCTTTACGTCGCCTTTAATTACGATACAGACACCTGGGTTAACTTCAAACTGTTTGGTTTAACAGGCATGACAATTGTATTTATTATTATCCAGAGCTTCTATATTAAAGACTACATTCAGGAAACCGATTCTGAAGCCGAGGCCAGTGCGCTACTTGATGGCCACAATGAGGATGAGCTGACTGAGAAGCTTGCGGAAAAGAATGCCGATAATCAGAACAAAGGTTCAAAACAGTTTTAAAGAAAATAAAGGATTTCCATGCTTTACTCAATTTTTGCTTACGATGTAGAAAATAGCTTGCCACTGCGTGCAACGGCTCGTCCAGAGCACATTGCTCGACTCCAGGAAATGGAGGCCAGTGGTCGCCTGATTTTAGCAGGCCCCAACCCAGCTATCGACAGTAATGATCCGGGTGAAGCAGGATTTAGCGGCAGTTTAATTGTGGCTGAATTTGAATCCTTGGAGGCTGCAAAAGCCTGGGCCGATGCAGACCCTTACGTTGCTGCGGGGGTTTATGATCACGTTGATGTAAAACCCTTTAAAATGGTATTGCCTAAGTAGGCTTAGTCGTAAAAATGCCTTAACCCTAAGTTATATCCAAGTGGAGGTTTCCTGAAATGTCGAATCTGGCTTATTTAATTCCGAAACGCAATCAAAAAATGCAACTGCAAGCTGCGGACCCTGTTGAGATGATGGATATAGATTTTGTCTCAATCCCGGTTTTAGGTTGGACCTCCGCTGGTGATCCGATTCAGATGGAAATGGACTACGACACGGTTTCTGTGCCCTCCTCGATGGTCAAAAAAGAGACCTTCGCGCTTAGAGTTAAAGGTGAATCCATGATTGAAGAGAATATCAATGATGGCGATATTGTTATTATTGAACGTCGCTCTTCAGCAGAAAATGGTGAGTCTGTGGTGGTCAGAATCAACAATGAAGAGGTCACCATGAAAAAACTCTATATTGAAAAAGACGGGGTAAGACTCCAGCCTGCAAACTCTGAGATGGAGCCGATTATCTTGAGAAATCAAGATATCGAAATTTTGGGGATTGTAACTGGGATTCTTAGGCAAGTTTAGTCTATGCAAGAAAACAGTATCAGTTTAATTATTACCGGCGGCACGATTGATAAGGATTATCAAGCCACCACTGGTGAATTGGTCTTTAGTGAAACCCATTTGCCGCAACTGCTTAAACAGGCTAACTGTACTTTAGATATTACTACTCAAGTTGTAATGCTTAAAGATAGCCTGGAGATGACGGATACTGACCGCGAACAGATTTTACAGGCCTGTCAAAATCAAACTTCAAATCGAATTGTGATCACTCATGGTACTGACACCATGGTCGATACAGCTGTTTTTCTACAAGACAGCACTAAGCTACAACCAAAAACCATTGTTTTAACCGGTGCTATGCGTCCATATAAACTTGGCAATAGCGATGCCAGTTTCAATATTGCCAGCGCTTTGATGGCTGCACAGCTGTCTGAACCAGGTGTTTTTATCAGCATGAATGGCAAATTGTTTAGAGCGGATGAAGTTAATAAAAACCGCGCTCAAGGCATATTTGAATAACAAATAAAACAACAACAGAAAAGGTGTTAACCTAACAGGAATGCTGATTGTTATAGCCTATATTCTGGTGGTAATGATTTGGACTACCACCCCACTCGCAATTGTCTGGAGCGGCGAAACCGACTGGTTTTACGGTGTGGCAGCAAGAATTGCGATTGGTGCCATTTTTATATTGCCATTACTTGCCTTTTTCAGTACACGACCATTCTCCTTTAAATGGCGTGCGCTTCGAGTTTATTTTTATGCTGCGCTACCAATCCTTGGGGGCATGACGACTATGTATTGGGCTGCCCAATATATGTCATCTGGTTGGGTAGCGATTATGTTCGCTCTGACGCCAGTTGTCACCGGAGTTTTTGCTTATCTGTTACTGCCAGATTGCCAACTCGGTCCAAGGCATCTTATCGCTGTATTTGTCAGTGTAATTGGTTTAGTGGTTGTTTTTGTGCCTAACCTGGAAACTCAGCTGGTAACCATACAGATCGTCGCCATTATGATGGCCTTTATCTCGGTCTGTTTTCATGCTTTGGGTACAGTGATGGTAAAGCGCTGTGGTACACAGTTACCGGCATTGCACGTCGCTATCGGGGCTTTGTGGGTGACCGTGATAGGCCACTTTCTTATTGCACCACAAACCCTGTTCACTGTTCCCGACTTAATGCCTCGTGAAATGTACGCCATTGGCTATGCTGCAATTGTTGGTTCAGTAATCGGCTTTGTACTCTATTTCTATCTGGTACGCCATGTTTCGGCAATGAAAGTGGCTTTAATACCGGTAATACCACCAGTATTTGCGCTTTTGATAGGCCACTATTTAAATAATGAAGAATTAACGGTTACCACTTGGATTGGAACCGGGTTGGTTGTTTCAGGCCTGTTACTTTTTGAATGGCGCTCAAAACCAAATGAAGAGTCAGTATCGAGTTGACCATTATTACTACCATTCTAAACTTTTTAGATACTGGAATATCTCGCGCGAGGATTTTGGTGGTTTATTCTGTTGCTGTTCTTTTTGAGCATTGCGCATTAACTGTCTAATTTGCTGTCTATCAACTTGAGGGTACTGTTGTAACAGTTCATGCAGTGCGGCATCGCCTTCAGCAATCAGGCGATCACGCCACTGCTCCAATTTGTGAAAGTGTGCATTCTGCTGCTTTTTCTTGAGTTCAATCTCGGCAAGTTTTTCTTTAATTTCAACAATTAACGGCTCATTGTCACGAAGCATTTTACCCAGATAAAGCTTCTGTCTTTTTAAAGCTGGACCTTTACCTATTTTTTTGTAGAGCAGAACTGCCTCAGTAAAGTTTTGTGGTAGCTGTAGGCGTTTAATCTGGTCTTCAGACATTTGAGCGATGGTTTCAGCTAAATCGGTTACAGCTTGAGCAGCTCGTTTAATATCGCTGCGACTTTCAAACTCTTCCTGTTCCCAATCCGGAATCTCTTTTTCAACCTTGACTCTATTTACATTACGAGGTCTAACCATTGTTAATCATCTCCATCCACTCCGCTTCTGACAAAACCTGTACACCCAAAGACTCGGCTTTTGTTAATTTAGAACCGGCTTTCTCTCCGGCAATTAAAAAATCGGTTTTAGCTGATACACTACCCGTGACCTTAGCTCCTAAAGCTTCCAGTTTCTGTTTAGCATCACTGCGAGTTAACTGCTGAAGTGTACCCGTTAAAACCACAACCTTGCCAGTAAATGGCGACGCTACAGCTTCTAGTTGTTGCGGTGCCGGCCAATGAATACCAGCATCAATCAACCCCTGAATCACTTCCTGATTGTGAGTTTGTTGAAAGAAGGTCACAATATTTTCAGCAACAATATCACCAACATCTGGCACTTCTATAAGCTGTTCAAGTTGTGCTTGAGCAATTTTTTCCAGTGAACCAAAATGATTGGCTAAATTTCTGGCTGTCACTTCACCGACTTCCGGTACCCCAAGCGAGAAAATAAAACGTGCTAGGGTAGTTTGTTTGGAATCTGTAATCGCATCAACTACATTTTGCGCTGACCTCTGTGCCATACGCTGCATATTTGCTAATGTCTCAACATCAAGCTTATAGAAGTCATCTGGGTGTTTAACCAGATCCATATCTGCGAGCTGTTCGATCAGTTTATCACCCAGGCCAACGATATCCATGGCTTTACGCGAGACGAAGTGTTGTAGTGCACGTTTTCTCTGTGCCGGGCAATAGAGCCCGCCAGTACAGCGGTAAACTGCTTTATCGTGTTCCTTAACCACCTCAGAGTCACACGCAGGGCATGTTGTGGGCATAATAAATTTGCGAACACCGTCAGGTCGTTGAGCAATAACTGGCCCGACAACTTCAGGAATGACATCCCCTGCTCGTCTGACAATGACTTTATCGCCAATACGAACATCTTTACGCTCAATTTCGTCAAGATTGTGCAAGGTTGCATTGGAGACAATAACACCACCGACAGCAACCGGTTCAAGCCTGGCAACTGGGGTTAAAGCTCCAGTTCGTCCCACTTGGATTTCAATATCTAAAAGATCAGTCCAAACTTCCTCTGCCGGGAATTTACGGGCAATTGCCCACCGCGGCGCCTTGGCAGTAAAACCGAGTTGTTGATGACTATCGAGTTGATTGACTTTATAGACAATGCCGTCGATCTCATATGGCAGCTCAGCACGGCGTTGCTGCAACTGATCGTAATAAGCTTGCATGCCACCCGCACCTATAACTACTTCTGAATCTGGGTTTACCGGTAGACCCCAATTTTTAAAGGCCTGTATTGCTGCATAGTAGTTCTCTGGAAGTTGCCAATCTGAGCTTATTTCGCCCCAGCCATAAAGATAGAGGCTTAATTTACGTTTCGCGGCTATTTTAGGGTCAAGTTGTCGTAGAGTTCCGGCCGCTGCATTGCGAGGGTTGGCAAAGACTTTCTCTCCCTGCTCTGCCTGTTTGGCATTGAGGTTATTAAAAGTCTGTTTTGACATAAACACTTCTCCACGCACCTCAAGAACTTCAGGCCAGCCAGTTCCAAGCAATTGTAGTGGCACAGATGGCATGGTGCGGATATTATGAGTCACGTCCTCACCAGTTATACCATCGCCTCGAGTGGTTGCTTGAAACAGCTTGCCTTGCTGATAGCGTATATTGATTGCCAGACCATCCATTTTCGGTTCTGCAGAAAACTCTACTTCGGTCTCAGTATTTAGGCGCTCTTTTACTCTGCGTTGAAAATCGACCAGATCATCCTGATTGAAAGCGTTATCTAGTGAAAACATCGGCACAGCGTGGGTTACTGAAGTAAAGTGATCAAGAGGTTGATCACCCACTCGCTGCGAAGGTGAATCAGAGCTAATCAGTTCAGGGTGTTCAGCTTCAATCTTTAATAGCTGTTGATAGAGTTCATCGTACTGTGGATCACTAACCAAAGGGTTATCCAGAACATAATAGGCATAATTAAGTTCATTAAGACGATTTTTGAGCCGATTGAGTTGAGCAATTAGAGTTTCAGACATGAATTTAATTTAGAAAAAACAGTAGTAGATAATCGGTATAAAAAGACTTAAGCCAAAGGCTCAGACTCATAATCCAAAGCGGCATCACGCATAGATTGGAGGTCGGATTCTTTTACCAGTTGGCGTTCCATATTGTACAAACGGCCATTCAAGCGTTGAGAAACTTTACGCGCCATCATAATTAACTCGTGCATTGCCTTTGGAGCGCGAACACTGGTGGGCAGCTCAAGAATCATTGCCACACCAGGAGTAGAATACTTGTCCAGTTCTTCTGTGGGAAAGGTTCCTGGTTCAAGCATATTGGCAACTCTAATAAAGTCGTTACCCATATTATCTTTTAATGAGAAAATCTGCTGATCAGTCATTTTAAGTCCTACACCGAGCAGAGCCTGATTTAGCAATGGCATTTCAAATTCACCAGTTGAACTCATTACCAAAATCACAAAGACTTCAGGTTTTTTGCCAGTTGCAGAGACTGCTTTAGGTTTAATTTTGTCCTCAGGAATTCCGAAGGATGGCTTAATATGTTCTGGCGGCAGTGATGATGTGTCAATTTCCCCATTCATTCCGGGGTCATCGACCACTAAAACATGGTGCTTACCAGCGTCCTCATTTGACTGCTTTTGATCTTGTTGGACTTGAGTAGCGGTTTCTGAACTGGTTGAGTCTTTATTTT
>DBOI01000110.1:16424-25567 GCA_002299245.1 Hydrogenovibrio sp. UBA650
GCCTTGATTAGGGTTGTTTGGATCAGTCTGCTGTTGATTTGAGTCTGATGGCGTTTCAGGTTGGTTAGATGCATTACCTGAAGAGCTGGCAGAATCTGATTCAAAACTTTCAATAACCCTCTTCTCGGTTGCTTCAGAGACAGGGATATGAGGTTCGCCAAGCTCATTTAAAGCGGCTGCAGCTTTTTCGTGTGCTGGAGCAGAGAACTCTTTACCATCGGTTACCTCATTAATTGAAGCGGTGTCAGAGATAGTGTGTTCTAAAGGCTTTGTGTTTTGAGGCTTAGAATGATTGGTTTCTGCGCTGGGATTATTTGATTGGTTAGCTTGATTCTGGCGACTGCGACTTAAAAAATATAGGCCAGCAATGACAACAACAGCAAAAATCAACAATACTTGTTGTAATTCATTCATTCAGAAGACTCCAAACACTTGACTTGCAGGCCTGCGAATTTTCTATTGCAAAGCCGTTTTAACCTCGGTTTATCGCAGTAAATAAACCATAAAAAAATTACTCCAATTGTAACCGCATTCCGAGCCTTATTTCCAGCCAATTTTTCATCTAATTCGGATTGATTTAACTACGGCAAAGATGCAGAATTCTGTTATTGTTGTAGCGACAATAAGATAGACCTGTTTCAAGCATGAATAGAACCAATCAGAAAACTCAAAAAAACAGCACGGTTATTCTCGGCATAGATGTTGGAACCTCGGGAATTAGAGGTTCAATTGTAAAAAAATCGCTTGATTCCAGTGATCAGATACTGGCCTCGGCAAAAATTTCAATGCCAACGCCAAGAGAGTCTCTGGATAGTTTTGGCAATTCGGTAATCTCACAAGACCCGCAAATCTGGATTGATTTCCTCACAGCAATGCTTGATCGCTTAGCTCGGAAACAGCCGCTTGAAAGTGTTGATTATTTGATTGTCGATGCGACCTCTTCAACCGTGCTGTTATTTGATCTTTATGGCAACCCGGTTTCACAGGCCTTGATGTACAACGACAATCACGCTCGCTCCGAAGCAGCATTGATAGAAGATAAAATTACACAGGCTGGCGCATTTTCCGGGGCAAGCGGAGCTTCAAGCAGTTTGGCTAAAATACTCAGTCTGGCTAAACAGACCACACATTCAGCACCACTTTATATTTGCCATCAAGTGGATTTTATTAATTACTTTCTCTGTGGTGTCATGGGCAAGACTGATGAAAATAATGCCTTAAAACTCGGTTATGATTCTATCAACCAACGCTGGCCAAGCTGGGTGCTTACTCTACTCTCCGAACAAAACTTGTCGCCACCAAAGGTAATTGCTCCCGGTGAAATGCTTGATAAGATCTCTCCTAAGTTAGTAAAACGCTTTGGTTTTAGTGCTGATGCCAAAGTTATGGCCGGTACTACAGACAGTATCGCTGGCTTTCTTGCCTCCGGGGCTTGTCAAACCGGTGATGCTGTCAGCTCACTGGGCTCTACCCTGGCAATTAAATGGCTGAGTAACAAGCCGGTGTTCGATAGCTCACTGGGACTCTATAGCCATAAGTTAGCAGATCAATGGCTGGTTGGGGGGGCATCAAACAGTGGCGGGAAAGTGCTGTTGCAACACTACTCAATCGAACAGCTCACCAAGCTCGATATGGTTATGTATAAAGATGAGCTAAAGTCGATTTTGCAAGAAAATCGCAGTTACTATCCCCTACCTGCTGTTGGTGAACGTTTTCCAGTAGCAGATCCTGATAAGCGTCCTGAGCTACCTGAAAAAACCAGCTGTAATGCCTCGGATATTGAGGATAGCTCTGATTGCCTACTCCAACATATTAACTATTTCAGAAGATTAACTCTGGGATTGACCCAGGTTGAAGTCAGTGCTTACCAAAAACTTCAGCAGATTGCTGGTCAGTCAGTTAATCGAATTTTTTCAGTTGGCGGAGGTCTGCAAAACAAGACCTGGATGCAGTTTAGACATGAACTGCTTCCTGCACCACTAATCAGCGCTGAAAACTTGGATGCCGCATACGGTGTTACAAAACTAATCAAATTAAACCAATAAAAATAACAAAGGATAAAACATGACAGTTGAACAGCTTATTGCCGAGCTCAACCAAGGGCCTGTCGATTTCAATCTGGTTATGCAAACCATTAATGACAACTATGAATTCACGCCAACAGAGTTTAAAAATGGTGAAACTCTAAATCAAGCGAATACCAATAATGGTTCTTGCAAGATATTTGCTTTTGGCGATAGCAACAAACTTTCACAGCAAGCGACATTGAATGCTTTTGGAGATTTTTATACTGTCGATGTTATGCAGAACCCTGACAATGATGACCATCAGAATATTCGCAACTTTATGAAATATGGTTGGGATGGAATTGAGTTTGAAGCTCAGGCTCTAACAGCGAAGTAACCGCGAGACAGAGCACTTGAAAACAGCAAATAAAAAAGCCTGGATTTACCAGGCTTTTTTGCAGCCAAGTTTTTGAAATGGCTTTTTAAGCAGCGTGGACTTTATGCACCAGTTCCAAATTTAAGAAGCTGTGTCCATCTACGTTACCAGACAGAACTTTAAAGCCGTTCGACTCATCCCCCATCTGATCGAGAACAAGGTCCGCAGCACTAAAGTCATCATCTTTAGTATATTCATTGATAGTGATAATGGTCTTTACATTAGCAGCGGCCGAAGACTTAATGCCATTGGATGAATCTTCAAATGCAATCGCCTCTTCAGGTTTTAAATCCATCTGCTCCAGAGCCCAGTCATAAATATCGGGAGCTGGTTTTTTGGCAGGCACAATATCACCCGCAGCAATTACTTCAAACCAACTCTCTGAATCAGATCCAAGTGTGTTTTCTAACAGAGCAGTCACATTTTGCGGAGTTGTGGTCGTTACCACCGCCATGCGCATATTGGCTTGACGAGCTTCATTAATAAGGTTTTCAACTCCCGGGCGCAGCGGAATTTTGCCCTCGGCCATCAGCTGTGTGTAAAACCTGGTCTTGGCAGCGTGTAGGCCTTTAACAAACTCATCTAGATTGTCCGGCTTATTGAAGCTGGTGTTAAATTCATTTAAATAGAATTTGATACGCTCTTTACCACCTGTCACTTCAAGTAACTTGCCATAAAGCGCTTCATCCCAATTCCAGTCTAGTCCAGCTTCTTCAAAAGCCATATTAAACGCAGGGCGATGTCCATCGCGTTCGGTATCTGCCAGAGTGCCGTCAACATCAAATAGTAAAGCCTGTAATGTAGCCATGTTCGTTCCCCATTATTTATTTTAGGTTTTTATTTTGGAGGGGATTTTGCTAGATTAACAGCCTGATTTCAAGTTAAAAATTAATAAGATAGGATAATGTTGCTAACACGCGACACGATCAGTGAAAGCTAATTTTTACTTGTTTTTTCTTGTTGTGAGTTAGCAAAACATGGTATAAAACTCAGTTAAGAAATGCGCTGCTATAAAAACAGACAACTTGTAGTGCAGTTTTCAGGAGAGATAATTATGGAAAACCAAACAGATTTTATTGAAAATTACCCGGCGTACAAGCCAAAAAAGGGCGAAGAGTATATGAGCTCTGGTATGTTGGAACACTTTAAATCTAAGCTTTTAGCATGGAAGCAGCAGCTTCTTGAAGAAGCTAACAGTACGGTTTCTCACCTTCAGACTGATTCAGACACGCCAGCAGATCCAAATGATCGTGCATCTCAGGAAGAGGAATTTGCTCTTGAACTGCGTACCCGTGATCGTGAGCGCAAGTTGATTTCTAAAATTGACAAGTCGCTACGTGATATTGAAAGCGGTGAATACGGCTATTGCAAAATGAGTGGTGAAGAAATTGGTTTGCCACGAATGGAAGCTCGCCCTACTGCGACGCTTACTGTTGAAATGAAACGTAAGCAAGAGATTCGCGAAAAGCAAGGCGTGGCATAAGCTTTTCCTCTTTTTATGCCGATGCACTTTCTGCATCGGCAATTCTCAAGACCATCTATGAGTTTTCACCTTGAATACTGAGCAACTCGTTGAACAGCTTCACAACCCCAATGTTTATCCGCATCCTGTCGATGCAATCAGCACTATTGAAACCCATATCTCTGTTGTATTTCTCACTGGCGACTACGCATACAAATTAAAGAAACCGGTTGACTTTGGTTTTCTTGACTTCACCAGTTTAAGTCAGCGTAAAAAATACTGCCAACTTGAATTAGAGTTAAATCAAAGAACCGCGCCCCTGCTTTATCTTGATGTGATTGCGGTCTGTCTTGATCCAGAGACAGGCCTGTTAAATTTGCAAGCCGACATTAATTCCGATTTGGCGATTGACTACCTTGTCAAAATGCGCCAGTTTGACCCCGCCGCACTGTTATCCAACTATCTAGTAGAGAACTCAATCAGTTTTGAAATGATAGAGAAGCTGAGTGCACAAATTGCAAAATTTCATTTAAATGCAGAAAAGGTCAAACTTGACAGTGAGCTTGGTCAACCGGAGGTTCAGCTTCAACCGATGCTGGATAATTTTCCAACGCTGTTTAAAACCTTTGAAGATCAAATAACGGTTTCTCAACTAAAGCAACTTGAAGCGCAAACAGATCGGCTTTTCCAACAGTTAAAGCCAATATTAATTAAGCGCAGGCAACAAGGGTTTGTAAAGGCTTGTCACGGCGATTTGCACCTTGAGAATATTGCTCTGATTGATGGGGGTCCGGTACTGTTTGATGGCATAGAATTCAACGATAGATTTCGCTGGATTGATGTTATTAGTGACCTTTCATTTCTATTGATTGATTTAGATATCAAACAGCAAAAATCGGCAGGCCTAAAGGTTCTATCGTTATATTTAAACCGAACTCTCGATTACAAGGCGCTGAATTTATTAAGTTTTTATCGGGTTTACCGCGCTTTAGTCAGGGCTAAAATAAACGCCTTAAGAGCCGCTCAGTTTGATGAATCCAGTGATCAAGGCAAAGCAGTGAGAAGCAAGGCCAAAAGTTACATTGACTTGGCCTGCGGTTATTTAGAGACAAATACTTCTCCCAAGTGCATCCTGTTACAAGGTGTTTCTGGAACTGGTAAAAGCTACTTTGCCAATCAGCTACTTATTGGCCTGCCAAATTTAAATGCGCTCATTATCAGCTCAGACAGAACCCGAAAAACGCTCTATGGCATCGAATCTACTCACCGTGTTCAGGAAGCTGAAAAGCGCGATCTATACTCTGAAGATATGAATCGCCAAACCTATCAAACCATGGAAAATAATGCCGAAGCAGCTTTAAATGCCGGTTTCAATGTGATTATAGATGCGACTTTCTTGAAGCATGAACACCGGCAAAGATTCTATGCTATAGCGTCGAAAAACCAGGCTGAAAGCTATTTAATCAGCCTTGAAGCAGATAAAGAATTTACTAAGCAAGCCATCCAAAAACGCCAACAATTGAATAATAACCCTTCTGATGCTGATTCAGAGATTATGCTCAGGCAGCTAAAATATTTTGAACCTCCAATGAAACAAGAAAATGCACTGACACTTAATGCTCAGAAATTAAGAGCAGAATTTCCCGCCAAACAACTACAGAATTTTCTTAAGCTGCCGATATAGACAATGTCAAACAATAATATTTGTGATCGTCATGGTTTTAAAACTTCAACAGCCCTTTTATTTGCTATTCAAACGCGTGTTTTTTATATTGCTGCTAATAAGCTCATTCAATATTCACGCCGAAGACAATGCTGAAACAAATAACCAGGTTAATCTGATTGATGCAAAGTTCCTTGGACTAAAGCTAAGTGGTGCAAATATTAACTCAGTCAGAGCTCACCTTTGGGATATAGGTGGTTTTAGTCAGGCCAGAACTACGGTTAGACAGCGTAATGTCGACAAGTTTTTTACCTGGTCAAGCATTCGCGACAGTTATCACGTTACCTTTAACTATAATCATAATGGTGAAGTTGTTAGTCTTATTCGCCTCTACCGCCCCTACTCAACACTGCAAACCAATAAACACACGCCAATATCGACCGAAGATGTTGCTTTAGAGTTAATTAACGAGCTTGGCCAACCCACGCTAATTGAGCGTAAAGGCTGGGGTGGAACACCGTCTTATCCAAGTTATATTTGGCAAGATGAAGCGATTAGAATTACAGTTGATCGTGAAGGTAGTGAAATGTTTGGTAATGTTTTTGTAAAATATGAATTAAAGAACAATCCACGGTATAAAAGTTAAGGTCGGTGTTAGTCTGGTTTAGTTGGGTCTAATCACCATAGGAGTCAAAATGGATATCAAATCAGTTTCAGCAGGGGCAATTGCTCAGCAAGGCATCAATAAAGGTTTTGATCAACTGGCTCATCACAGCCACAATATTGCTAGCAGTATTGTTGAACACAAAGCAGAAGAGAATGGCGTTGAGATTGATTACGAAGCTCTAAATAAGCTTGCTCCAGATAGCCTGGAAGACAGTATAGTCAATATGCAGCGTACCAAAGTACAGATTCAAAGTCTGGCTAAACTACTAGAGGTAGAAAACCAACTGTTTGAAGACTCTTTGGGGAGAATATTTGATACTAAAGCTTAAGTTTTACCCCTTAAAACACGCCTGCTTTATATGCCGACTTTAATCATTGCGAGCTTTCTTCAATGGCATTGACAAAACTCTGAATCTCTTTCCAGGCTTCCTCCAGATGAATGAAGCTGTGATCACCACCTTTATAGACAACCGTTCTAGATATATTGTTATTACTTGTTTGATGCTGTTTTAGAGCATAATTAATATCAATCACTTCGTCATCCTGATCAATCAATAACAGTGTTGGCAAAGCGCGGTCTGGTTGTGCAATTTTACAGGCCTGTAGTTTTTCAATATAGGCTTCATCAATTGTAACGTTTTCACCAGTAGCTGGGTTGGTGTGTTCACCAAGATTGACTCTGAATACATATTCAGGGTTTAAGGCAGGATTAATCATTATGTAAGGTAAATGGTATTTGTGGGCATAGAATTGAGCATAAAAGCCTCCCATTGAAGAGCCTGCCAGTATCCATTTAGTTCCACACAGCTGTAGGCAGTCTTGTATCTCTTCTTCTATTGTTTCAAGAGTTGCCTCTAGCCTACTAATTGGATAGGTTGGATTTAGCCATTTTGTGATCAAATTGCTGTCCCAGGACTCAACTTGCCTATGAAACCACTGGCCCTTTTCACTCTTGCCACTGCTTAAAAATCCGTGCAGATAGAGCACACCATAACTATGCATCTGATAAAATCCCTCTCTATGCTTAAATCGCCCAGAATCATTTCTCGAACCCCTCATCTAGAAGTATATAACAAAGCCAAATCACTTGGCTTAACAGATTTACAGGCTAGATTGGTTGCCAATCGTACCGATCAGACAGAGCAGCTTGAAGAGATTGTCTTTCCAAAGCTCAAGCATATCCAACACCCTTCGGCAATGAAGAATATTGATAAAGCTGCTGAGATCATTGTTACAGCAATTCAAGGCAATGGTCAGATTGTATTGGCAACCGATTATGACACTGATGGGGTTACCTCTGCCTGGGTTGCTACAACCGCACTAGTAGACTATTTTGGCGTTAATTCACAGCGAATTGATCACATTATCAGCGATCGTAAAACCGGTTACGGCATTACAGAAAACGTGGTTGAGCGAATTCTAGCCATTGCTAAACCTATTGATCTTGTTATTTCGGCTGACCAAGGTTCCAGTGATGAAGAGCGTATTGCCACACTCAAAGACCAGGGGATCGATGTCTGTGTTACTGATCATCACCAGATTCCAGTTGAAGGTGTGCCGCAGAGCGCGGTTTGTACGGTTAATCCTCAACAGCAAGGTTGCGACTACGATAAAACAGTCGCCGGCTGTTTTGTAATTTTTCTGGTTATGTCTCAGGTTCGACAACTGTTGATTGAAAAACAGCTCCTACCCAAAGACACACCATCGCTGAAATATCTGGCGCACAATGTCGCGCTTGGTACAGTCGCCGATAGCGTAAGTCTGAAAACCACAAATAACCGAGCCATTGTCCATGCTGGCCTGCAGATTATTAATCAGTTTCAATCTCCTGCATGGCAGGCGATGCGTCAGTTAAATAACAACAACCATCAACCCTTTGATGCTGAATTCTTGGGGTTTCAGGTTGCAACACGAATCAATGCCGCCAGTCGAGTCAGCGATGTAAACAACGCGTATAAATTTCTTGCCGCCAATGATATTAATGAAGCTATTGGTTATCTGGAGCAGCTTGATGCCGACAATCTCAACCGTCGTGAGCAACAGGCAGAGATGTTGCAACAGGCTCAAAAACAGGCCAAACAAGCATACTCTGACGATACCTATTCTCTTACAGTCAGGTTGCAAGGTAATGCTGGAATCCAGGGAATCATCGCCTCCAGAATTGGCGAGCTTTATGGGGTGCCAACTGTAGCGATGACCGATTTGGATGATGGAACTCTGGCTGGCAGCGCTCGAGGTATTATTGATAGCATTGATCTGAGACAAGCATTTCAATGGATGTCTGAGCAGCAAGAAGGTCTGTTTCTCTCAATGGGCGGCCATAAAGGTGCGGCCGGCTGTATGATTCCTGAAGAGCATTATGACACCTTCAATGCACTGTTTGAAAAAGCAATAAACCACCAAATTGGTGATCAAGCGCCGATACCAACAATTTCCAGTGATGGTGAACTAGCCGACTGGCAGTTAACGCCGATGCTGATTAATGAGTTAAAAGCACTTGAGCCTTATGGACGTGAGTGGCCACAACCAGTGTTTTCAGGTCTGTTTACCATTAAACACCTCAAGGAAGTTGGTCATGATAAAACCCATCTTTCCTGCAAACTGCAAACTCAGTCCGGTGAGATGATTGGTGCGATTTTTTTTAATGCCAAACAGAATCAAAATGACTTTCTTCCCTACGCATTAGAACAACAAGTTGAATGTAGCTATCAACCTAGTGTGAATAATTTTGCCGGCAGAACAAATCTACAGTTAAGAATCAAATCCATGGCGGTTGTTTAAAGGTTAATTGGAAATCTGAATAAATTTACTCTGTTGGTTTAGCATCGAATTTCTATTTACAAGCTGATTTTTAGGCGCATAACTACGTATAAAGCTGATAGTTACGGTCCCTGAATTCAGATAATAAAC
>DBOI01000058.1:0-3063 GCA_002299245.1 Hydrogenovibrio sp. UBA650
GATCATGTTTGTCATGATCATGGTGCTCGTGACCGAACAGTTTATTGAAGAAGTCTGACAGGTGTCTCATAACATGGAATTTATCGTGGCTATGCCCTGTATGGTCATGGCTTTCTTCATGGTGATGACCGTCATGCTGGTGGCCAGTTTCGTGACCATGGTCTTCATGGGCGTGGTCATGGCTCTCAACTCCTCCAACAGAGATATATTGCAATTGATAATTGCCCTGTATAACGACATGATCATTAATCGATAAACCGTTTTTGATTTCAATGTGGTGGCCATTTTTTATGCCCGTGACGACCTCTCTTTTTTCAACATTCAGACCATTTATGACATAGACAAAATAGCTTCCTAAATCTCCAAGTACCGCCTTTTTAGGCACGGCCATAACAGGGTTGTCATTACCGGTAAAGACTTCCATTTTGGCCTGTAGGCCGGGTTGAATATCACCTTTTGGCGTATTGATCAGCGCATAGATAGAGAAGGTACGACTAGTGGGGTCAATAACTCGGTTGATACGCTGAACCTTTCCATGTATGTGTCGATTAGGATTAATATCAAGATGCACTTCAGCCAACTGGTCAACCTTAATAGAGTTGATATCAGGGGTTTCGTAGATAGCTCCGCGAACCAGCATTTTACTCGGATCACCTATCTCCATGATTGTGCTGCCGGCTTCTACAATCTGTCCAGTACCTACTGAAAGGCTCATCACAAAACCATCAATAGGTGCATATTTTGTAACTGTTCTACTGCCGACCGTTATAGGCTCCAAGCTAACTAGTTTTTGGCCTTTTTTGACTTTTTCTCCAACGGCTACCTTAATACTCAAAATTTTGCCGCCAAATCGAGGTGAGATAACGACTCGTTTTTCGGGCAATAATTCAGTAAAACCGAGCATGTCGACCGTTTTTTGAATGGGCATCATCTCAACTTTAGCGGACTGTATATCTAAATTATTCACCTGCTGCTTGGTCAGCTCAAAATTTGTTGCAGGGCCTGCACTTTGAGCAAATGCGCTTTCACCATGATCGTGACCCGCACCTGCAAAAACCGGAGCAGTGAAAGCACTAAATACGAGAGTGATTAAGAAGATTCGTTTCATATTAATATTCTCCTTCATAACTGAAGCTTCGCCCGATCAGGCTTTCTAATTCAATTCGTGTTTCGATCACATTTAATTCGGCTTGCAAGGCCTCATTTTCGACTTCGGTGATGCGTTCATACATTTGCAGAAGCTCAAAAATTGATGCTTGTCCATAAGCGAACTTTTGATCGGTTATCGATTCAACCTCCTGCCAAATTGGCAAAATATTGTTGCGAAAGTTGTCTGCTGTTTGTTGTGCAGATTTGGCTTTTTTATAGGATGCCTCCAATACTTTATTAAAGTTATTTCTATTTAGGCTGTTGAGGCTGGTTTGAGATAAGGTTTGCTCTGCTTTGGCTCTAGCTAGTTCTGCGTTGTTTCTATCCCAAATTGGTAGGGCTATACTTACTCCCAGGATTAAACTCGTGTTATGGTCATCAAAATTACGTTCAATAACCGCTTTTGGAGTAAATTCGGAAAACACTAAATCTTCTTTGGCAACAGCAAGGCGTTTTTCAGCAAGATCATTTCTGGCTTTTAAAAGCGCAAGAATGCCACCTCTGTCCTCAGCCATTTCATGAATAGAGTTCTGATCAGGTAATTTAAAAGTAAGATCAAGATCGACTTTAAAGTTTCGTTTTTGCATACCCGCCAGATGCATTAAGTTTGCAGCCCCAGTTTGTTTTTTTGCTTGCAAAACTCGTAACTGCTCCTGTAATCGCAATACCTCTGCCTTTAGTAGTTTGGCGTCAGCAATATCAATACGCCCTTGTCTTGCTGCAGTCTCAACTAATTTTTGTTTTTTAACGGTATAGCGAATTTTCTCAGCAACTATCTCAACCTGCTCTTGAAGTAACCAATAAGCCGCATAGCCTCTACTAAGGGTATGCACAAGTTCCAAAGTTTGTGCCCTGTGTTCAATGCTTGCGGTATGCCTGAAAGCATTTGCATATTGTTGTCGTGAACCAAAATTGGATAGCTTGAATGTCTGTTCCAATTCGATCTCTGCAATGTGGCTGTCATTACCGCTATTCGGAAATGACATATTGAATCCGGCTACTGGATTATTTAGTGTTTCCAGCTCATAGGCAGTGGCATTTTTTGTTGCTAAATCTCGAGAAATTTCAGCGTTTAGAGGACTGTTTTGCAATGCATATTGAAGAATATCTTTAAGCAGCAATTTTTCTGCCTGGATGGCTTTAATTGGCGCGAAAAAAACCAAAAAAGCTATGAAAAAATTTAATTTCATTTGGGTTACCGTCTTTAAATATTTTTACGACTAAACAAATAAGAACTTGCCGAGTTAGAGCATTTTCTTGATTAGTGTCCTCAAATTTAGGACACACTTTGGCTGCAATATTTAAAACCGGGGAGGCCGATCAATAGCTAGAGAGCTGAAATAGAAAAGTTTTTCAACCGATTCTGAAAGTGTTTGTTGAATACTAGAGGTGAAAAGTTTAATTTGAGGGTGTGAAAAGAATAGTTGGCTGAAATGGTTACAGTCACAGTTTTCACAATTATGCACATGCTCACTCTCTGAATGAACATCGTGATCGTCATGCTCATGAGTATCGCTCAAGCTTGCAACTGGTGCATTGTTTTCAACAACCGCATGCACGGTCTTGTTAACAAGATTACCAAACAAGGAGAGTACAAATGTGACAATTACTATAATGCGCATGATTCTCATTATGACCGATTTGAAGTAAAACTCAAGTTAAAAGCAGAATAACACTAGTCCATTCATAGATCGATTAAAAAAGCTGAATTTAATTATTGAGGTTGTTGATCCATATTCTTAAACGGATTTGCGTGATGAGCTTTAGTGTTATGCCGTCTTAGCATTAGCTGTCTCAGCGCTGTTAAGTGCGGAAATTCGATTAGCATTCCGATAGTAATGGTTGCGTAAATCAGTGGTTGGTCCGGCAGTGCAACCGTTGCTAAACCTAGCATTAAAGGCGCATTTCTGGCCG
>DBOI01000058.1:3414-4235 GCA_002299245.1 Hydrogenovibrio sp. UBA650
AGGTCAGCAGAAAGAATACAAATATCGCGGATAATAACAGTGGAACAATCGATATGTGTTGTAACAGCTGATTGATGTTTGCGGAGAAGATTAAGCCAACCAGAATAGAGAGCACTATTGGAATTGCTACTTGAGTGATCGGTAATACTCTATCAATGATTCGGTGTAATAGGATTCGTAAAACCATGGCTGCTAACAATGGTTGCAAAAACCATTCAATCAGCGAGCTTAAGTTGATTTCATAGTCAATGACAATTCCAAATAGCCATAAATAAACTGGAAACAGAATAATCTGCGACGCCATGTTGATAGGGATTAGCGCAGCACCTAATTCAACATTACCTTTTGCCAGCCGAGTGAATCCTAAGAACCAGTCGGTACAGGGCGCCATGAAATAGATGATTAAACCGGTAAAGAACAGGGCTTCTCCAGATAGAAAAATAGATGCGACTGCGAAGCCAATAGTCGGAATAATGACGAAGTTAACAACCCAGGCCTAGAAATCGCCACTGAGTCATGCCTTTTAGAATTCCTTTTACTGGAACTTCAAACAGTAGTAAGAAAACAAGCAATAGAATGATTGGATCAATTAAATTGCCAGCAGAGTCTCCTAATTCAGGATTAGAAAAACCTACAAAAGAACCTGTAAGAATTGCCAGCATGAGCCAGGTTGTCATGTTGTTAAATAGGTCAAAGACCCGGGTAAAATTATCTTTACTCATTGATTAAAACCTTGGGGCTGTCCTAGATAACTAGTTCAGATGCTTTCTAACCCATTGTCTTAGCTGCAATAACTGAGATGATGGGTCACTGTTGTTAAA
>DBOI01000058.1:4457-5160 GCA_002299245.1 Hydrogenovibrio sp. UBA650
TTTACTCATTGATTAAAACCTTAAAGTTGAGACTTGTCAGCAGAAGCATTCTTGTTCTTCACAGCAGGAGAGATCATCCAACAGCATGCCTGCTTGTTTGTAATGGTCTAGAATCGAAGTGTTTAAATCCAGCTCTGTTCCGATGATGGTGCATGGCGAGGCAAATCGACCACGAAATTTATAGATAAAGCAGAGCAGTATTGAACCGTGAACCAGTTTTGGACCAGATAAAAACAGATTTCTATGCAGAGTCGATTCATCATAACGATCAACTAGAGGCATTCCCTCTTCAGTGAACTCAAACATTTTTTGCACTGGACCTAAGTTGGTTTCAAACCCTGTGCAGTTAATCGGCGTGCCCAAACTTTCTAGTCTTTCACCTGTTGCAGAGATCAATTCATAACCACTTTCTGTTTTTAGGACTTTATCAACATCAAAGTTTGCTTTTAATTCGACTAGGTCAGAGTTTGCCATCGACTCTAAGCGCTCACCCGTGTAAGGACTGAGAACTCTACTTGGATCATAGATATCATCTTGTCCTAATTCATTGTCAATCAGAGTCACTTTTTTGCCGCGAATCGCTAGATTGTAGGCTGCATCGACTCCACTTTCGTAACAGCCAATCACGGCATAGTGGTCTTGTTGACAATCATCCCAAGAGTCAATTTGACTGTTATGAATGCAGTTTTCGGTGCCCTCAAAT
>DBOI01000111.1 GCA_002299245.1 Hydrogenovibrio sp. UBA650
TATAGGTTTATAAATAAAAACTATAATCAATTCGATTTTAATCATGACTCAATAGTATATTAATAGTTGATTCAAGATCGAATCGCAAATATAACAAAATAATCTTTGTGATTCACCTGGAATTTTATCAATTAAGATATGCAAAACTAAGGATTAACGATGACAACAAGATTAAGAAATGTTTTAGGGATTTCTAAAACTTTAGTAATTGCGGGTTTTATGGCTGTCAGCGGCTCTGCTATTTCTTCTGATAAGACAATGATGCAAAAGGCAATGCATACTTCTCCAATGCCTAGTTTAATGATGCTGATTTCAAATAACGCTGATTTACTTGAATTGGACAATGATCAACTGGAAACGGTTCGTTCTTGGCGTATGGAGAACATGTCAAAGTCGAAAATGCTAATTAAAGAGATTTTAGATCTGGAAGCGGAGATTAAAGACAATGTCCTTATAGATTTAAGTCAACAAGAGATCACCGAGCTAAAAGAAGACTTGATGGAAGCACGTGGTAATCTTATTGATCTTAAATATAAGTGTATTAGCACGATGAAATCGGCTCTTGATGAAGATCAGTGGAAAAAACTCATGGAGTTGCGTGAAACTAATATGCGTATCATGACCGATAAGGCAGGTGGTAATGAGATTCAGGCATTCTTAAGAGTTTCTCCTATGCCAAAATTCATGGCAGTGGTTTTGATGCATGGCCATGAAATTGGCATGACTGCAGAACAAAAAGAGGCGCTTGAAGGCTGGCGTTTAAAAAATATGAACCATTGGGCAATGCTGTTTGATCAAGTGCTAAAAGAAGAAGAAGCGATAACTGATTCGGCACTAGAGATGGGTGATAACAAAGAGTTGATGGATCGCTTTGCAACTATCAATGAAAAGCGTCGAGAGATGGCACAGATGTCTCTGGATTGCCGAGATAATATGCGTAAAGTGTTAGATGATGATCAGTGGAAAATCGTGGTTGAAAAATTTCAGCAATATCGTAAAGCTCGATAAAATCTAACAAGTTAATCACCAGTAAAAAAACAAAAAGCTCGCGCAAGGCGAGCTTTTTTTATACCTAAATCAAGCAAGTCTAGATTATTTAGATGCATTGCCTTCGGCAAAGCGAAGGTAGTTATCCATAATATGCAGTTGCTGACCTGGTTGACCATCAAATCCAAGTACTTTTGCTTTATCAAGAATTTTGCCGAATAGCACTTCTTCTTCATGCTGTTCAGCAATAAACCACTCAATAAAGTTAAAAGTTGTATAGTCTTTGGTTGAGAAGGCTGTATCAGCAATGTTTTTAATCATAGCGGTCACCTTCAACTCATGTTCGTAAGCCCCTTTGATTACATCCATTAAGGTGCCATACTCAGCAGGAGGTTTTGGGATTTCTTCAATACTTACTGCTTGACCACACTCAGTCATGTAGTCAAATATTTTGTCCATATGCTCTCTTTCTTCCAGGCTGTGAGCGCGGAAGAATTTTGCACTCCCTTCCAAGCCGTTGATTTCACACCATGCACTCATCTGCAAATATACATTTGAAGCAAAGTACTCTGCATTGACTTGGTCATTTAGTAGTTTGGTGATTTCTGGAGTTAACATGATAAATTCCTTTTCGTTTTCTTTAAAAATTCTATTTTTTAACCTTACATTTATACTATAAAACGCAAACATCAGAAAATCAACCAAAATAACGCGTAAGTTGTTGAAATTAAAGCATAAAATAAACGAAACTGAAAATAGTTTTTATTCAGTTTTATTATTTCTTTTTGTGACTAATAGCAGCTAAGTTATTGAATTTAAGTTGCTGTTAAGCGACTGATTTTATTAGATAAAAACTATCAATTAAGTGACTATTGATTGTTTTTAAATATGTTTAGTATTAACAAATTATTGTTGATAAGGCCTGTAAAAAATAGAAAATTTGCCTGTTTAAAGAATAAAAACAGGCTAAATTTTTTTAAAAAACATAGAAAAAGATTGAGATGAGTTTGGTTGTGAGCGATTATTCCTGGTTCAAATCCGGATCAAGTTTGAGGTAGAAATCAATTTAGTGGGCTTCATCCCAGTTGTCGCCGGTACCAATATCGACAATAAGCGGCACCTGTAGTTGCATAGCTGACTCCATAATCTGTTTGATTTCAGATTGAACCGCGTCCAGCTGCTCTTCTTTAACCTCAAATACAAGTTCATCGTGTACTTGCATAAGCATTTGAATGTCATAACCACAGGTTTGCAACCAGTTCTGCATTTTAATCATCGCTGTTTTGATAATGTCAGCGGCTGTTCCCTGCATCGGCGCATTAATCGCTGTTCGTTCTGCGTATTGGCGCAATTGACCATTGCGCGCATTAATATCCGGAAGATAGAGACGGCGACCCATTAAAGTCTCTACATAACCGCTCTGTTTAGCCTGTTGTTTTGTGTCTTCCATATAACGTAACACCCCTGGATAGCGAGAGAAGTAGAGATCGATATATTCCTGCGCAACACCACGAGGTACATTCAACTGTTTAGCCAGTCCAAATGCGGACATGCCATAGATAAGACCAAAGTTAACTGCTTTGGCACTGCGGCGCTGTTCTGACGTGACCTGTTCTAGAGGCATACCAAAGATCTCAGCAGCGGTGGCCTTGTGAATATCCTGACCAGTAGCAAACGCATTTAACAGGCCTTCATCATTGGATAAGTGAGCCATAATTCGCAATTCAATCTGTGAGTAGTCGGCGGCGATCATTTTATAGCCAGGCTTGGTAATAAAGGCCTGTCGAATTCGTCGACCTTCAGCGGAGCGAATTGGAATATTCTGTAGATTTGGTTCGGTCGATGATAGTCGTCCAGTTGACGCAACTGCTTGTTGATATGAAGTATGAACGCGGCCAGTTGTTGCATTTATCTGTTTTGGTAGCGAATCAGTATAGGTTGATTTGAGTTTTGCCAAACTGCGGTACTCTAAAATAAGCGTTGGCATTTCATGACCTCGTTCAGCGAGTTCAACTAAAACCGGTTCAGCGGTAGACGGCTGACCTTTAGGTGTTTTTTTGATGATTGGCAGCTCTAAGTTTTCAAACAGAATCACCTGTAATTGCTTAGAAGAATTAAGGTTAAAGACTTCACCGGCAATTAAATGAGCCTTCTGTTCAAGCTCGGTGAGTTTTTGAGCGATCTCTTCGCTTTGAGCCGAGAGCATCTCAGTATTGAGTAGAACTCCATTGCGTTCCATACGAGCCAAAACCGGCATTAAAGGCATTTCGATAGCGCTGAAAACACTTTTCAAGGTTGCTTCTGCGTCTAATTGTTGCCAAATGTTTTGATGTAGTTGCAATGTAATGTCAGCATCTTCGGCCGCATAATGACTTGCTGTTGCGATGTCGATTTGGTTAAAAGTCAGCTGTTTTTTGCCTTTTCCAGCGATCTCTTCAAAGTGAGTGGTTCGAATATTCAGATATTTGAGCGCAAGGTCATCCATATTGTGACGGGTAGCGACACTGTTCAGGCAATAGGATTCAAGCATGGTATCAAAAGCCATTCCTTGTAATGAAATGCCGTGATTTTGCAGCACATGCCAGTCATATTTTAAATTTTGGCCGCATTTGGCGACATTTGGGTTCTCAAGGATAGGTTTGAGTTGATTTAACACTTGCTCTCTATTCAATTGCTGAGGCGCGCCTTCATAATCATGAGCCAATGGAATATAGCAGGCCAGGTTGCCAGGATTCTCAGCGTCTTTAACCGCTAGGCAGACGCCAACAATCTGTGCTTGCATGGTATCTAGAGAAGTTGTCTCAGTATCAATCGCAAATAGTTCGGCTTTTTCTATGCGTTGCAACCATCTATTGAAGTCTGTTTCTGTAAATACTGTTTCATAGTTTGACTCATTGACTTGAGCGTCTTCAGAACTGGTTTCAGCCTCAGCTGTGGTGGCGGATTTTTTTTGAACAGTTTGGCTGTGAGCTTTGGCTCCTCTTGATTTAGAGAATGGAACTTCTCCTTTCATCACCTGATTTAACCAGTTGCGTAGATCATATTCAGAGAATAGTTCTTGCAGGCGTCCGAGATCAGCTGGTTGACGGTTGATATCTTCGAGTCCAACAGGTAGTTCGCAGTCCAGTTTAATTGTGGTTAGTTCTCGAGACAATTTGAGTTGATCGATGTTGTTGCGCAGGTTTTCACCGATCTTACCGCCAATCATTGGAGCATTTTCGATTAAGTTATCGATACTGCCAAATGAGGATAGCCATTTAACGGCGGTTTTCGGACCGCACTTCGGAATACCGGGAATGTTATCAGCGCTATCACCCATTAGTGCCAAGTAATCAATGATTTGATCAGGTCTTACCCCAAATTTTTCCAAAACACTGTCCGGTGTAGAAAGCGTATCGTTCATGGTATTGATCAGGGTGACATGTTCGTTAACCAGTTGAGCTAAGTCCTTATCACCTGTTGAGATGAGCGTATCGTGTTCTGCTAGAGTTGCCTGATGAGCAAGAGTTCCCATAACATCATCGGCTTCAACGCCATCTATGACTAATAGTGGTAAGCCTAATGCTTTTACAATTTCATGAATTGGTTCAA
>DBOI01000033.1 GCA_002299245.1 Hydrogenovibrio sp. UBA650
ATCACGACACACACGATCACGAGCATCACAATCATGACCATAAAGACAGTAAAGCTTAGCGGAGAGTTCTAAAATGTTTGATTCTATTATCCGCATCTCTTTGAATTATCGCCTGTTAGTACTTGCTGTTGCCGCGCTAATGATTGTCTATGGTTCCTTAGTTATGCGAACCTTGCCTGTTGATGTATTTCCTGATTTAAACAGGCCTACTGTAACCTTAATCACTGAAGCTTATGGCCTTGCTCCAGAGGAAGTTGAAACACTTGTTACCTTCCCTATAGAAGCCGCCATGAATGGCGCAAGTGGCGTCGAGCGGGTTCGTTCATCTTCATCAACAGGGTTTTCAGTCGTGTCGATTGAATTCAGCTGGGATACTGACATTTACCTTGCGCGCCAAATTGTCAGTGAAAAGATGAATGAAGTATCTGGCCGATTACCAGACAAGGTCAGATCGGTGATGGGACCTGTGAGTTCGATTATGGGTGAAATCATGTTTATTGGTTTGACCACTGTTAATCCAGAAGTCACACCGATGGATTTACGCACGATTGGCGAATGGAACCTTCGACAAAGGTTGTTGGGGGTTAGCGGAGTTTCAAAAATAACCGTGATGGGAGGAGAGCAACAGCAGTTTCATGTTCAGCTCGATCCGCAAAAAATGCTAAGCCATGGTGTGACCCTAAACCAGGTTCGCCAAGCCTTAGAAAATGCGAACATCAACACAACCGGCGGCTTTTTATTAGAACCTTATCAGGAAAAAAGTATTCGTAATTTGGGACGAATCCATTCGCTTGAAGATTTGCAGAAAACCGTCATTGCCAAACAGGTTGCAGCCAACAGACCTGCAATTACAATTGGCGATATTGCCAATGTTAGTTTAAGAGGCCCCTTGGCCAAGCGAGGTGATGCTGCGGTAAATGGCATTCCAGGGGTTATGTTGGCAGTATCCAAACAACCTAATACAGATACGATAAACCTAACGGAAAGAATTAAAGACCAACTTGAGTCCATAAAACAAACTTTGCCTCAGGGAGTCACCCTGCACACGCAGATTTTCCAGCAAGCGGATTTTATTCATAACTCAATCGACAATATCAGTGAAGCACTACAGATTGGCGCTTTGCTGGTAGCACTTGTGCTGTTTTTATTTTTATTGAATATCCGTACTACGGCCATTACATTGATTGCCATCCCGCTCTCTTTTGTGGTGACCTTTATTATTTTTAAATGGTTTGGCTTAAGCATCAATACTATGACACTTGGTGGCCTGGCAATTGCCATTGGTGAACTAGTTGATGATGCGATTGTCGATGTTGAAAACAGCTTTAGGCGTTTGCGGGAAAATCGCAAAAAAGGTTCACCTCTTGATGCAAAGGAAGTTATTTTTAAAGCCTCAAAAGAAGTGCGTGGCTCTATCGTTTTTTCAACCATTATTGTCATACTCATCTTTGCGCCACTTTTTGCAATGAGCGGCCTTGAAGGACGTGTCTTTGCACCTCTTGGAATTGCTTATATCACAGCAATTATCTCCTCAACGGTGGTGTCTCTGACCGTAACCACCGCCCTTTGCTACTATCTGCTACCCAATATGAAGCGCATGGATAATGACAGTGACGGCTGGCTGGTTCGACTCTTAAAGGCCACCCATCGCAAAGCCTTAGATTTTGTGCTGCCACATCCCAAAAAAGTATTTAGCCTGGTGATTATTTTATTCTTGGCAGCAGCGGCTTTAGCTCAAGACTTTGGGCGTACCTTCTTGCCGGAGTTTAACGAAGGTAGCTTTACCATTAGTTTAACCATGCCGCCTGGCACATCGCTGAATGAGTCAAGTCGAATTGGCCTGATTGCAGGACAGATGCTACTGTCAATTCCAGAAGTTAAATACACAGGCCGCAGAACCGGACGTGCTGAGGAAGATGAACATGCACTGGGGGTGAATACATCCGAGTTTGAAGTGACCTTAAAACCTTCCGAACGTAGTAAAACAGAAATTATGGCAGATATTAGACAAAAACTGGGCAGTATTCCTGGAGTTGTCATCAATATCGGACAACCCATATCTCATCGACTCGACATCATTACTTCAGGGGTTCAGGCTCAAATCGCAATCAAAATTTTTGGTGAAGATTTAAATCTGCTGCGCTCAAAAGCCATTGAGTTGCAAAAGCTGATTCACGATGTTGACGGCATTGCAGATTTGCAAGTCGAACAACAACTTATGATTCCTCAAGTCCATATCAATTTCGACCGGGATAAAGCCAGTGATCATGGTGTGATGATAGGTGAAGCTGCCAGTCTTGCCGAACTGGCCTTGCGCGGAGAAGTGGTTACTCAGATTATTGATGGCAACCGTTTATTTGATGTTGTACTGCGGTTGCAAGATCAAGCCCGTGAAGACACCGATACAATCGCAAAAATACCTTTCGAGACATTGCGTGGTAACGTTGTCCCGCTTGGCCTTATCGCAGATATTGAAGAAGGTAAAGGCCCCAATATGATCAACCGTGAAAATGTCAATCGTCGAATCGTGGTACAAGCCAATACTCAAGACCGAGATGTGGTCAGTGTGGTTGAAGATATTCAAAAAATACTAAATGAAAAACTCGAATTACCTCCGGGTTATTTCATCCACTATGACGGCGGTTTTGAGAGCCAAGCGACCGCCCAGAGAAATATTCTGTTATTGAGTATTTTCTCTGTTATTGGTATGTTTTTGGCACTCTACACGCATTTTCGCAGCGCAAACTTGAGCTTACAGGTAATGCTTGCCATTCCACTTTCATTTATCGGAGCAATCATCGGTATTTATTTGACTGGAGGAGTATTGTCAATACCCAGTTTGGTTGGCTTTATTACACTAGCTGGAATTTCATCACGGAATGGAATTATGATGATTTCGCACTATTTGCATCTGATGAAAAATGAAGGCGAAAAATTCGACTTGCAAATGTTGCTCAGAGGCACTCAAGAACGTCTTGTTCCGGTTTTGATGACAGCCATTACAGCCTTATTGGCTTTAACACCTCTGATTATGGCTGCCGGTGAAACAGGCAAAGAAATCTTAACACCGATTGCGGTAGTAATATTCTCAGGGCTGTTTAGTTCAACGCTGCTTAATCTGATTATTACACCTCTGGTATTCTGGAAATTCGGTGAGAAAGCATCACGCGTTTACATCCTACAAAAGAGCTGAAACAGACTAGTCATTTAAACTTAAAAAATGGTTTTTCAAAACTAAGCACCAAGCTAACAATATCTTTTGCTACTGCCTAATCTTGATAATAAAACTTATGATTAGGCAGTTGACCGCCAACAAGAGCGGGTTTATCAGCCAATAGCTGGCGATAGAAAAACTCCAACTCAGGCTTGGCTTGCTTGGCATCGACCACTTGCATATTCACCGACTGCAGAGAGTCAGTAATCGCTTTAGGAGTTAATCTATTCAAATGTTTTGCAATCATTTTTCCGGCTTGCTCAGGGTGTTGCAAACACCAGTCTGTTGACTTGGCGTACTCTTCTTGAAAACGTCTCAAAATATCAGGTTTATCCAAAACCGAATCCATCGCAACCATACTCAGCTGTGGGATTCTTGCCTGCCGCTTAAATAGCCGCCCCCACTCTTGCTGAATATTCACACTAGGGTATATTCGCGGAGCACCTTTTTTCTTAACCATCATTTGGTTTTTACGCAAAGCCATGGAGATTGCAGGCTCGGCTAATAGCGCATGATCAACCTGCCCGTTCATCAACAACTGCATTGCATCCAATGGGTGTGCAGTGTAACGTAGAGTCAGATCCTGTTTGACGTCCAAACCTTCTGCTTCAACCAACTGGCGAAATACGATATCCGGCATATCTTCACGATAGGGAATAGCGATCTCTTTACCTTTAAAGTCCGCCAGAGTTTTCATGTTTGGATCACGCGATACCATCCACAAAATTCCCCAAACCGGAATATTCATCAACTTGAGCCCTACACCCTTGTTGTAAAGATTAGCCGCCACATTTGCCGGCATAGCCATAAAGTCAGTCTGATGACGACCTTTGCCCAACGCCATTAACCTGGCCTGATCTGGATTATTGACAGCAACAAACTCAATACTCTGAGTAATATCACTCAGAGCATTGGTCTCCATCATATGAATCAGCGGGTAGGAGATATTTGAAAAAGGTCCGGAAAACACCAATTTGTCGATCTTCTGCCCCGCAACAGAAGCAGAACTAAACAACACCAAGAGTTTAAGCAGGCCTGTAAAAAAAACTTTAAATAGGTTCATTAGAAGTGAACTCGAACTCCAGCATAAACATAAGTACCAACAGACGATCCAAGAACTTTATCTACTTCTGCATCAAAAATATTGTCGATACCAAGATGGAAGTCGGTGTTTTTGATGGCCTCTGGCGAGTAGTTTAGCTTAAGATTAACCGGCGTGTAGGCATCTGCAGTTTGATACTGGTTATTTTCCAGATAGATCTGATCGCCAACATGCCTGGCAATTAATTGAGAGTTCAAAGCTGGAGTTACCTGATAGTTGACTGCTAGGTTGTATTGATGATTTGGAGTATATTCCAAGCGCTCATCAGTGTCATGATCTTTAGTGTTAAGCACACTTGCATAAAAACCGACACTTAAGTCATTACTAACCTGCTTAGTTAAAGTAAGCTCCAAACCTGTAATATCAACTTTACTGGCATTACGGAAAGTTCTGTAACCCTCAGAACCAAGGCGAGAATCATCAAATAGAATACTGTCATTTATTCTATTTTTAAAAGCCGCAATATCGTACCCCCAGTCAGACCCTTGGCCTTGTAAACCAATCTCATAGTTCTGGCTGCGCTCTTCATCCAGTTCAAATACCTGTTTTCCTGGGAATCTAGAATCAACCACTTCGACACCCAACATCTGCTTACCGCTCGGCATAACCCGGTTCATGAATAGCTCTTGACTATCTGGAGAGCGGAAACCTTGAGAGTAACGCATTCTCAAATTAGCAAGTGGGTTAATTTGATAAACACCACCAGCATTAAATGTGATGGCATCGTCGCCTTTGTTGTGATCGTCATAACGCAGACCGTATACCACTGACAGAGGTTCATTCAGTTGCCATTCATGCTGCGCGAAAGCAGAAGAAGTTCGCAAGGTTTTAGTATCAATCGAGGTTCCGCCACTGAAAAAAGCCGCTTTACGTTTGTCTTCAACATGTTCTGCACCAATCAAAATTCGATGCTGCTCACTTGGAGTCCAGGTTCCATTTAACTGGTGATTAGTCATTGTGGATTCACCGGTTCCGTTCAGACTCGCAGAATCTGCCTCTGATGCATACCCCATCTGCTGCCATAAATGAGTGGTAATAAGGTCGTCTTTTTCGTAATGAGACTGGCTGCTCTGCCAGTTGATTACAACCGTTTCAGAGGCTTTAAAGTCTGCGCCAATACCAATGTCTGTACGCTGATTGTCAAGCTCTTGGTGAATAGGTGCATTGAAGATTGGTAATTGGTTTCCAGCAGCCCGATAGTTACTCAAGTGAGCGCCACCAACTCGATCAAACTCACGAGTCTCTTTCATATAAGAAGCATTCAGCTTCAGAGTAAGATCTTGGGTTACATCATGTGTCAGTTGACCACCAATATTTACCAGTTCCGCAGGAGACTGATAAGTTGTATCAACAGCTGTTGAATTGGGAACGAGGTCACCAAGTGTTTTGCTAAATGGTGCAGGGCAATTAGCTCCCATTCCGCAAGCCATATTGTTATTTGGATTGATTTTAAAGTTCGACATGGATGGCGCTGTTTTTCCAGGTTGTCCACCGCCTTTTGGTGCTTTTATTTGCGCGCTATCGTTGTCAGTGTAAGCACCTGCATCTTGGGCACTGAACCAGGCCGAATAAGCGGTGTTGCCATTGCGACCTCTCAAGTCGGCGTCTATTTGAGTAATATCACCATCACCATCGGTGTTGGCTCCGGTACTGATTCCAATTGAGCCTTCAACGCCTTGTTCCGGCTTTTTAGTGATGATATTTATGACACCGCCCAGAGCAGAAGAACCATACAGTGCTCCTGCCGGACCTTTTACTATTTCAATACGTTCAATACTGTTAGCTGAGATTCGATTGCTATCATAGACATTACTGTATTCGCCACCAATGCGGCGTCCATCGATTAGCAATAAAGTACCCTTGCCACCTACGCCGCGAATAGAGAATTTATCCGCACTCGGATTCATAAAAACACCAGGCATATTCTGGAAAATATCTTTCAGACTCTTAGCACCGATGTTTTCAATATCGGCTTGAGTAATCACTGCGGTTGAAACCGGTGTTTTGGCAATGTCACGTTCGGTTTTGGTGGCACTAAC
>DBOI01000045.1:0-5552 GCA_002299245.1 Hydrogenovibrio sp. UBA650
TAAAGGGTATACACTGGAGTGGTGGGCAAGATGGAAGCCGATATTGATAGCGATAACTAAAAGTTAAACTACAAGAAGAAAATAATAAAATTATAACTAACACCCCCCTCGCAAGCACGAGCAAGCCATTAACTAAGGAGCGGTAAATATGAAATTAATTATGCTTATAATCATTATTATAATATTAATCTAAGCACAACCTAGCCACCTTTTAAGGTGGTTTTTTTTTGCCTAAAACAAAGCCTCTCCCTCTTTCTCCAAGCTCTTCACCTATGCCACTCCAACATTATCCCTAATAAGACCAAGCCACCTACTACACCACACACCACGCACCACCACGCACACCGCCCAACTACTACACACACAAAGCCAACTTATTACTATGGATCATTAAATACAACCATAGCGAAAGTATAACAATATTGAATTAAATCTATGGTTCTCCCGTCGGTGGCGTATTATGACTCAACCCCCTGTTTATCAGTGTTTCAAGTTTTGGTATTTTTCTTTATTTCAATTGAAAAGGGAAAGGTACTATCTCAATGGTCAAGGGAGGTGAGAATGGACAGCTCGGTATTTCAGTAGTAAATTAAAAAAAAAGTTTTCGTTTTACTCCTTATAAGGATTATCTATATAATGCAATGCTATAATATGCAAAATAACTATCAAAAAAGAAAGGGTAAAATGACAGCTAAAAAGCCTAAAAAGCCTATTAAACAGGGTGAATTGGAGAAAAACACAGTAACAACGGTTAAAAACAAAGGTATTGTTACCATTGTTGCAGAGACTACGGAGTTGACTGTCCCTAGTACCGTTACTGGGTTAGCTACAGGTCTTGGAATGACCGTGCATCATGTAAGGAAGCTAATAACCGCTCATTCCGTTCCTTTGCTATTTAGAGCGTCCAATAAATCTTTTTACAGCCTTAAAGACTTAGTAGCGGCTATAGCCCAAGATAACCACGATAAATATTCTAATAGCGACGGCATAGAAGAACCCAAAAACAACAGGGAGCGATTGGAGAAGCTAAAGGGAGATGAACAGGTTTTAAAAAACGCAATCCTTACAGGTGAATTGGTAAATAAAGACGAAATCTTACAAGAGTTTTCAGCAATTTTAACAAAAGTCAAAACTAGGTTTTTAACTCTACCACGACCGCTATCAATAAGGGTTATGGAATTATTAGAGAAGGATAAAATAGAAGAGCATATAACCAATGAAATCAGAGAAATTTTAACTGAACTAAGCGACTACAACAATGATTAATACAGTTGAGGAAATTCTAAAAATGGCAATGGCTAGCTTACTGCCACCGCCAAAATTGACAATCAGCGAGTGGGCTGACCAAAACCGCATGTTAAGTGCTGAATCTGCATCAGAGCCGGGAAGATGGCGAACATCACGCACCGAATATATGCGTGAAATATTAGATTGCGTCTTAGACCCCAAGGTTTCAAGAGTTACTATAATGTCCAGTTCCCAAATAGGAAAGACAGAGTTATTGTTGAATATTATTGGTTATTTTGTCGAATATGATCCCACTCCTATGATTTTATTACAGCCGACCGAAGCAATGGCAAAAGTGTTTTCTAAGGATAGATTGTCGCCAATGATACGGGACACTAAGAGTTTAACTGATTTATTCACTAAGTCTAAGTCACGAGACAGCTCTAATACCATTTTGCAAAAAAGTTTTTTGGGTGGTTCACTTGCAATAATCGGAAGTAACTCTCCTAGTCAGTTAGCATCAAGACCTATAAGGATAGTTTTGGCAGATGAAATTGACAGATACGCAGTGACATCAGAAGGGGGGGCGTTAGATTTAGTCAAGAGAAGAACAGCAACATTTAATAATCGTAAAATAATCACTGTATCTACACCGAATCTAGTTGGAGAATCAGAAGTCCACGCAGAGTACGAGGCGGGTTCACGAGCAGTGTTTGAAATACCTTGCTCAAATTGTTCTAAATACTTTGAACAGAAGTGGGATTTAATGGTTTGGGATAAAGACGAAGAAGGAATCCATCAGCCAGGCACATCAGGCATGACTTGCCCGCATTGCGAAACAAAGAACGAGCAGAAGTATAAAGCCAATCAGGTTCTGAATGGTAGATGGAATCACCGAACAGACAATGAAGAATGCAGGTCATTTCATGTTGGCTCGTGGGTGTCTCCTTTCGTAAGCTACAAAGAAATCACAGAGGATTTTTTAAAGGCTAAGTCTCGTGGAGGCGATGAAATGAGGGTTCATGTAAACACATTTCACGGACTGCCTTATGAAAATCACAAGGCTAAGATAAACGCTAACGAGTTACAAGAAAGACAAAGAAAGTTTACGGACGCAGACCATGAAGCATACGATATTGTCACGGTTGGCGTTGATGTTCAGGGAAATAGAGTAGAATTGGAAGTTGTTGGTTATAATCGTGCTGGTCAGAGTTGGAACTTGGGCTATGAAGTCGTACACGGAGACCCAAATTTTGATACTTTGTGGAACGACTTAGACAGCCGACTAGCGAAATACAAATTTAATGCACTAGCGATTGATACAGGCGGACATCACACTAAGCAAGTGTACTTATGGGTTCACCGCAATATGGGTAAGCGTTATTATGCAATAAAAGGTCGAGGGGGTGAGGGCATTCCAACCACATCAGCACCTACACACAAGTCAGTTGGTGGCAATCAGAAAGTGCCATTGTACACGCTAGGGACTAATCAAATAAAATCTATTGTTACACAGTCGCTCTTAGTTGAAGAGCCAAAAGACAACGGCTATTGTAATTTTCCTGAAGAATTAGATACTGAATATTTTTTACAACTATTATCAGAAAGAAGAGTTGTGACTAAAGCAGTTCGTGGCACAGCTAAAGTTGAATGGGTAAAGTCAAGGAGAAGAAACGAAGCGTTTGATGTACGATGTTACTCCTACGCCGCCCTTGAGATACTTAATGTAAATTGGGATTTTATCGAAGAGACAAAACAGATGAACGCTCCCAAAAAAAAGAACAATACATTAGAATCTAAAAAAGAGTATAATCCTAGTTTAGCTACACTTAGACGAAGAGCGAGAAAAGAGGCACGAAATGGCAATTGAATTACCCCAAAAAGTAGTATCAGATGAGTGGTTTAGTAGAAATATATCGCTAAACGAGTTCAATAGTGCGGAAAACTCTTTGACCTTTGAGTTTGTTAGACTTGAAGACAACTTAATTGTTGAATGTACGACCATGGCAGATGGTTCGTTTTTGCTTGAGGTCGAGGGATTAGGAGAAGTAGGGCATTACTCTTATCAAGCCAAAATTGTCAATGCGTTAAGTGGTAAGGTTTCATATGTAGCCACAGGAAGAATTGAAAGCACCGTTGGTTTTGGTGGTCAGGTTGAGGGTCATGATACTAGAAGTCATGTAAAAAAAGTATTAGATGCCCTCAAAGCGATGATTGAGAACAAAGCTAGTAAAGACCAAATTTATTATATGATTGAGGGGCGAGCATTGTCACGCATACCCCCCGAAGATTTACTTAATTGGCTTGGAGTTTATCAGAAAAAATACACAGACGAGCTTAACGCCGAGAAACGGGCAAACGGAAAGAAAGTTGATAAAATACTTGTGGAGTTTATTTAATGTTTTCATTTTTTAAAAAAAAGACCAAGCCATCGCAGAATAAAACCCTATTAAGGACTAGGACTTTAAGTATAGCATTGCCCTCTACATCTTCTAAGTTAGTTGGTGACTTAACAGGCATTAGCATATCTAATAATGCACAGTTGTTAGCAACATTACCCGATTTAATAGGAAAGTCAAGAAGTTTGCAGGTTACATCAGCTTACTTACAAAAATATATTCTTTCAGCACAGCGTAATATTGTAGGTTCGAAAGGAGCTTCGCTACAGTCCTTGGCGTTGAAGTCAGACGGTTCAGTTGATAACAAGGCTAGAAAAAAAATAGAAAAGCATTGGAGTGATTTTTGCAAAGGCAAGCATTGCGACTTAAATAAAAAACTAACAATGACTAAAATACTTCATCTACTTGTGCAGTCATCAATAGTCGATGGTGCGTTTTTGGCGTTAAAAGTTTACGGAGTTGGGGAGTACGGCTACAGCTTACAGCTTTTGCCAGTAACCAGCTTAGATACTGGTTATAATGTATCTAAACTAGACAATGGAAACAAAATAATAGGGGCGATTGAGATTACTCCAGTGGGTACGGTTGTGGCTTATCATTTGTTAAGCAATGACGAGGTTTACGATTACTCTACTTCTTCACGAAAATACACAAGATACCTAGCAGACAGAATAATTTATACTTTTCTGCCAAAATTTATAGGTCAAACTCACGGGCTAGTTGAAACTGTATCAGCTATCCCAACCTTACACGCCATTGAAAAGATAGAAGAGGCGGCACTAGTCGCGGCTAGGTACGGTGCGGAATCTATGGGATTTATTCTTAATAAACATCAAGGCGAACAGCAGTATTTAGGTGATCGTGAGGAAGAAGACGGAACTCAAGTTCTTGAGACCGAAGCAGGAACAATAAGAGAATTGGGATTTGGTAAAGAGTATGTCGCTCACGACCCAAAATACCCCCACGAACAACTTTCCGTGTTAATGGCACAGCAGTTAAGAAAACTGGCTACTGGTTGGGGTATGTCATACGCAGACTTAACAGATGACTTAAAATCCGTCAACCTTTCTAGCTTTCGTGGTTCAACTCAAGAAGCGAGGGAAACTTGGAAAAATTGGCAAGAACATGTGAATGAAGTGCTTAGTGAGGTGTTTTCAGATTGGTTAGAACATTCTATCCTATCAGGAAAGATAGAAAAACTTTCACCTTTATCTTTAAAAAGGTATAATAAACATAATTTTCATGCTAGAACATGGTATAAAGTCGATCCAGTTAAGGACGAAAAAGCCATTGGTAGTCAAATAGAGAACAAAAGAATAAGCGTTAAAGAAAGTATTTTGAAAGATGGTCGTGATCCCGATAAAATTTTTGAAGAACTTGAACAAGAAGCTGAATTATTTGCTAGAATAGACAAAATTCGTAACGGAGATGAAAAAGATGTTAAAGAAAAGTAAGTTTAGTGGTGCAATTTTAACTAGAGAAGCCAGTGTTACGGCGGAAGATGGAAAGTTTAATGTAGCGTTTGCGTCAGGTGAACCAGTGGAAAGATGGGGGTTCATGGAAACATTAGACATGAAAGGCATTAAGTTAGACCGCATCAACGATGGCGGTTCACTATTAATTAACCACAACAGGCAGGATTATGTTGGTGTAATTGAGCAAGCAGTGCTAGGCGATGACTTAATCGCCCGTGCAATTTGTCGTTTTGGTTCTAGTGACCGAGCAAAGCAAATTAAAAAAGATGTGGAAGAGGGAATTTTAACTAAGGTTTCATTTGGCTATCGAGTGTTAAATTTCACAGAGGATAAAAAGGGCGATGTAACAATAACCTCTTTTGATGTCACTGAAATATCACTGGTTACTATTCCCGCAGATCACACGGTTGGCGTTGGGCGTGAGCTTGCAGAACAACCTAAAGAACAACCT
>DBOI01000045.1:5877-7547 GCA_002299245.1 Hydrogenovibrio sp. UBA650
AACAACCTAAAGAACAACCTAATGAAGAAAATAAAATTAAACCTAACTTTAAACAAGAGAGAGATATTATGCCACAGACTAAAACAGAAGAACAAACCAAGCAAGAACTGAAAGACACCCTATCAGAGGAGAGAACACGCGTGTTGGGCTTGCAGAAGCTAGGCGAGCAGTATAACGCTAACGACCTAGTCCGTGAATTTATCGAAAATGGCGGATCCGTTGAATCTTTAGCGTTAAAGATTTCAGAATCAAAGCGAGGACTTAATCCAATAAACAATGCTAATTCAGACCTTGGATTAAATCCAAAAGAAGTTAAGCAGTTTGCATTTGCCAAGGTTATTCGTGCGATGGCTAGCCCAAACGACTTAAAGTTGCAAGAAGCGGCAGGGTTTGAGTTGGAAGTTTGTCGTGAGGGAGCTACTTTAGCTGGTGCTAATCCAAAAGGAGTTTATATCCCTAGTGAAATTTTAAACCGTGCAATGAATGTGGGGGTTGCTTCACAAGGCGGGCATACGGTTGTAGATGAAAACTTGGGGGCTAAGTCAATGATTGAGATTATTAACAATCACTCAGTGTTGATGCAATATGCTAATGTTCTGCGTGATTTAAAGGGAGACCTTACGATTATGCGGGAATTGAGCGGGTTTGAAGCCTTTTGGGTCGGCGAAGATGAAGAAGTTAATGAATCAGAATACGAGTTTGAGCCTATACTATTAAAACCAAAGTCGGTCGGTGCATCAACCTATGTAACTCGTAAGATGTTACTACAATCTGACTTAGTGATTGACACATTTGTTTCTAAAAACTTAGGCAACAAAATTGGGCTTGCTATTGATTTAGCAGGGTTTCACGGTACTGGCTCCTCAAATCAACCTCGTGGCGTATTTAACACCACAGGCGTTAATTCAGTGTCTTTAGGCACAAATGGTGGTGAAATTACCCGAGATGCTTTGGTTGACATGGAATCATTAATCGCTGAAAGCAATGCGGACGGTGGTAACTTAAAGTTCGTTACCAATAGCAAGGTTCGTGGTGCTTTACGCAAAATTAACATTGATTCTGGTTCAGGTCAGTTCTTATTGTCGGACAATGGTCGTGACTTGCTAGGACACGAATCTTTATTCACTAATCAGATTGCCAAAGGATTAACAAAAGGTACGGGTACTGGTTTATCAGGTATGTTGTTCGGCGACCTAAGCAAGGTGATTGTTGGTGAATGGGGTGGCTTAGACCTTGTTGTTGACCCAATGACACACAGCAAAAAAGGCGGTATTCAGTTCACAGGGTTTAAAGATGTTGATATTGCAGTAGAACGCCCAGATGCGTTTTCAGTAATCACCGATGCTATTGCCTAATCATATTACATAAGGAGCAAGACATGAACGAATATCAAGTATTAAAACCCGTCAGGATAAATTCAGAATCGTATGCACCAGGGCAATCAATTTCTTTATCGGAAAAAGAGCCGGGTTTAGATTTGCTAATTAGTAGTGGGGCTATTCGGTTGGTCAGCAAAGGAACATCAAAACAGCCAGTAAAATCGGCTAAGGTTGATGTTTCTGCAAAGCCCGATAAGATAATGCAAGAAGCTATTATATCGTCTAAAAAAATGGTTACAGAATCCTCACTGAAAGCAAAATCCATTTTGGAAGATGCTGACAAAGAAGCGG
>DBOI01000034.1 GCA_002299245.1 Hydrogenovibrio sp. UBA650
TTACGGGGCTTTTTTATTGCCTACAGAAATGTACTTGTTAACTGAATATCACACTTTAATTAAGTACAATAGATTCAACTTTATATTGAGGTGAAAATATGAGTAATTTAACCATTCATTCTGGCGGCGTAATGTCTATCATCAGCAAATTCCCATGGATGCTTTTGATAATTGGCTTCTTGCTGGTTGCAGAGTATATGCAGATTAGCCTTGAAGGTACCGTTGGCTATGCATTTATTACAGTTGCAGTGATTGTTCTTTTTGTTGAGATGTTCAAATCGGGTGATGTTAGCCCTCTCTCTTTTTTATTAGATCAGTTTTGGGCTGTAGTGGCTGTTGTACTTGCGTCTGGTTTATTAACATACCTTTATTTCGTTGAGGGTAGAGACCCAAGTTTTTTCCATTGGATTGGCTTTGCAATTATCTTGGCTGATGCTTTATTGAACCCTTTCAATGCATTCCGCACAGCGCTTAGAAACTTGGATGTACCTGGTTAATCATGGCTAATACTGCAAATCAAAGTGAGTTAGGGAAAACGAGCGCTTATTGTAGTCAGTATGCGCCTGAACTGCTTTTTCCTATTCCAAGGCAAGAGAAACGTGATGAACTGAATATCACAGCAGACACCCTACCATTTCAGGGTCTCGATATTTGGACAGCATACGAGCTCTCCTGGCTCAATGCCAAAGGTAAGCCCGTCGTTCGCATCGCTGAATTTGCGTTTAGCGCAGATTCTGAGTTTTTGATTGAATCTAAATCCTTCAAGCTCTATTTAAACTCGTTTAACGGTACTCGATTTGATACGGAACAGGATGTTGTTAAAACTCTTGAACAGGATTTAACTCAAGCTTGTGGTGAAGCTGTTGCTGTCGATATCCGGACGGTAATGCATGATGAGACTTTGCTAGGAAAGCTACCAGGAAGCAATATTGATGAGCTTGATATTGCGGTCGATAGCTATAAGGTTGATATAAGCCTGCTTAATAGTGATCAAAGCTCGGTTGTCTCTGAGACTCTCAATAGCCATCTTCTTAAATCTAACTGTCTGGTAACTAGTCAACCTGACTGGGGGTCGATAGTCATTCGATATGAAGGGCCGCAGATCAATCATGAAGGCCTGTTAAAGTACATAGTTTCATTCAGAGAACATGACGAGTTCCATGAACAGTGCGTTGAACGCGTATTTACCGATATTATGAAAAATTGCCGCCCTGAGAAACTTACTGTTTACGCTCGTTACGTTCGTCGTGGAGGCCTTGATATAAACCCATATCGTTCAAACTTTGAGGATGAATTCGATATATCAAGAACTAGCAGGCAGTAAACATGCTTCTAAAAATACTTAATTTTTTTGCAGGCCTGTTTGGTTATGAGTGGGTTAAAACAGAACGACCATATCGTGAAGTCGAAGATGATATTGAGATCGATGAAGATTGGCATGATATTACTGAGTCTACACCCCACTATCAATTGGTAAAGAAAAAATAGCCTTAACCGCAGAGTGAGCTACCTACATAGCCTCAAGATGCTGATTTCTATGCTAAAATACATGGCCTTATTTTTTGATCCTTTAGCTGTTAAATAAAGTAGTTTTGATGAGTTTGAGCACAGAAAAATACGACGTAATTGTTGTTGGTGGCGGTCACGCAGGCACTGAGGCCGCGCTTGCTTCTGCACGCATGGGGTTGCAAACCCTATTGTTGACTCACAATATCGATACTTTGGGAGCAATGTCGTGTAATCCGGCAATTGGAGGGATTGGTAAAGGCCATCTTGTTAAAGAGATCGATGCTATGGGTGGCGCCATGGCTCTGGCAATTGATGAGGCCGGTATTCAATTTAGAACCTTGAACGCTTCTAAAGGACCTGCGGTTCGCGCTACTCGTGCCCAGGCGGATCGAGTACTTTATAAACAGGCCATTCTCACTCGTTTACAAAATCAACAGAACCTGACCATATTTCAACAGCCTGTTGAAGACATGATCCTTGAGAATGAACAGGTCCGTGGTGTTGAAACCAAAATGGGTCTGAAATTCTATGCTGATCAAGTTGTTCTAACCGTTGGTACATTCCTCGCAGGACGAATTCATATTGGCTTGGAAAACTATGAAGGCGGTCGTGCCGGTGATCAGCCAGCAAATCGTTTGGCTGAGAAGCTCAGAGAGTTGAATCTCCCAGTTGGCCGTTTAAAAACAGGAACGCCGCCAAGAATCGACGCCCACACCGTTGATTTTGATGCTATGCAAGAACAACCTGGGGATGATCCGGTTCCGGTATTTTCCTACATGGGTAAAGCGGAAATGCATCCGCAACAGATTCCTTGCTACATTACCTATACTAACGAACAGACTCATGAAGCGATTATGGCATCGCTAGATCAGTCGCCAATGTACTCTGATGAAGGTGAGATCGATAGCGTTGGGCCTCGTTACTGTCCATCAATTGAAGATAAAGTGATGCGTTTTGCAGATAAGGATCGTCATCAGGTCTTTATTGAACCAGAAGGCTTGACTACAACAGAGCTTTATCCAAATGGTATCTCTACCAGTTTGCCATTTGAAACTCAGATTAAAATTGTTCAATCTATGAAAGGCCTTGAAAATGCCAAGATTATGCGTCCGGGTTATGCGATTGAATATGACTATTTTGATCCTAGAGGCTTAAAGCCAACTTTAGAAACACAGGCTATTAAAGGACTGTTTTTTGCTGGCCAGATTAATGGTACTACTGGCTATGAAGAGGCTGGAGCTCAGGGCCTTCTGGCCGGTATTAATGCCGCGCGCCGCGCTCAGCAAAAAGAGCAGTGGTATCCAGGTCGAAATGAGGCTTATTTGGGCGTGCTGGTTGATGACCTGATTACTCTCGGAACCAATGAACCCTACAGAATGTTTACCTCGCGTGCAGAATACCGTTTGATGCTGCGTGAAGACAACGCCGATCAGCGATTAACACCTGTTGCACGTGAAATGGGTTTGATTGATGATGAACGTTGGGCAGCTTATGAAAATAAGCTAGAAAGCTTAGAGCAGGAAGTTCAGCGTTTGAAAGATATCTGGATATATCCAGCCCACGCCGAAGCAAAAAGAGCTGAAGAACTCATGGAATTACCACTGAGTAAAGAGCAAACGCTGTTTGATCTATTGAAGCGACCTAAGGTTGAGTACTCTGCCCTGGCGACGATGGAAGTGTTTGGTGAAGGTGTGATCGATCAGGCAGTGGTTGATCAGGTAGAAATCCAAGCAAAATATGCCGGTTATATTAATCGCCAAATGGAACAGATCGACAAAATGAAACGTTCTGAGAAGGTGAAGATTCCGGATGATTTGGACCTAGATAGAATTTCAGGCCTGTCAAATGAAGTGAAGCAGAAACTCAGAGCCCACAAACCTGACAACTTGGGTATGGCCGGCAGAATTCAAGGGATTACTCCGGCTGCGATCTCAATCCTTTTGATTGAGATTAAAAAGTTTAGTTCGAAGAAGTCCGCCTGAATATGGATGATTTAAACTCTCTATTGAAGTTTGGAGTTGCCGATTTAAAACTTGGGCTTTCCAGTGAGCAAATAGAAAAATTAATCTCCTATTTGACCTTACTGCAAAAGTGGAATAAGGTTTACAATCTAACGGCGATCCGAGATCCAAAAGAGATGTTAATTAAGCATCTGTTGGATAGTCTAGCAGTAGTGCCGCATATTAATGGTGAGCGACTGATTGATGTGGGTACTGGCGGTGGTCTGCCTGGCATTCCGTTGGCAATATGCTTTCCAGAAAAACAGATTGATTTACTGGATAGTAATAGTAAAAAAACCCGTTTTCTAATTCAGGCTAAAGCTGAGTTGGGTTTGACCAATACCAAAGTGATTCACAGCCGGGTTGAAGAGTATTTGCCGGAGCCACCTTATGATGGTGTCGTATCGCGGGCCTTTGCTGCTATGGAAGATATGTTGCACTGGACACACCACCTTATTCCAAAAGGTGGGAGTTGGTGGGCCATGAAGGCTCAGAAAGATTTTGAAGATCTGTCCAAATTACCAGGCCTGATAAAAATTGATCAGGTGATTGATTTGGATGTTCCTTATTTAGACGCTGAACGAATGCTGGTTAAAGGCATTAAATCCAAATCCCTGACTTAGGATTACACAAAACTGAGGCAAAATAGATGGGCAGAGTTGTTGCCATTGCAAACCAAAAAGGTGGCGTAGGCAAAACCACAACCGCAGTTAATTTGGCAGCCGCGCTAGGCCGCTTGGATAAAAAAGTATTGCTGATTGATCTTGATCCGCAAGGCAACGCGACTGTTTCGGTTGGGGTTGATAAAGACAATTTAAATGCCTCCGTTTTTGAGGTTTTGGTTGGAGAGATAAAGCCGAAAGCTGCTATTGTTCATGTCGAACAAGCCAATATTGATCTAATGCCTGCTAATGGTGACTTAACGGCTGCAGAAGTAGCTCTTTTGGAAGAGGACATGGGGCCTAAGCGCATGCGTAAGTCGCTCAAAAAAGCCCGCTCTAATTACGATGCCGTGATTATCGACTGTCCGCCCACTTTAAATATGCTAACGCTTAATGCCTTGACTGCTTCTGATGGAATTGTGGTGCCTGTTCAGTGTGAGTATTTTGCTTTGGAAGGTCTGTCGGCATTGATGGATACCATCGACACAGTGCGTACCGAGGTTAATCCAACACTGCATATCGATGGACTGCTGCGAACTATGCACGATCGTCGCAACAATTTGGCGAATGATGTTTCCAATGAGTTGGTCGCCCACTTTGGTATGAAGGTTTTGCAGACGATTGTACCTAGAAATGTACGTCTTGCAGAGGCTCCGAGCCACGGTGAATCAATCCTAGATTATGATGTGGCTTCTAATGGTGCAATTGCATATCTTGCGTTGGCAAATGAATTAATTCGTAAAACAAGTATTTAAAAAGGTAGGAAAGATCTGTGGCTAAGAAGAGTTCAGGACTAGGTAAACGTGGAATCAGTGCTATGCTGGGCGCAAAACAGAAGTCAGAAAACAGCAGCGCCGATCTTCGTATTGAAAAGCTGCCTGTCGATCAGCTTCAACCGGGACAATATCAGCCACGTAAGCAGTTTGAGCAAGAGGCTCTGCAAGAGCTGGCAGATTCCATTAAGGTACAGGGCATTGTTCAACCTATTGTGGTTCGTCTGATCAGTGCGGATAGTTACGAAATTATCGCCGGTGAACGTCGTTGGCGTGCTGCTCAATTGGCAGGTCTAGATAAGGTACCTGTGGTAATACGTCAGGCAGACAGCCAGGCAACACTAGCAATGGCTTTAATTGAGAATATTCAGCGTGAAGATCTAAATCCAATCGAAACGGCAATCGGCCTAAAACGCCTAGTAAAAGAGTTTGATCTAACTCAGCAACAGGTAGCAGATGCGGTTGGCCGTTCACGTGCCGCAGTTTCCAATTTATTGCGTTTATTGAAATTGCCAAAAGATATTCAAAAATCATTGCATGATGGCTTGCTATCCATGGGGCATGCCCGCGCAATTATTAGCTTGCCTGAAGATGTTCAAAAAACATTGGCTGATAAAGCAGTAGATAAAGGCTGGTCAGTGCGTGAAATGGAAGAAGCGGCTCAACAAATTCTGGTTCCAAATAAGTTGGTTAAGGAAGCTAAAAAACAAGCATTGCCAAATATAGAAACGGTAATGCAAAACCAAGGCATGTTGGCTGAGATATTTGCCACTAAAGTTAAGATTGCCCATAGAGAAAATGGACGAGGCAAAATTGAAATTCCATATAAAGATTTGGAAGAGCTTGACCGTTTGATGGCATTAATGAATTCAATATAAAAAAATAAGTAAATTCATTTCAAATTAACAGGCCACTAATTATTTGATTGCTAGTAAAAGTACTTAACAATATTTAGTGGCTGTTTGTCTGTTATTCACACTATCTTGATTACCCCATAAGATTACATATAAATTTAACGAAAATTCAACTCAATATGCTGGCTTTT
>DBOI01000014.1 GCA_002299245.1 Hydrogenovibrio sp. UBA650
AAAAAGCTAATTTAATGTAATGTAATACTATGCCCAAGAATTTAAAAAAACAATCTGGTTTTGTTGTGATTATGGGAATGCTAATGCTTGTTCTAGGGGCAGCGTTTTGGTTTGGTACGGTGTCTTCATTGAGGTCCGAAGCTATGCAAATTGAGACAAGACAAGAACATGTTCGTGAGTTACACCGCATCAAGGACAGAATGCTTACATATGCTGTAATGCAGCCTGAAGTATTTAGAACAGATAGCGGTTCAAATATCCCAAGAAACCAAGAAGATATTCCTGGGCCTGGGTATTTTCCTTGTCCAGATAAAACAGGCGATGGAAATTCAAATGCACCATGTACTGCTATAGGTGACTGGGATGGCGATGGCGATGCGAATGAGCATGATGGTTTTGTAATTGGCTTGGTACCAGAAAGCACCAACACTCGATTTTTTACTTTTATAGATAAACCAAAGGAAAGAAATCGCTATTGGTATGCGGTAGATGAGAGGTTTCTTACTCAGAATTCAGCCTTTAACTTTTCCGGCACGCCTAGTAGATTTGTACCTTTAAATAGCACAACCCCAGATTTAACTATAGCAACGGGCAGCCCTGCAATTACCTTAGATGGCCTTGATGATATCATTATGGTTCTGATTTATGCCGGGCAACCGCTTGAGGGGCAGCGACACTCTAAAGTGTTAGTTACAAATATAGTTGATTCTATCGGTAATTATCTTGAACTTGAGAATGCTACTGTGGATGGTAGGTTTATTAGTAGTGTTAAAGGTAGCACAACAAATAACGCAACTGCAGATGATTTTAATGATTATGTAATTACGGTTACTCGACGAGAGTGGAATGCAGCAATGTTGAGTAGAGTCGCGAGGGATGTTTTAAATCTTGTTGATGCTACAGGCACTGGCTTTTGGTCAGATGTTGATTCAGATGGTGAAGTAAGCCTTGCAGATTTCGACGCAGATGCTGATGGTACTGTTCGACGAGATGAAATAGAAGGTGATGGATCTCCTGATTTGTGTGATTTATTAGAAAGGGGTGTCACTGGAGATATGCACTGGTTCAATGATTGCCTTTATACAGGGGGAGCCGCGCCAGATTTTGCTCCAACCTGTACACAGAATTCTACAAATACAAACGAAAACCCTTTTGGACAAGGGTGGGCTACAGAGCTAGGTTGTTAGAGTAATGATTAATTATTTGAATAAAGTTAGCCATCAAAAAGGTATTTCATTATTAGAAATAGCCGTAGCATTGAGTATTTTGGCTGCTTTACTTTTCGGGGTTTCTGGTGCTCTGCAAACGGCCGATGATTTTGAGCTATATCAAGAGAACCAGGAGTACATGGAAGGTGTTCATCGAGCGTTAACTACATTTGTTCAGGTTAATAGGTATCTACCTTGTCCAGACACAAATGGTAATGGAAGGGAAAATCGAAACAATACTAACTTTCAGTGTGGTAATGATGTAGGAAAAATCCCCTTTCTTGATTTAGGCATCGAAGGTAATGATGCTTGGGGTTCTGCGCTCAAGTATGCTGTTAATAAAAGGGCTGATATTAATGTGAGAATTAATGACGCAGATGAATCAGCATCCTATTTCAATAGAGCAGTATCTCCATTCCCATTTTTTAATCGAAATACTCCTCCATTTGGATCAAATGACGGTGCTGCAAATTTGACGGTGTGTGGACGAGACGCATCTGCGTGTGCTGCGTCAACATCAAACAACAATATAATTGAGTTTGCCGCAATTGCTGTTGTAATTAGTTTTGGAAAAAATGGTAAAGAAACCTGGAATGCAGTGAATACTAGTGTATTGAACTCATTATCAACTGCCGAGCAAGAAAATGCAGACAATGATTTGTATTATTGGCAAGCGAGAGGAAGTACCGGTTTTGAAGATAATGATTCAACAATTACCTATTTCGATGATCAGCTTTTCTGGATAACTGGGTATGACGTCAAGTATGCAGTATTGAGATCTGGGGGCTTTTTCCTTCCAGAAGATGTTCCGCCACCTTAAATAGGTCAGAATGTACTTTTAAGAAGAATTGATTTAGTTCTATCGTTAATAGCCGTAATAACTACTGGAGGGCTATAAAATGACAATGAAAATGACATGCAGTTCCAAAAAACATCAAAAGCAAAAAGGCTTTACTGTCACTGAAGTGGCTGTGGTTGCAGCAATTATAGGCGTTTTAACGATCGGGTCAATTTCAATTTACTCTGAACAGAAAAAAAATGTCCAGTGGTCAGAAGCTGAATCAAGACTTGCGGTTGTCAAGGCCTCTCTGTTGAACTTTGTTCGTATGAACAAATTTATGCCATGCCCAGATCAAGACGGCGATGGTCTGGAGGATAGAAAAGCTAATGGCGTTGCCTGTAAAGTTAGTACAGGATTATTACCATATAAAGATTTGCAACTTTCTTTGGCAGAAGTTTCTGATAGCTGGGGTCATGACTTTACTTATGTTGTAAATAGAGATACAACAGATACAAATGTTCTTCAGCCCAATACGTTGGCGGATGAGTGTCCTGAAAACTCTGCGTGTTTCTTTAATAACTTTCAGCCTCCCGCTTTTAATCTCGAGACAATGCCGATGATGGGAGAGTCGGTCACAAGCAATATGGCGGGAACTTCTCTAAGTGCGGATTACAATAATTTTAGAATCTGTAATGTAGATGATTGTGGAGTCAGTGCCGGTGCAGATGAGATTGATGGAGAAGCATTAGTCGCTGTCATTGTAGCTCACAACAAGAATGGTAATGATAAGACGGAATTAGATATTGCTGAAGATCACAATCTTGGTGAGGGTAATTACTTTGTTCAAAGAGCTTATTCAGAGAGCCCACATTTTGATGATTATCTTGTCACTGTCTCTGGAAACGAACTAAAAGATTACTACTCTAATCAATTAGTAGAGCTTCAAAATGAAAAGGAACCACCATATATTCCCCCTACGAACCCTGATGATGGCTCTGATAGACAGGTCTCTGGTGGTAGTGGTAATAATAACCGTTTCTCGCGCAATATTGGTGTTAATGTTTTTGAAGTTCTTGCTACAGACACTAATGGTGATGGTATAAAAGATGCCGGTGATGAACGAATATCTTTCGGTGAGAATCATGCAAACGCTATGGTAACGGTCACTTTCAAAACCAAGGTTGAAGGTGGTTGGGAAGATGCCAACGCTAACAAAGAAGGACGATTTGCGGAATACTCTGGTGGGAATATTGAAACTAAAGATACTTTTGTGGTTGGTTTTAATAATGAAGAAATGGGAGTTGACACCGATGGTGATGGCAGCGTTGATAGAGATGACATTACCAATATTGAATACCTAAATGAAATTGGGCGCAATATGTCTGTTGGTCCTGATGATCGAGTCGTCGATAGAACTATAGGCCTTGATATTTTTGGAGTAGATGAGTCTGAACAGACTAATCAGTACTCTTATTATGATGAAAATGATGATAATGATAATACCTGGTATGAATACAGGTCTTATAATGTTGAATTGAATGAAGATGGTGAATTGGAGATGTTTTTCGCAAACTTTTCTACTGCAACTGCTGAAAAGGTTACGGTTCAAGATTTGGATGTACGCCTTTACAACTCACCAACATCAGTACCTCAAAGGCCTAAAGTAAAAAATATTGGAGATAACTCTAAAACCATTGATGATATTGTCAGAGATGGAGAAATCTAAATGAATACTAATCTATATAAGGCTAGAGGTTTCTCTCTTGTTGAATTGGCAGTTGTTGTTGGCATACTTGGAATTGCCTTAATTGGAACCTTTTCAAATTTAGGTGAATTTAGAACAACTGCAAAGCAGGCCGAGACTGAGCAGAATCTCAAAAAAATAAAAGAGCAGCTTATAAAGTTTGCAAGAATTAATAAGTATTTACCCTGTCCAGATACAAACAGTACCGTTGATGGAAGAGAGAACAGAGGGAATGCTAATACCTGTTCCAGAGATTGGGGAACAGTTCCCTATTTAGATATTGGTATGAAAAAAAATCAAGTCGAGGACGCTTATGGCAACTTGATTCGATACGCTGTTAACAGTCAAACTACTGACGTATCTTTGATGTGTCAGGATGTAACGTCCTCTGCTAGCTATTTTTGTAATGATCTTCCCGGGGCAGGGCAGGCCTTTTTTTCACTAACAGAAACCGCCCCTTTAGCTGTTGATCCGGTAACTGGCAATCAAAATGATGGCGTCGGAAATTATATTGTTTGTAATCATAACAATGCCGATTGTTCTGGTAATACTGATCTTTCAACGAGTTCTGCAAGTGTTGTTTTGGTTGCTTATGGCCAAGGGGAGTGTTCTTCTACGACTGCAGCTCAAGAGAATTGTGACACAGATCAACGATATCATCAGGCTAAGATCACCAGCGAAGAAGGTAAAGAGTTCGATGATCTAATTGAATACATTACTGGGTATGAAATAAAAGCTGAAATTCTTGGACCTGTTGTATTCTGGACGAGTTCTGGTTTGCAAGGAATTCCTCCGCCGACATTCCGAGATTATAGTTTAGAAGATGGAGAATACGCTCCTGATACTGGAGGGCAAGATGTTATAGTTGTTGACCAAAATATTACTGATGACTTGGTTCTTGGAGCGGGAGATGATTATGTGATTGTTGGTAATGACCTAACTTCAGGAAGAGAGTACGATAACAGTGAAGAGAATAGTATTCTTGACGAAGGTTCTCAAGCGACAATTGATGCTGGTACTGGAAATGATACGATATTTATTAACGGTGATGCTTATTCAGATGTTGATCTTGGGCCAGGAAAGGATATATTCATACTCGGTGGTAATCTAGCAGCAAATTTGAGCGCTGGAGACGGTAATGATGAAGTATGGCTTCAGGGAAATCAAACTGAAGGCTATGACGTTGTTATTAGTGATCCTGTAAGCTTGGGTAACCGTACTATTTGGGAGAGGAATTCTAGGTTTGTTCCTGAGTTGGGAGAGTATACTGTGACAGACTACTCTACTTCAGGAAACACGATTACTAAAACCGTTGAATATCGAGATGTCTATGATGTCGATTTGATTAATGGAGACTGGAGGATTAGATACAACGGCACAAGAGTGGTGACAACAAGTACTAAGTCCGAAGATGCGTCTACGGTTGATCTTGGTGATGGTAATGATGTCTTATGGCTTGGAGCATCAGATAGAATTGGAGAGGATCCTACAAACCCCTATGCTGGACGAGGTTTGTTGGTAAGTGATATTAGAGGAGGTTCAGGATATGATGTCTTAGTTCTAGATAATTATGCGTCTTGGTCTGAATTCATAAATTCCAATCTGGTTGAAAGTTTGTCTGATATTAGATCTGATCTTGAATCTGTTTATCCAGAACTTTCCGATAGCGAAATTGATGAGATTTTAAAACCGGAGCTATCTAACACCGACACTAATCAGAGTAACTATGTTAAAGAGTTTGAACTTATTATCTTTAGTGCCGATGAAGACGGAAATAGAGCTCATTGTGAATGGGGTAGTTGCAGTTAAAGTGATATTGAAATCGTGAAGCATAGAATCTTATTAGTTGATGATGACCCAGCACTGCGAAGCATGCTGGGTTTTTCATTGGAAACATTTGGCTATGAAGTTGTTGAAGTTGATTCAAAACAGCAGGCGATTGATGTCTTGGGTAAATCGATCTTTCCTGTTGTTTTGCTTGATATGGGCATGCCTCCCAATGAACACACTCCTGATGAAGGCTTGGCGGTATTAGATTGGTTAAATGATCATCAACCGAATGCGAAAACCGTAGTATTGACTGGTCAGAATGCTGATTCAACCTCTTATCTTGCGCTAAGGCACGGTGCGTTTGATTTCTTGTCTAAACCCGTTTCCAATGAGCAGATGCTTCAGGCAATTGAAAGAGCTGCTCTTTTTTATGACCAAGAATCAAAGTTAAAAGAAAATGAAGGTCTGCAAAAAGTTCAAGTAGAGGCTCAGCTTGGGACAGGTGTCAAATCAATTCGAAATTCTGCAGAAAAAAAGCTATTAAAAAGCGTGCTTTCAGATACTAACTTTAATGTTCATGAAACAGCAAGACGCCTAGGCCTCAAACGAGAGAATGTTTACTACTTGATAAAGAAATATTCAATTCAAAGAGACTCTTCTGAGTAGAGGGTATGCAAGTTCCTGTATTTATTACTGAGTTTTTATCAAGCTTGCCACCTTATATTGCTGATTGGGTTTGGCTAGCATTTCTAATTATAGGATTCTCTCTTTTCTTTACAGCGTTTTACTTCAGGCATCGTGCAAGGCAATTAAGTAAAGCTATAATGGCTTTGTACGACATCAATGACGGCGTCAAACAAGATGCCTTAGATTTTTTCGATCATTCATGGTCTATTCTTCATTCTGTGGGATGTGTAAAACTTCATGCAAATATCGATTGGTTTGGGGAGAGAAAAAATGTTGTTAGAGGTCTAAAAAAACCTATAAAAGAAGCCTATTCAAAGAGTTATGCGATTAATCGAGATGATATGCGATTTCAGATGGTGTTTGAACTATCCAGAGAGGCTTACTCCCGACAAAGCGTCGCTTCATTAGTTATTAGAACCTTTATTAGTATTCTTGAAGAAGATCTCATCTTAAAACAGTCTGAAATACTCGCCTCTCAAAAACGTTTGGAACGTTATCAATTATTTGTCCAACATGAAATAAAAAATATTGCCCAGTTTATTCAACTACTGGCGGAACAGGTAAAATTGGTAGAAACTGATCAAGCGAAGGTAAAGTTAGTTGATAGGATATCTGATGCTCTTCCAGCAATGTCACAAAGAGCTCGAAAGACTATTGATAACTTGCAACAACCTTTGGGTGAAATGTATGAAAAAAGCGTTTACAAGCTAGAAGATCTAATCAAAGATGTTGTTCAGATGTTTGCTCTTGAAGCAAATGTGTTGGGTGAGGCATCGACTAATTTACCAAGATTCATGTTAATTGAGGTTTTTAAAAATATTTTGGGTAATTATCGTGATCACGCATCAAGCGAAAGGTTAAACATACAAATAAGGCAAGACTCGCTTAGTGAGTTTATGGAGATTAGAATTCAGAGTCGAGAAACCAGTGGCCGGGAGTTTAATTCCGAAAGGATGTTTGAACCTTTTTGGACTACCAGTGAGAGTGGAATGGGCTTAGGTTTGTTTCTTGCAAGAGAGCTTTTAAAGCAGTTTAATGGTGAAATTGAGTTTTTTCATCATAAAAAAGATGGTGTTTTTGGGTTTCATATTTCGGTAGTTGGAATTCAGGATTAGATTTTCATTTTTTTCAATTTCAGGTGAGGCTTGGGTATGCAGCGGACTAAATTAAAAAAAATCAAAGGTTTCTCTCTTCTAGAGATGGCAACCGTTTTGATCATAATTGGCTTACTTTTAACCGGTATCTTGAAAGGGCAAGAGTTAATTCAAAACGCCAAGACTAAGGCCTTGATTCAAGATTTGAACAAGATTCATGAATCCGTAATCGCTTATAAACAGCGCACAGGGGATTTTCCCGGTGACAGTGGAACAACTGATGGAATAATAGATTCTGACCCTCTTTTTTGGCAGGAGTTAAACAATGAGGGGTATATTCCTCTTGCTTCAGGCTCTACTAGTGGTCCAAATCATGATTTTAATGGTAAATGGACTGTCGTAACAGGCAGTTCGAATGGATTTACTAATAATACAAATCAGTTGTGTGCTAGTGGGGTATCTGAATCAATTGTAGAAGAAATAGATAGAAAGCTTGATGATGGTGATGCCAATGAAGGTGTTATTAGGACTGGTGGGGCTACTAGTTCTGGAGACTATAACACAGGATCTGAAACAGAAATTACATTTTGTATAAGGTTGTAACTATCTGTTTTCAATGTGCTTTTTTGATTCTCTTAAGGAGGGTAAAAAACTTTTACTCTTTTTTTTATTTTTTTCGCTTGTAATATGGAAACTACACATAGCGTGTAAAGTTCATAAATTACATAAGGAATATGTCATGGAAATAAAAAGCTTACAAAATCAAAAAGGTTTCACACTAGTTGAAATTGCGATTGTTCTTGTAATAATTGGTCTGCTACTTGGTGGTGTACTAAAAGGACAAGAGATCATTAACAGTTCAAAAATTAAATCAGATACAGATACATTAGTTGGACTTCAG
>DBOI01000049.1 GCA_002299245.1 Hydrogenovibrio sp. UBA650
CTGCGATGGAAGAGATTTCGACTGCCAGTTCAGAAATAGCCGATATTACCAACACCATTGACAGCATTGCCTTCCAAACCAACCTGTTGGCTTTAAACGCCGCCGTAGAATCAGCACGTGCAGGAGAAGCAGGACGCGGTTTTGCCGTTGTTGCCGGAGAAGTACGCGCCTTGGCAAGCCGATCATCTGAGGCGGCAAAACAGATTCGTGAAGTCTCAGAAAACAGCCTATCCAAGGTACAGACAGGGATGCAGTTAACTCAGCAAACCACACAAACGTTTGCACACAATGAACAGGCGGTAAAAGAAGTTTCTAAAAAAGTATCAGAAGTGTTTCGCAACTTAAAGCAACAGGTTCAAGGTATTCAGGAGATCAACCGCACCTTTAATGAGATCGACAGCACCACCCAGCAAAATGCGACTCTGGTTGAGCAGGTTGCCTCAACATCAGTCAACATTACCAATAATATGCAAGAGCTTGAGAAGTCGGTTAAAACGTTTCAACTACTGCCAAAGTAAGCAAGACGAACCGAAAATTAAAATTGCCCTATTGCCTCTTTAAACAGAGGCAAAACTTGCTGCATAATCAAAGGCTGTGCTTTCGCATTTGGGTGCAGGCCATCCATTTGCATAAGATCGGGGTCCAAAGCAACTGAGGCAATAAAAAATGGGTCAAACAACAAACCATTTTTTTGCGCTAAGTTTTTGTATACGCTTTTTAACAAAGCATCGTATGCAGGCCCATAATTAGTCGGCAGTTGAATACCCAGTAGAATCACTTTACAGAGTTGATTCTGTTGTTGGCATTCAGAAATCATCGCTTGTAAGTTCTGCTTGGTCACATTGAGATTTTGCCCTCTCAAAGCATCATTAGCACCGAGTTCTAATACCAATATCTGTGGTCGATGCTGCTCAATTAAAGCCGATAATCTCTGTTTACCGCCAGATGTGGTTTCACCACTGATACTGGCGTTAAAAACCTTCAATTGAGGAAGCGCTTCAGATAATAAATTGACCCAACCCTGCTCAGAAGCAATACCATAAGCCGCACTTAAACTATCACCCAAAACTAACACATCAAGTTTCTTCAACGTCTCATCATGGGTTTGCTTTGTCATGTTTTGTTCATAGTGATTCGCTTGCGACACCGCAGCACTTAGACTAGGATTAGACAAAATCAAACAAGCGAAAATAAATATCGAAAAGCGCTTTGCCATAAAACTGAAAAGAGTTTGGAGCCTTAAACCGTGAAATCCATTATTAAATTGCAGGATATACATTATCAATTACCTTCTGAAGAGGGGGTTATTGATATATTAAAAGGCTGTAATCTAACTGTCCAGCCACAACAGACAATTGCGATTACAGGCAGATCAGGCTCTGGTAAATCAACACTTTTATCTCTAATGGCAGGTTTGGAGAAACCAACCAACGGCACAATTCAGCTATTTGATAAAAATATTGAGCAACTCAATGAAGATCAGAGAGCAAATATCAGAGCTCAGCAAGTTGGCTTTATTTTTCAAAACTTTCAACTTATGCCCTCCATGACCGCACTGGAAAATGTGCTAATGCCGATGGAACTGTTCCAAATGGAGAACGCCAAAGAAAAAGCTTTGGAGGCTCTTGAAAAAGTTGGTTTAAGCCACCGTTCAACTCATCGACCTTCAGAACTATCAGGCGGAGAACAACAACGAGTTGCGATTGCCCGAGCATTCGTCAGTAAACCCAAAGTGCTGTTTGCAGATGAGCCTACAGGAAACCTTGATGAAAACACCGCCAAACAGATTCAAGACCTGCTTTTTGAACTAAACCAGACTCTGCACACCACGCTTATACTCGTTACACACGATAACAAGTTCGCCTCACTGTGTGAGAAAACCTATGAACTCAAGCACGGCGCACTACTGGAAAAAAACTAAAATGACACGCACCCTTTTTAACGAGATTTTTGTTGCCTCACTCTGGTTTCTTCGCAGTTTAAAAAAAGGCGACTGGGTTTGGTTGATGTTAGCCGTTATTATCGCCAGCAGTACAGTAACCGTTGTAAAACAACTCGGTGAAAGCGTGCAACAAAGTATGTTGCGCAAAGCTTCCGAATCACTCGGAGCTGACTTGGTCATTCAAAGTACTCGCCCGATTGACTATCAATGGTCTGAACTCGCGGAAGACCTAGGATTACAGCAAAATAGAACCACATCTTTGGTAACCATGGCTCTTACCAAGGATCAGGCTGGCGAATCATTTTTTCAATTAGTCAACTTGAACGGGGTAACCGATCAAAAGCCACTTCGCGGAGAGTGGACAACATCCAACCTACTCGACTACAAACCACTAGATTCAAATTCTGCTTGGATAGACCCGGGACTACTCTCGCTTTTACCGCTCGAGAAAAACAGTGTCATCACCCTAGGCAATAAGGAGTTTAAACTCGCCGGTTCCATAGAAACCTCTAGTTTAATCAACCCCATGACAAACATTGCCCCAAAGATGTGGATTCAACTTGAACAACTTGAATCAATCGGTTTGATTGGCCCGGGGAGTCGAGTCAGCTACCGTTTAAGTGTTGCCGGAGAATCCGAGGCTTTAGATACTTTTGCCAAAAGAGTTCGCGAACATGACAATCCCGCATGGCAACTCACTTCTGCTCAAGCCCCATCTAGAGATCTCGGAAACTCGTTAGATACCGCTTGGCTGTTTTTAGATCTCTCAGCCCTCTCCGCTGTTCTGGTAGCCGGTATGTCGATTTTAATCGCCAGCCGTTTCTATTTGGCTAGGTGGAAACAGAGCATTGCCTTAATGCGAGCTTTTGGTGCCAGCAATGCCAAAATGAATCGCTTGTTTGCCATGCAAATGACTTGGATAGCAGCGGTAAGTAGCTTGATCGGAATCGCGTTAGGTTACCTCTTAAGCCTAAGTCTAAGGCCTTTGCTAGCAGAGTACTTTCAACCTTTGATCTTTGCCGAACCCGGCCCTGCATTATTTACTGGTTTTTTTAGTGGCCTGTTAGTTTTGTGGACCTTTGCCTGGCAAGCTTTCCGAAGTGCAGTTAATACCTCGCCAATCCATGTTCTGAAAACTGTACCCGATCAAAAACAGAACCTTAACTGGTTTATCAGTTTCCTACTCTTACTCGGCTTAATCAGTTTAATGCTTAACCTCAACAAACTGCACTGGATCATTGGCGGAGTTATTGTGGCGAGCCTGATTCTCTATATTGCCGCAGAACTACTATTGAAACTCTTGAATATGCTGCAAACCAATGCCAAAGGCTGGTTCAAAATAGCCCTCGCCAATATCACCAAGGAGCCGAACCTTGCAAAAATCCAGCTGGTTTCAGTTGGAATGGTGCTGTTTGTTTTAATGCTGATGACTTTTGTCCGCCAGGACTTAATTACAAATTGGCAGGCCTCTCTTCCAGATGACACTCCAAATGCTTTTGTAATGAACATTCAAACAGATCAAAAACAAACTGTTGATCAAATCCTAAACTCAGTAAAACAAAAAACCGATGCTGCCATGGTTCGAGGTCGCCTGGTAAAAATAAATGATAAAGCCATTGTCAGCTCAGAGATGACAAATCCAAGAGCTGGTCGCATGCTTAGAAGAGAAGCCAACATTGCAGTGATGTCAGAAATACCAGAACACAATATTGTTACCCAAAAAATGGATAGCAAGCTGATTCAACATCCAGGAGTATCAGTAGAGCAAGAAATTGCAGAGCTGTTTGGACTTAAACTTGGAGATCTACTCGATTTCAGTATTTCTGGACAAGAGTACCGCTACCAACTTACTAGCTTGAGAGAAGTTCAATGGCAGAGCTTTCAACTCAATTTCTTCTTTATTATTGAGCCGCTGACCGATAGAAATTTACCCATATCCTATCTCTCTAACTTTGTGCTTCCTGAGTTGCCTGTCGGCACGGATCAAGGCAATAAAGACATTGCGCCTGAATACACCAAACAACTTGCAGAAGAAACACCCGGAGTACTGCTGTTTGATGTGCGTAAAATCATGCTACAAATTCAAGAGATAATGGATCAGGCAAGTTGGGCGGTTTCCGGCCTTTATGGCTTTACCCTGCTTGCCAGTATTATTGTTCTGTTCACAGCCACCCTCGCCAGCCAACAAAGTAGAGTTCAGAGCTGGTTGTTGTTGAGAACCATAGGAGCGGAGAACAAAACTATTTTTAAAGTTGGTATTACAGAGTTTCTATTCTTAGGTGGATTGGCAGGCCTATTCTCGGCAACACTCGCACAAATAAGTGGCCTGTTGATTAGCCAATTCATTCTTGATACACCACCTGTTTTGAATATCAATTTATGGCTATTTAGCATTGTGATTGGTAGCGGAATCTTCCTGATTATAGGCCTAATCACCCAATGGTCATACCTGCAAAAATCTGCTCAACAGCTCAAAAACTTTCTGGCTCAAAATTAGCGGTTTTATCTAAAGGCCGGTTGTTTTATAGAAAATAAAACAACCTTGTTTTGGGGTGCATCGAAATTTAATAATTTACTGCCAAACCATTCTAGTTTCTTAAAACTATGAGCAAGTTGAGCATATGAAGTAGTTGCTTTCCCTAACTACGGTGCAGACAGCGATGGCTAACAAACTTATACATATAAACCATACCTAAACCCAGAGTTAAAATTTGGAAACTGACTTGGCTATATTTCAATATCTGCTGGATGAGTACTAACCTTATCTAGATCTTCGGGTTTTAATACTCCAGCCAATTTTTTTAACTCAAAGAACTTCAGCCAGGTATTGTAATTCAGCTCAATCGACTGTTTTCTCTGTTCAGATAATGACGTTTTCTCTTTCTGTACGTCTAAAAACGAAGCCATGCCCAGCTGCCATCTTTTCTTTGTCTCTTCATAACCCAGGATTTTAAATGCAATCGCTTGTTCAAGAGCATAAAACTGTTGCTGATTATTATAAATTTGGTTTAGAAGGATTTGGATATTCTCTTGAAGGTCGTTTTGAATTTCCGCCTGTTTATAACGAGCTTGGCGGATAAGGGCCGCCTGTTCTTTGGTCTGAGCGGAAGTGCCTAACCCTGAAAACAGATTCCAGGATAACTCTAAACTCAACAGCCAATCTTCCGGGTTTTCTATATTCACATTATTCAAATCTTGATTCTTCTGGTGACTTAATTGACCAATTACTTCTATTTTTGGCCAATATAGAGCTTTGCGAGCACTTGATTCTTCAGTGGTGCTTTTGAGGTTATACTCCTCAATCTGTAAATCCAAACTACTATTTTTTGCCTCAACAAAATAGCGTTGCTGCTTTTCATCTAAGACCCAATCAACAGATTTTTTTGGCACTTGAACTTCTCGAACATTTAACTCATCAATCTTTTGCCCACTCAGCAAACTCAAGGTAGCCATACTCGCTCGATAAGCATTTTGCGCTTCTATTAACTCAGATTTATTCTGATACCATTCAGACTTTGCTCTTTGCATATCCAATCTAGATCCCAAGCCAAGCTCTAGGAGCCTGTCGGACTTACCACGTGTAATAGGTTAAAATAAGCGTACAACGAAAAACCAGCCGAATGGAAGCAAAATGGCCATTCAATTTATCCCGATAGATCGAGATACCCCCTATATTTTCCCGCCCTGCGTGCAGGATTACCT
>DBOI01000050.1 GCA_002299245.1 Hydrogenovibrio sp. UBA650
AAGATTGAGTTGACCATTTTTTATACTCACTTACAGCTTGTTTTTTATATTTGACCCAAACGCCGCAGGATTTATTTCATTATTAACTAATATCCTGGTGTGCAAGTTTCGTGCACAACGGTCAATTAAGTAAAATTAATCATTGCTCAAGCAGGTTTTATTTTGAGTTGGTCTGATGATATAAGAAAGTTAACAGGCCTCTTGTTTTTGAGGCCTGTTAATTTGTTGGAGATGGTTAAAATTCGGTTTGTTTAAGGTCTCTCAAACGCTTGAGTAGATATTCTAGTTCAGCACGTTTTTCGTGTTTTTCATGAACTTTTTCTTCAATAAAATCCACTACTTTAGTGTGAAGTTTGACTCTATTTAGTTTATTGATATTTGAGATTCCACCCGGGTTGAGGACATTAACTTCTAAAATCTTGTCGCCAATCATATCAACACCTACAAAAAACAGACCGTCACCAGCAAGACGAGGCCCGATTTTGCGACATACCGCCATTTGCGAGTCGCTCATTTGGTATTTGTGTGCGGTGCCGCCAACTTGAATATTGGCGCGAATATCGCCCTCTGGCGGTTTACGCTTATAGGCGCCGAGGAACTTACCATTGAGCATTAGCACACGAATATCGCCGTTTTCAGCACCTTCAATATACTCTTGGATAATGATGTAGTTGCTCTCACCAGAACCATGAATATAGAAATCCAGAATTGAGTTAATATTCGACTGGGCATTCTTTTCCAAAACGATGACCCCGTGACCACCCGAGCCAACCAGTGGTTTGAGGATAACCTTGTCACCCGGCATCTCTTCAATCATCTGACGGATAAAGTCTTTGTTTTTAGAGACATAGGTAATCGGCAAAAAGCTATTGTCCGGGTCATTGAACGTAGTGGTGTAGAGCTTATTATTGGCCTTGCGAATCCCGTCAATATCATTAATGATCACACACTCATTTTTGATTGAGTCTAGAAAATTGTAGATGATAGGATCAATAGGAGGATCCTTACGAATCATAAAACTATCCAGTGAGTGCAAAGGCATCAGCTTTTTTCTAAACACCGCTTTTTTATGAAATTGAATAATACTGTCCGGCACCTTCTCCATCGGTTCGATGATTTTTAGCAGGCCATATGGAATGTTGTTGCGGACGGTTAAGTTTTCAGGGTACAGAATGGATACTTTGTGTCCGCGTTTTAAACACTCTCTAATAATTAGAATGGTGGAGTTTTTTGAAGCGTCAATGGTTTCCCAATCCGCAATCATAAAGCCGATATGCATGGGCAAATCCTCATAAAAGGGATATCAAACAGGTGAGATATCAAGGCATGTCAAACATAGGCGGTTTTGAGACCACCTAAAACGCGAATTATGAGCTTTTTTTTAGAAAAGTAAAGTGAATTTTGTGTGAAAAATAGGCAGGATTAAGAAATGTATTTGGGCCTTGTTTTTGGCCCAATAATCGATTGATTTAACCCAGTAAATCGAGTTGTTTATCGGATTTTTTTTCGTCCTGATTAATGCGGCTGGCAGTTGGGCCAGATTGGTTTTTGTATTTGGCGTCCGCACGTTTGTTGTATGGTTTTTTAGCAGGGCTGGATAAGGTTTCAAAATTAATCGCACAGATATCCATTCCCGGACGTAGTGCCAAAGGCAGTTTACCGCTATTGAAAATCTCCAATACAATCTGCCCGTTCCAACCTGGATCAATGCGGTGTGCGGTTACGTGAACCATTAATCCGAGTCTTGCCAGACTGGAACGGCCATCGAGCCAGCCGACTAAGTTATCAGGAATGGTGACTGATTCGAGAGTAACCGCTAAAGCCAGTTCGCCAGGGTGCAGAAAGAAGGCTTCGTCTTCACTGATGGTGATCTCTTCACCCATCACCGTATCCATAATCGCTTGAACCTCGTCTTTAGGTCCACTGAGATCAATATAGGGGGCGGTATGATCATTAAAAACCCGGAAACGGTTGTCTAAGCGTAAATCAACACTGATGCCCTTAATTTTTGAATGATCGGGTTCTGGCGAGATCGCAATTTTGCCATCTGTAAGGTGTTGAATAATATCGTTATCGCTGAGTTTCATGAATTTTGCTTTAGTTGGTTTTTATCTGTTTTTTGGTGGTTCAGCTAATGTCAGTTGGATTGTCTGCTTCTTTTTATTGAGGATTTTGATTTTTCCCGGAAAGAAGTTGTACTTGGGTAACAGCCAGATATCGACTTGAGCATGCGAACTCGTAAACTGGTATTTTACGGCATCAAGCTTGTAATCTGCAAAGTTCAACTCAACACTGCTATTATCCGTTCTGGATTTTAGCTTCAATGGCGCTTGAAAATGGGTGTCTTGGAGGACAAAATTATCGACTTTTTTCTCATTTAGCTCCGCGTGCTGAATGGCATAGGCTAGGGATATAGAGTCGTAAGTGTTTGCTTTGGCAGGCCACTGGCGTTTATTTTTTTGATAAACAATGGTGTTGTTTGTTTCATTTAGCGTCAGGGTTTTGATTTTGGTTCTTGGCTCACCGTTCTTTTTAGTATGTTCCGTTTTTTTGTATTTTAGCCATTTGAGCTCAGCGCCATTTTGCACCAGGGTAACCTCTTCAAATGAGGCATCTGAACTTAACATTGCGGCAAGGCCTGAAGGTTTGGCATCGCTGGTTAAGGTACAGTGGTTTTGCTGACAGTCCATCGCATGTTTGGCTTTGCCCAAAACCATACCAAGTGCCTCAACTTCAAACTCGGCTTTAAAAGGCGATAAAGATTGTGCCAGGCTAGAACTGCTGAAGAGAATCAAACTAAGGTATAAGGCGAATCTCTTTGTGAATATGTTCATTGCTGCGGTATCCAGTTAATAAGTCTATAGGTCTATTTATAGCTTACTCTGGATGAAGGTCGTTTAATATGACAGGATCTTGAAGACAGTTTTGATCCAGCCAGACTTGATTATCTTTGAGCTCAAGTCGTTGTTCGGCAAACCATTCAACCACCATTGGATAAGCGACATGTTCCTGTTCGTGGACTTTGTTGGCCAGTGAATCCTCATTGTCATCTTTTTCAATAGGCACTAAAACCTGCAAAATAACAGGCCCACCATCCAATTCAGGAGTCACGAAATGAATACTTAAACCGTGAAGTTGGTCTCCGGAATCGAGTGCACGCTGGTGAGTATTCAGGCCTGTATATTTTGGTAATAGAGAAGGGTGGATGTTGAGCATTTTACCCAAATAGTGCTGAGTGAACTCTTCAGTCAGGATGCGCATAAAACCGGCGAGAACAATTAGGTCAACTCCGTGACCATCTAATTCAGCCTGCATTGCTTGATCAAAAGAGGTGCGGTCAGCAAAATTGGTGTGATCAATGGCTAGAGTTTTAATTCCGGCTTTTTGGGCACGCTGAATACCGTAAGCATTAGGGCGGTTAGATATTACCAACGCGACCTCATAATGTTCCGGGTGCTTGTGCTGATGATCAATAATGGCTTGAAGGTTAGAACCGTTCCCAGAGATGAGCACGGCAATTTTCATTGGACTGTTCATAGTTGAATGCTTAACTTATCTAACTAAAGAAAACTTAAACTAGCCCGGCTAGAAACCGGGCAGATATATCATTCCTGAATAAGCGTAACGGTCGGTTCAGCCGTTTCAGATGTTTCAATCTGTCCGATTACTACGACTTCTTCGCCGGCAGCCTGAAGTACTTGCATCGCTTTGTCCTGATCGGCAGCGTCAACCACCACAACCATTCCAATTCCGCAGTTTAGAGTACGGTGCATCTCTTCGTATTCAACATTACCATTTTCTTGAATCCAGTCGAAAACCGCAGGGCGTTGCCAGCTGTTGGTATTGATTTTTGCCATGGTGTTGTCTGGCATGACGCGAGGCAGGTTCTCTAGTAGACCGCCACCGGTAATATGAGAGACAGCGTGAATATCAACTGACTTCATTAGCTCTAGCAGAGGCTTAACGTAAATACGAGTCGGCGCCATCAGTGCATCAATCAGCGGTTGGCCGTCAATATCAGTTTGTGGATCAGCATTGCTGACTTCCATTACCTTACGAATCAGAGAGTAACCATTTGAGTGTGGCCCTGAAGAGGTCATGCCCAGCATGACATCGCCAGCTTTAACCTTGGTGCCATCAATTAAATCGGCTTTTTCGACAATCCCTACACAGAACCCAGCAAGATCGTAATCGCCGTCAGGGTACATGCCCGGCATCTCAGCGGTTTCCCCACCAATCAGAGCACAGCCTGACTGTAGGCAACCTTCACCAATGCCTTTAACGACATCTGTTGCGATTGGCAGATCAAGTTTTCCTGTTGCATAGTAGTCCAGGAAGAACAGCGGTTCAGCTCCTTGCACAATTAGATCGTTTACACACATAGCCACCAGGTCAATGCCAACAGAGTCGTGCTTACCACTATCTATTGCCAGACGTAGTTTGGTGCCCACTCCATCGGTACCAGAAACCAACAGCGGGTTTTTGTACTTGCTCATATCCAGTTCGAATAGAGCACCAAAACCGCCTAACGAGGCTGGTACTTCAGGACGAGTGGTTGCTTTGGCAATTGGTTTAATGGCATCGACCAGTGCGTTACCCGCATCGATATCTACACCGGCATCTTTATAACTAATGGATTGTGTATTTGTTGTCATAAATCTTCTGTATCTAAAAAAATTAAGGCTTGAGAATTGAACTTTTACCTTTTCAAGTTCAATGCTTGAAATAAGCTTGACCTAACCGGAAAAGTCTATACCGGCTCGGCGAAAAAATATTATGATATTGTAACCAAAATTTAAGGGTCAGTTATGAGAAGTTTGCTGCAAAAAATTGCCTTGTTTGTATTGTTTATCTTCCAGCCGTTTGTCTATGCGCAAACTCAGCTTGAAGAAGTTAACCTGTTTACAGTTGTTATGCCTTACGGAGAGGAGCTGGCCAACAATTCTAAGCCGGCAAATGCTAACGCTAAGACAAACCAAATTGATAGTAAAGTTCAGCAGGCCATGCAGAAGTTGCTCTTCAGGCTTACAGGCCGACCTCAATTGCTTGAGTCGAAGTTAGGCCAAAACTACATCAATAATGCAAAAAACTGGCTGGCAAACTATCACCTTAAACCGCGTTATGAAGATGGGGTTGCGGTTGGCAAAAATATTCACTTTAAATTTGATGCCCATAGAATCAAGTCTGCATTTGCCAAGCAGCGCATTCAAATCTGGCCGCTACACATGCGTCCTCGCACCTTGATTATGGGGGTTTTTGTTCAACAGGGCAGTTTGCAGAAGCTGACAGATGAAACCCTTAACTACCGAGTTGATGTCGATTATCGAGCACATCCGGAGAGTTTGAGAATTCCTTATATGGTCGCAGAAAGCAGAGATAACTGGGTTTTTCCGGTTGATCCGGATCAGAACCGTTCTACCATTCAAGAAGCGCTATTAGCCGCGGACCAACAGAACCTTCTAAGTTTCAAATTGATCTCTCAACCTCAGGGACGTTTTAAGCTAGATTGGTACCTATTTAACATTACCAGCAAAGTTATGAATAAGTCTTCGGTTCAAGGTACAGATCGACAGGCCCTATTTGCGAATATGTTCGAACAGGTTGTGCATACTTTTGTGAAACACAGTGCGACCCAGATCATTGTAAAAAACCAGGTAAGGTTAAATGTGACCGGTCTTGAAACCGGAAATCTTGTTGACCGTATGGAAACCGAATTGAAAGCACAGCAACCAATGCTCAGTGAAGTTATGTTAACTGGCATAAGTCGAGATCGAGCAACCTTTACCCTTGAGCATCAAGGTGATTTGGATGTTCTTAAAAACTGGTTACAGAGTTGGTCAATGGTGAATTATCAACCCGGTATAAGTGAGGTTGGTGAACAGGAGTTTGATTTGGCATACAACACCAACTGGATTCCACCAGAAGTCATTGAGGCTCGATTGAAACAGCAGCAGCGTCAAGAAAAGCTCCTTAAAAAACAACGGTCTATGCAAAAGAATGCAGAAGACGTGCCGACAGGGAACGCTCAATAATGTTTGTGCAGATGCCTTTAAAAATCGGTCTGCGTGATGAAGCTTCGTTCGCAACCTTTGTCACTGAGCAGGAGTCTCTGGCTGTTGCTCTGAATGGCCTGCAAACAAGTTTGAAACAAAATAGCGCTGGTGCTTTCTATTTATATGGGGACTTAACGGCTGGAAAAACCCACCTTTTGCAGGCGGCCTGTCGATATGTCACGGAGCTGGGGCAGGCGAGTGTTTATCTACCAATGGCGGATAAATCGCTACCTTTGATACCAGATGTTCTTGTCGGTTTAGAACAGACCAACCTAATCTGTCTGGACGACATAGACATACTGATTGGTGACAAAAACTGGGAGCTCGCTCTGGCTAACTTACTAACCAAAAGCAGTGTACAAGGTCATGTTGTGATCCTTTCTGGCAATAGTTCAATCAATGATTGGAATTTGGTAACAACCGAACTTACTCAGGCTTTAATCAACGTTTTGCCAATAGAGGTAACGCCTTTATCTGACAAAACTGAAATTATTGCTGCACTGCAAAGACATAGTTCAAAGCTTGGTTTTCAGTTGCCTTTAGAGGTCGGGAACTACTTGATAAAAAATTTCTCGTCAGATTTACAAGAGTTGCTGGCGGTATTGAAAATACTTGAACAGGCGACATTAGTTGAGAAAAGAAAACTGACTTTGCCGTTCGTAAAACAAGCGCTGAGCAATCTATAACAGAATTACAAACTTTACCCAACATTATGAAATTTATTAAATCGATAACCTCCATATTTATTTTGGCTGTAAGCTTGACTGCATTTCAAGCTGCTGCTGACAGTAAAGACGCGCAACCAACTGATGATATTAAACTGATTGATCTGGATGGCAAAGAAACCACCTTAAAAGACTATAGAGGTAAGTGGGTCATTATCAATTTATGGGCTACCTGGTGTCCACCGTGTCTGGTTGAGATCCCTGATCTGATTCTGTTTCATGAAGCGCATAAAGACAAAGATGCGATTGTGCTTGGCGTAAACTACGAATCAATTGCGATTGAAAAAGTAAAAGCGTTTGCCGAATCACAGATGATCAGCTTCCCTGTGGTCAGATTTGAAGGTACTATTGATGGACGTACCACGCCATTTGGCAAATTAAAAGGCCTGCCAACTACCTACATGTTAAGCCCAGAGGGTGAATTGGTGGCGGCAAGAACAGGTATGGTAGATCAGAAAATGCTTGAAGAATTTATTGAAAAATATAACGCATCAAAAAAGTAAACACCGTTGATGCAGTACATATAACCTTAGAGGAGGGGTTCTATGTTAATTCAAAAGATTAAGCAGCGGCTTAAAGCCGCTATTTCATTGGCTGTTGCCGGTTTAATACTGACACACTCTGCTGTGAGTTTTGCCGAAGATCCGTTTTTTGATGAGACTTTCGGCAACTATCAGGAAGAGCTTGAAGCCGCGCGTGAAGATGGTAAAAAAGGTGTATTTATCTTTGGGGCTGTCCTAGATAA
>DBOI01000067.1:0-3734 GCA_002299245.1 Hydrogenovibrio sp. UBA650
ATTAGTGCTTTTATTACTTGACCTTATATGAGCATTTTCTTATCCTTGTTCGGTTACAAAAAAATATATGGGTAGAAGATGCTTTTAGGAAAAAATGTCACTGTATTCGGCGGTACCGGTTTTGTAGGAAACTCGGTTGTTAATGAGCTTTCTAAAGCGGGTTATAACACTAAGGTGGTAGTCCGTCGTCCAGAGCGTTACCGTGAGATTCTGATGTTTCCAAATGCAAAAATCGCTCAGTTGGATAATTTTGATAATGCCGAGCAATTGCAGGCAGCCATTCAAGGTTCTGACATTGTGATTAATCTTACCGTTGATCGTTCGACTGGATTTGAGATGATTGAACAGGATGCGCTGGCAGAAACCGCAAGAAAGATTAAATCTGCAGTTGAAAAAGCGGGTGTCAAACGAGTCCTGAGCTTATCGCAGATTGGAGCCAATAATGATGAGCCAAACTCAGAGTGGTTTGGTGTTTTGGGTGAAGTTGATAACATGATGCACAACGTTGCCAAAGCAGAGTCGACGATTTTTAAGGCAAGTTTGCTTATTGGTGAAGGCGATCAAACTACTCAAAAATATATCAATCAGCTAAAACGAGTTGATAACTGGCCTGTTAAATTTGATGTTTTGCCGGTAGCAAAATCAAAAACGGTTGTGCAGCCCTTGTGGATAAAGGACTTTTCAGTTGCAATGGTTGCTGCAATCGGCAATAAAGATGTTTTTGGTAAGAAGCTTGAAATAGCAGGTGAGGAGCGTTTGACAATCAAAGAACTTGCTCTGTTGATTACTGAAATCATGCAGCGTAATACCATTGTATTTGGTATGTGTGATCTTAATGCTAAGATCATGGCGGCATTGAATCACTTTGCACCGATTGCTTCGGTTGATAAGTCTCAACTGTTTATGCTGACAAAAAATCTTATAACGGATGATGACTTTTCATCTCAGTTTGGTTTTGTACCAAATAGCTTGGAAAAAACGATCGCTCCCTATGCGGTTCCGGGACATGTTCGACAGCGACTGAATTATTTCCGCAAAGAAGCCGGTAGAAATTCTAATGAGTTGGTTTAGTCTTTTTGCATGATGTTTGCACAATAGTTTAAAAGCGATTTGTTACATTTAAGCCGTCAAATGACGGCTTTTTTGGTTTAAGCTACAAAGAAAAATAGTGTTAAATTTATGAAAGTATATTTAGTTGGCGGAGCTGTTCGGGATAAGCTTCTAGGTCTGAAAAATTATGATCGGGATTGGGTTGTAGTTGGCTCAACTCCTGAGGCTATGTTGCAGCTTGGTTATCAACAAGTAGGTAAAGACTTTCCGGTGTTTTTACACCCCGAGACCAAAGAGGAATATGCACTTGCTCGAACAGAGCGTAAAGCTGGTAAAGGCTATCATGGGTTTGAGGTTTTTGTTGGTGACAAGGTTTCATTAGAAGAGGATTTACGGCGCAGAGATTTGACCATTAATGCTATTGCGGAAGCAAAGAGTGGAGAGTTAATTGATCCTTATAGGGGCCGGAACGATCTTGAAAATAGGGTGTTGCGACACGTTTCTGATGCCTTTGTTGAAGATCCTTTGAGAGTTTTGCGAGTTGCAAGGTTTGCCGCTAAGCTGGTGCCATACGGTTTTAATCTGGCAAAAGAGACTCGGGAGTTGATGCAGCGGATGGTCGCTAGCGGAGAACTTGAAGATTTAACCCCGGAACGAGTCTGGCAAGAGGTGGTTAAGGCTTTAAATACCGCCAGGCCTAGCGTATTTTTTGAAGTGCTGGATGAGGTGGGTGCTGTAGAGATTCTATTTCCTGAACTACATCAATTACACGGTGTTGCACAACCGCAAAAACATCATCCTGAGGGTGATGTGTGGATTCATACCATGATGGTTTTAGATACCGCTACTAGACTATCCACGGATATCGATGTTCGTTTTGCTGCTCTTGTACATGATTTGGGTAAGGGGGTCACTCCGCAAGAGCTTTGGCCCAAACATCATGGGCATGAGGCTGGAGGGTTGCCACTAGTTAAGAAGCTTTGCCAGCGCTATCGAATACCAAAGAAAACACAGCAGTTTGCTGAAAAAGTAACCGAATTTCATGGCTTGATCCATCAAGGTTTGAATTCAGAAGGTAAGCCGCATCTTAAGCCAAAAACTGTGCTTAAAGTTTTGAAGTCAGTAGGCGCTTTGAAAAACATGCAAGCTTTTACAAAAATATTACAGGCCTGTGAATCTGATGCAAAAGGGCGGCTGGGTTATGAAAATAAAGAGTATCCACAAAAACTTTTTTGGCTGGGTGTTTTGCAAGCCGCGAGTAAAGTCGATAATCGGGAAATTCTAGCGACTGGTGTCAGTGGGCCTGAGGTCGGTCAGGCGATTGAGAAAAAACAAAAACAGTTGATTGCTGACTTTATCGATAGTTATTCAAAGTAAATTATGTAGAATGTCTACAAACCTTATACAAAGATATAAATTGAGGGCAGTGAATGTCTTTTTTTAAAACGGCAAAAAAATCAGTAATTATCATTCTAATTTTTGTAGTGGCTATCTTGATGTTTTTCTATATGAAGGCCTCAAAGCCTACAATACCGCCTGCTGCAACTAAAGAACGTGTTTGGGTGGTTCAGACTCAACAGCTCGAATCCGGTAATTATGCGCCAATGACTAAGTTGTACGGTACGGTAGAGTCATCTAAGAATGTAACCGTTTCGGCATCGGTCACAGGGGTTCTGGAAAAGCTTTCAGTCCAGTCCGGTGATTATGTTTCGAAAGGTGAGCCGATTTTTGCTATCAATGAGCTTGATGTTTCCATACCGGTTTCTCAAGCAAAATCCGATGTTGCAGACTTCAAGACTCAGATCCAGTTACAAAAGTTGAGTAATAAAATCAATGTTCAACGCCTTGAGCAAGAAAAGCAGATTTTCAAAATTAAAAAAGATAATGTTGCTCGTAGCGAGCGGCTATTATCGAGAAGCCTGGCTTCTCAATCTGCTTTAGATAACGCTAAAGAGGCGATGGTTAGGCAAGAGTATACGCTTCTTGGAGCGCAGCAGGCTGTCGAGCAAAATGCGCAAAAGCTTGCCCAGTTAAATGCTCGATTGCAAAAGGCAGAGCAAGCCTATACTAGAGCTAAGCTTGCGGCAGAACGAGCCAATTTGGTTGCCCCTTATGACCTTAGAATAGCCAGTGTTATGGTTTCCGAAGGTGATCTGCTGACTCAAAATCAACCAATGCTTTCTCATTATTCACTTGAGTCTTTGGAATTGAAGGCCAAGGTGTCAGTATCAAAGTTACCCCAAGTATTATCTAGCTTTGAACAGGGCTATAAGGTCGTCGCTCAACTAGATTGGCAGGGCACTACCCATGAATTACCTCTGGTTCGCATTGATGGTCAAGCTGATGCCAGCGGTGTCAATGCCTTTTTTAAAGTGCCTGAATCCTTAACAGGAATTAGGGTTGGGACTCTTTTGTCGGTAAATCTATTGGAACCAGTTGTTACAAATAGTTTCTTGGTGCCTTATAGCTCGCTTTACGGGAGTGATCGAATCTATTTGGTTAGAGATGGTCGTTTAGTTAATACACCAGTTAAATTGCATGGACAAAATATTCTGCAAGGCAAGACTCAGGCGATTGTTTCAGGCGATATTAAATCTGGCGACAAGGTCTCAATTACGCATCTTCCAAATGCAATTCAAGACCTGAAAGTGATGGAGCCTAAATCGTGACCGAGCCGACTTTAC
>DBOI01000067.1:4106-7693 GCA_002299245.1 Hydrogenovibrio sp. UBA650
AAGAGAGGGCCTTTAAGTCACACGGCATTATTGGTGTGTTTGCTCGCCATAAGGTTGCGCCGAACCTTTTGATGATCATTATGTTTTTACTCGGAGGCGTTGCCCTTTTAAAGCTAAATATTCAATTCTTTCCTACCCTTACTCTTGATCACGCTTCGGTTTCAGTTAGCTGGAATGGTGCCAGTCCTGGAGATGTTGAAAAGTCGGTAACAGAGCCGATTGAAAGGGTTTTAAGAAATCTGGATGGTCTAGATGAAATGACCTCGACAATGGTGTTGGGACAGACAGGTATTCAGCTCAAGTTTGATAAGGGTACCGATATGATTGAGGCGGTTGATCAGGTCAATCAGCGTATCAATGGTTTAAGGAACCTTCCACAGGATAGCGAAAAGCCAATAGTGGAAAAATTGGTTTTTTATGAGCGTATCGCTCGTATTTTGGTAGTCAGTGAGAATGGTGATCTAGACGAGATTCGAAACAGTGCCTATCAGTTTGAAAGAGAGTTACTGTCTGCCGGTATTGATAACATTGTCATAAAAGGTATGCCGGAAGAAGAGATGGCGATTGAGCTGTCTCAGGATGCGTTGGAGGCATATGGTTTATCGCTTGAAGATGTAGCAGATAAAATACGTGGGATGAGTCGTGATATTCCTGCCGGGACAGTTGGCGATGATGATGCGGTTCGTGATTTGCGTGCAATCTCTCAGGGTCGTTCAGAGACCGATTTTGCAAGAATACCGATTATCAGTACAGCAACCGAAAAAGTTTCTCTTGGCGATGTTGCAACAATTACTCGTCGCCACTTAAAAGATTCCGGGTTGATTTTTGTCGATGAAAAACCGGCAATTGAGTTGCAGTTGGAGCGTTCAGCTGATGGCAATACCATTGAAGCTTCAGAAATAATGCAGGCCTGGCTGGATAAGACTAGACCGAGTTTGCCGCCTACCATGAAGATAGAAGTTTACGATGAATCCTGGGCTTTGGTTAAGGGGCGAATGAACTTGTTGGTAGAGAATGGTATTGGTGGGTTGATTCTGGTGATTATCATTCTCTATATTTTTATGTATGGAAGAGTCTCTTTTTGGGTGACAGTAGGGATTCCAATCTCGTTTATGGCGACCTTAATGTTTGTCTACGTCAGCGGTGGCAGCATAAATATGATTAGTATGTTTGCACTGATTATGGCGCTGGGGATTATTGTTGATGATGCCATCGTGGTAGGAGAGGATGCTTTGGCTCACTTTGAAAGAGGTGAGCCGGCTTTGCAGGCTGCTGAAGGCGGGGCTTATAGAATGTTGGCGCCGGTAACTGCAGCTTCCTTAACCACCATTGCAGCCTTTATTCCATTAACTATGATTGGCGCTGAGATCGGAACCATGTTGATGGCGATTCCAATGGTGATTATTGCCGTTATTATTGCCTCTTTGATCGAGAGTTTTTTGATTTTACCAGGTCACTTACACCATGCTCTGAAAGGGGTGGATCTTACTAAGAAGAATCCAGTTCGAGTTTTGTTTGAAGAGGGATTTGATCATTTTCGTCATCATCAGTTTCGCAATTTGATTCGTTGGTGTTTGTCGAATCGTTCCATTGTGATCGCTGTTGCAGTGGCAATGATGATTTTTGTAATTGGTTTGATTGCTGGCGGTAGGGTAGGGTTTGTATTTTTTCCATCTCCTGATGGCAAGCGTCTAGACGCTGAGGCACGTTTTGTGGCAGGGATTCCTGCAGATATTTCTAAGGCCTATTCCAAGCGCCTTTATGACGCGATATATGAAGCTGAAAAGGAGCTAGAACCTGGAATTGTTGAAATTGCAACTCGCAAGCAGCATATGTCAGACCGTTATTCTGGACCAATCTATGCTGGAGCAACTGTTGAGCTGGTGGATCCGGATCAGCGTCAAACCACTAATGACGAGTTCATGCGGGTTTGGCGCCAAAAAGCAGGTCAGGCGCCGGGTATGGATCGACTTGTGATTTCACAGCCCAAAGCTGGACCTCCAGGTAGTGATTTGGATATTCGAATGTGGGGTGCGGAAATAAATCAGCTGAAGGCCGCCTCTCTAGAGTTGCAGGAAGCAATGAAGCAGATATCTGGAGTTCATTCTGTTCGCGATGATTTGCCCTATGGACGTGATCAACTTATTTATGAATTGACTCCTCAGGGTCAGGCTTTAGGCTTGACGAATGCATCCCTTGGAGCACAGTTAAGAGATGCTTTCACCGGAAGTCTGGTGCAGATATTTACTGAAGGAGATGATGAAATTGAAGTTCGTCTGCAGTTGCCTCGAGATCAACAGGCCTCATTGGCCTCGCTTAGTCGGTTTCAGGTAAAAACGCCTCAGGGTGAAAAAGTTCCATTGGCATCCGTGGCTTCCTGGCGTACTCAAAATGGTTTTGATGCCTTGCATCATATTGACGGTGTGCTCTCTGTAAAAGTTGTGGGAGAGGTCGATAGAAGCTTGAATAATGCCAATCGCATTCTGGCTAACCTGGAAACCGATGTGTTGCCAAAGCTGACAGCAAAGTATGGAATTCAACATACCTATGGCGGTCAGAGTAAAAATCAGAAACGTGCATTAGGTGATATGTTGATTGGCCTGGTTGTTGGCCTGTCATTAATGTTTATTATTCTGGCCTGGGTGTTCTCCTCTTATGGCTGGCCTTTGGTGGTTATGGCTGCAATTCCATTTGGTCTGGTTGGTGCGATTATGGGGCACTGGTGGATGGGATTGGACATGACTCTATTATCGCTATTTGGTTTCTTTGGCCTTTCTGGGATAGTGGTTAACGACTCTATTATTCTTGTGAGTTTCTACAGGCGTTTACGTGAGGCAGGCTTCTCTGTAGCTGATGCATTGGAAGAGGCTGCGGTACAGAGGGTGAGAGCAGTTATTCTGACTTCATTGACTACAATTGCAGGATTAACGCCGCTGCTATTTGAAACCTCAATGCAGGCTCAGTTCTTGATTCCAATGGCAGCTTCAATCGCATTTGGCTTGATGTTTTCAACACTGCTTATTCTTATGGTAATACCTTCAATGCTGTCTATTTATGAAGGGTTTAGAGGACGTTCTTAGTATTTAGATTCTTTTCGTAAAAGCTCTGTAATATTGTGTTTTTACAGAGCCGCGCCTTTTTTTCAAATGTAACTTTTCTTTCACGGCTAATTCATATCTTGGCAATGTGAATTTTTTATAGTGCACTGTTGATAAAAAATATGAATAGGTTTTGAACTCATATTTTTATGTAGGAATGAAACCCCTTTATATACAGCGATTGTTGAAATCTTCACCTGGTTGCAGTTGGAAAAGAGGCTGATAAGAAGACAAGAAAACTTGATGATTTGGTCGTTTTAAGAGAGAATAAGCCTCCAAATTTATAATGCAGTTTTTCCCACTGGATACAGGTAGAAGTGTTCACTTCTAGGTTAACCTACTGAAATCATTGAAAAAGTCGCTGCAAATACCGAATTATTTAAACTATTGAGGAAGTTGTATGGCAACTCGTAGAGATCTCGCAAATGCTATCCGTGCGCTAAGTATGGATGCAGTACAAAAAGCAAATTCTGGTCACCCTGGTGCACC
>DBOI01000118.1 GCA_002299245.1 Hydrogenovibrio sp. UBA650
TGAATTTTAATTACTTGATAGTGAGTCCTATTTGCATTATTATTCCATATCGAACCTACGGATTTTATCCCATAAGTGACTTAATTCAAACTTAAAAGGAAATTCACGATGAAATTAAAGAAAATTGTTACTGCAATGTCTGTTGCAATGCTATCTGGTGCCGTTTTAACTGGTTGTCTAAAAGGTGATGATGGTAAAGATGGTAAAGATGCATCTGCAGCCAATTATGATGAACAGATAAATGCTTTAACTGCTCAGATAGATAGCTTAAGCGGCCAGCTTATTCTTGATAAGACTAAAGCGGTATTAGAAACTAACGCTCAAATTGCCTATGCTTCTTATTCTGATTCTGTAACAACTGCAGTTGCTCTACAAAATGCAATCGCTGCTTTTAAAGCAAATCCAACTGCTGAAACTATGATGGCAGCAAAAAATGCATGGTTGGCTTCTCGTGAACCTTATGGTCAAACTGAAGTATATCGTTTCCGTTTGAGTCCGATCGATTCAACTAACTACGCTGATGAAGATGGTCCAGAGGGTGATATCAACGCATGGCCACTTGGTGAAGCGCTAATTGATTACACTGTTTCTGGTACTGATTTCGGTGATGGTGAACTTGGGGTAACAACTCATGAAACCGGTATTAACTACCCGACAGAAAATATTATTAACTCTGGCGTAACAATTGATGAAGCTCTAATTTCAAATACTGCCACTGCTGAAGATGAGCACGATGTAATTGCTGGTTATCACGCAATTGAATTCATGCTTTGGGGTCAGGACTTGAACCAGGACGGTAGTGCAGATACAGCCAATGGTGCTCGAGATATGACTGGTGGTCAGCGTCCTCTAACTGACTTCACTTCAGACCCTCTAGCGGATCGTCGTTTCCAATACATGGAAGTTGTGGCTCAAAAGCTGGTTGATGATCTAATCAGTGTTCGTGATGCTTGGGCTCCTGGTGCTGCTTACCGCTCTGCATTCACTGGTGTAACTACTCAGAGTGAAGCAAATGATAAGATCACTGAGATCCTAACAGCTATGGGTACGCTTGGCGCATCTGAGTTAGCTGGTGAGCGTATGCAGATCGCTTTGACTGCAAACTCTCAGGAAGATGAGCACTCTTGTTTCTCTGATAACACACACCGTGACATTGTAACAAATGCAATGGGTATTTCAAACAACTACTATGGTGAATACCCTGGTTATGACTCTGATATGGATGGCCTGGTTGATTCTGGTACACCAGTAATTGGTTATGGTATGGATGATCTACTAAGAGATCTCGGTGAGAATACTGTGGCTTCTGACTTTGAAGCACTATTGAATGCTACTAAAGCTGGTTATGATGCGATTGATGCTTCTGCACGTGCAGGTATGCCATTTGATAACCAAATTCAAAATGGTGCCGCTGATGCAGCAGCAGCAGATGTACGTGCAACGATCCTAGCGTTAAACGCTCAGTCTCAAGCGATTCGTAACTCTCTTGTTGATGCTCTAGATGCTAGTGACTTTGATCCAAATGCGGATACAGAATGTAATGTATCTAACCCAACTGAAGAGTGTTAATCTCTAAGGCTTAACTTAGTTCACATTTGAAACAAGCCAGGCCTTTGCTTGGCTTTTTTATTTCTATAAAATATGAAAACTTTAAACTATTTCAATAATATTTATTTCAGATCAAAATTATGCTTAGAACCCAAACAATAAACGCTCATTCAACTGAGTATAATTTTGATATGAAAAAAAATAAGCTTTGGGTCCTATTGTTAATAGCCTGTTGTGCTATTAGCGCGTTGTTATATTCCTCATTTTTTAATCCTAATTCTGAAGACACTATGGAAGTGCCGGATGTTCAGGCATCAGAAAAATTTCCTGGTGGTGACGGCAGTGTTTCTACTAAACCTTTCCCTTCCTTTATGCTGGCTATGGAAAACATGAACTCTGAGATACTCCCGGAATTTCATGCAGGAAAGGCTTTGGCTCATCAACCATGGGTTACTGCGCCAACCATTACCTTCGACCGTGACGGTTTAGGACCTATCTACAACGCTCGTACTTGCTTGATGTGCCATGTAAATGGTGGCCGTGGTGTTATGCCAACCAAACCCGATCACGGTTTGAATACCGGGTTCTTGAGACTCAGTATTCCTGGCGAAGATAAAATTCACGGCGTGATTCCTGAGCCTACTTATGGCGATCAGCTGCAAAGCCAGTCGGTTTCACTGAAACATCAGCTTAGACATCTTAAAAATAATAATTTAGTACATACAGTTCCGCCGGAAGCTTATCTCTATATAGACTGGCCTGAACATGAATTTGTCTATCCTGATGGAAGCAAAGTTAAATTACGTAAACCCAATTTTAGAGTTGAAAACCTTGGCTATGGCCCGATGCATCCAGATACCATGATGGGGCTCAGAAATGCGCCACCTATTCTTGGAGTAGGTCTGTTGGAAACAATTCCACAATCAGCTATAGAGGCTTTAGTCGATGAGAATGATCAAAATGGCGATGGCATTTCCGGCCGCCAAAACTATGTTTGGGATTTTGAAGCAGAAAAAACGGTACCGGGTCGATTTGGCTTGAAAGCAAACAAAGCAAGTGTCAGGTTACAAACCGCTGGTGCTTTCCATGGCGATATGGGGATTAGTAACCCAGTATTTCCTGATCAACCTTGTACTGAAAATCAAAAAAAGTGTTTACAGCAACCAACTGGCAATGATAAAGCCGGTACAGAGATTCCGGAAAACCAGTTAACCATGGTGATTAATTTTACCAAGGGGTTAGGAGTTCCGATAAGACGTAATGCTGATTCAAAGAGTGTGCTCGCTGGACGTGAACATTTTTATCAGGCTGGTTGTGCAAGTTGTCACCAGCCAAACTTTAAAACAGCTGAAGATAAAGAGTTTCCGCATTTGTCAGAACAGGTAATCTGGCCTTATACTGACCTCCTATTACATGATATGGGCCCCGAACTCGCTGATGGACGCCCTGATTATTTGGCGACTGGAAGTGAATGGCGGACACCACCACTATGGGGGTTGGGATTAAGTAAAAAAGTAAATGGTGCTCAAAACTTTTTGCACGACGGTAGGGCGCGCACTATTGAAGAGGCCATTTTATGGCATGGTGGCGAAGCCGAAGCTGCCAAGCAGAACTTTATCCACCTCAGTAAACAACAGCGTGAAAATTTGACTGAGTTTGTAAATTCATTATGAGCAAAAGGGAATAAGACTAAAAATGAAAAGAAGAGACCTGTTAAAAACTTTAATCGCACTTGGTGTTCCAATTTCTGGATGGGCTGGCTATAGCCTTTTTAAGGCTAACAGAGATGATCACGAGTATTTAGTCTCCGCGCTTGGAACCAAGAAACAGGGTTATGGTTTTATGGCAAGGAATCAGGCCGACCATAACTTTCATAAAACTCTGAGCGGTTTCCGTGGTCATGGTCTCTGTCAGCATCCGTTGCATCCTGAGCAAGTGATTATGTTTGCTCGTAGGCCTGGAAATTTTGGCCTTGCAGTCGATGTTATCAATCAACAGCCGGTTAAAAAATTCAATGTTGCTAAAAATCGCTTTTTTTATGGTCACGGTTGCTTCAGTCCAGATGGTAAAACCATGTTTACTACCGAAGGCGACGTGGCCTCAGGGCAGGGAAAGATAGGTATTCGTGATAGTGAAACCTATCAACAGCTAGGTGAGTTCGATACTTTTGGCGTTGGTCCTCATGATATCAAGCTGATGCCTGAGGGCAGAACTTTGGTTATTGCCAATGGCGGTATCCTGACCCTGCCAAAAAGTGGACGGAAAAAATTGAACCTACCAACCATGACATCCAGCTTGATCTATATGGATTTAATGACAGGTCAGAAAATAGATGAATTTAGAGTGCCCGAAGCCAAAGCGAGTATCAGGCATTTAGATATTGCTGACGATGGTACAGTTGCCATTGCTATGCAGTTTCAGCGTAAAGCTACGGATCATGGTGATATTGTTCCGCTTGGCGCGATACACAAGCCTGGAAAAAGTATTGAGCTTTTAAATGAGCCAGCTCGACTAATTGCGGGAATGAATGATTATATGGGTAGCGTTGCGGTGAATAATAAACATCGCGTTGCTGGCTTTACCAGCCCAAGAGGAAATCTGGTTGGTTTTTGGCATATGGATTCATTGGAATTCAAGGCATATCACCAACTTAAAGACGTATGTGGAATCGCTGTGAGCCAGGATCAATCTCATTTTGTAATTAGTAATTCTTTTGGAGAAGTCAGAGAGTTGAGTTTAACTGACTTTAGGGAAAATAAGGCAAGACGATGGATAAATAGGCAAAATGCCTGGGATAACCATATGCTGACGATTAAGGTGTAAATAACTATGAAAAACAATAAATTAAGTTTGCTCTTTACCATTGTATTAACTTCTATGTTGACTGCCTGCGGTGGTGGTGGAGGCGGTGGCGGCTCCGACAATGGCGGTGATAATGGCGGT
>DBOI01000142.1 GCA_002299245.1 Hydrogenovibrio sp. UBA650
AGAAAGTTGCTCGTGCGGTTGAACTATCTGCCGATAAGTACTGTTCTGTCTCAAAGATGCTGGAAAAGACCGCAGAGATGACTCATAGCTATGAGATTGTTGAAGCTTAATTCAGGGTATTAATCTTCTGAAAAAAATAAACCCGCCAAAGCGGGTTTTTTTTATAGTTAATGGATTTGTTTTTGTAAATTAACAGGCCTCTGAATTTAGTCTATGTAATTTTAAATTTACTCATAACATCTCTGAAAGCAGCGGCATCATTATTCATATTGCTGGCTTCGTTGGAGGCCTGACTAACAATTTGACCGGTTTGCTGGGTGTCTTGGTCAATTTGAGTAATCGCACTATTTACCTGAGTAATACCTTGAGATTGCTCTTGAATTGACTGGGTAATCTGTTCAATTAACTGGCTGACATTGCCAATATTGCCATTGATATCATCGAATGACTCACTGGATTGATTAACCAGTTTGGTGCCTTCCTCAATTTGGCTGGTGGTTTCTTCAACTAATGATTTGATGTCTTTGGCAGCATCGGCTGATTTCTGAGCTAGGGTTCGAACTTCACCTGCCACTACCGCAAAGCCACGGCCGTGTTCTCCGGCACGAGCGGCCTCAACCGCTGCATTGAGTGCCAATAGGTTTGTCTGGAATGCAATGCTGTCAATCAGGTTAACAATGTCGGCAATTCTGGCACTGGCATCCTGGATTGAGTTCATAGCTTCAGTGGTATTTCTCATTCCCTGAACGCCTTGTTCAGAGGCTTGAACTGTTTGTAAAGATAACTGGTTAGCCTGATTGGCGTTTTCAGCATTCTGTTGCACGATTGCTGTCATCTCTTCCATTGACGAAGCGGTTTGTTCAAGGCTTGCTGCCTGTTGGCGTGATCGCTGTTCAATGTTGCTGTTACTCTCGGCTATGGTGCTTGCCGAACCGGCAACTGAGTTCGAAAGCTCATTGGCATCACTGATCAATTTACGGATTTGTCCTACCGAGGCGTTAATACCTTCTTGTAGATGTTTCAAGTCACCTGAAAAGTCACCTTGAACACTTGAGGTTAGGTCGCCCTGACTATTGGCGGTAACCGTTGCCGAGATCGCAGAAATCGAGTTGTTAACCTGGGATAAAGCGTGATTTAGAGCATTTTTAACCGAACCCAGTGAGCCTTTCATTTCTGCGCTGATCTGTCTGTCAAATTCTCCTTCTGCCATTGCAGAAGCAACATTGTTGATCTCAGAGATGGCTGTGTTGACTTGAGTTAAAGTCATCTGTGCGGAATTAAGCAAATCTTTGAAAGTACCGTGGAACTCGTCGCTGATGGTTAGGTTTTGGTCGAACTCTCCGTTGGCAAGATGCCCCAAGCCTTTCTCAACTTGAGTCATTGCTCGGTCAATCACTTCAATACTGGCATTCATTGAATCACGAAGACGATCCATTTCTCCACCGATCTCATATTCGACCTTATTAGAAAAGTCGCCTCCAGCGAGTTTTTTTACCGATTCATTAACTGAGTTAACTGCAAATTGGCTTAAGTTCATCAAGTGGTTAAAGGATTTAACAATACGATACAGCTCGTCTCTTGAAGGCTCCATTTTGATACGCACATCTAAACGGCCTGACTCCATGATTTCGGTCATCTCTTTTAATGGTTTTAGGATAGAAACCATCGCACCATATAAAAATAGTATTGAGATAATCACCACGAGAACTAATCCAATCAGGCTGTAGATAAGCATAGTTTTAGCATAGGATAACTTCTGTTCGATTACTGATTTGATCTGTTCTCCTATTTTGTTGTCAAGTTGTTTCAGGAGTTTGATTTTGCCAGTTATGATGTCAAACCAGACGGTTGGATCAATATTAAAGCCACCAATATTTGCTTTCTCTTCAGCAATAGCTCGATATTTATTCACCTCAGCAAAAGGTGGCTGTTTGATCATGGCTTGATATTCTGCCAGCATATCTTTTGATGCATGGTTGATAAAGCTATCCATATAGCTGTTTTGCTCTGACACCAGGCTAATGTATTTTTTGTACAGGCCGGGAGGAAAAGCATTTTTTGCAAACGTATTGGTTAGCACCGCGCGTTCAATACCGGCACGTTCTTTTGACTTAAGGAAAAACTCATAGCTGATGGTTTCACTGGTTACCACTGGATCGGTCATAATTTCAGCAACTTTACCTGTGGTAGCCAACATTAATTTATTCAAACTGGTGTAAAACCCTAAGGCTTCGGCAAGACTGGTTGATTGATTGCTGACTCCTTGGCGGATACTGTCTAGCTTGGCTAGCTTTTCTCTAATTTGTTGGATTTTTTCATTAACTGCCTCTGATTTAGTGAAGTCATAGCTTGCTAGAATCTGTTCATATCTTTCTCTTTGGGTATCGAATAGCTTTCTTTGATCGAGAATCTTATCGGCAAATTTTTTACCGTTGGAGCCGAGATAACCGGCAGACATTCCTCGCTCTTTTTGTGATTCATGTACCCAGTTACTAAGTTGTTGCACCAGCTCGATTTTATGAGTAAGGGTTTGGTATTCTGTTACTTGTTCGATGTTTTTCTGAATCGCTGATCCCATATAGAACATCAAAGCGATAATCACCGGGGTATAGGCCAAGGCAGCTTTACTCTTGAAGTCGAGTTTTTTCATCCATTCAATCGGATTGATGTAAGAGACGATTCTGGAAATAAGTCTGACTTCAGTGCCTCGAACCAGTTCAGATACACCGCTTTCTATACGCTGGTAAAGTGCTTTTGCAGCATTAATCTGTGCTTCAGTCGCTGCGGCTCGAACCGAAACATAGCCTATCTGACGACCATCTTTGATCAGAGGAGAAACGTTGGCTTCTACCCAATAATCATGACCAGTTCTTGATTTGTTGACCACAATAGCATTCCAGTCGTCTCCATCTTTAATGGTCTGCCACATATCCTCAAAGACTTGTTTTGGTACCATTGGGTTACGAATTATATTGTGCGGTTGACCAATAAGTTCGGCAGCATCATCGAAGCCCGATATGTGAATAAAGTCATCAGATGCAGAAAGGATAGTGCCGTTTAGATCTGTCTTGGACATTAAGACAGCATCATCCGGGATAATTATTCTGTTATTAACAATCTCGTACATTTTTTCCTCACAGCCCAAAAGCGGCAAATATTTCCGTACTGAATCCATTAGCAAACCTTGCGCCAATATTTATGGATGATAATAATTGTTATTTATAGCTGAAAGGTTTCTAGATAATGCTTTGAATGGTTTTACCTATTCCCGTGGTTAACTGTTCAAGTTGTCGCTGGGGAATGTTATAGGCGGGCATGGTGTAAACCAGTTTACCAAAGGGTCTTAGCCAGATGCCATTTTCAATACCAGCAGCCTGCACGGCTGAACCAAGGTCATCTCTTTTTAATTCAATTACACCGATTGCTCCCAAGATACGAACATCGGCAACGCCGTTTAGCTTTTCGAGTGGTGAAAGTGTTTCTCTCAAGTGATTTTCAATTCGTTGAATATTGTCTTGCCAAGGTGAGCTGAGTAATAGATCAATGTTGGCAATCGCTGCCCGGCAGGCCAAAGGATTAGCCATAAAAGTTGGGCCGTGAGCGAGAATGCCGGGTTGACCAGAGCTGATTGTTTGGCTGATCTCTGCTGTTGCCAGCGTTGCCGCCAAGCTAATGTGTCCTCCTGTTAGAGTTTTACCCAGAGTCATAATGTCAGGAGAGATATCTGCCCATTCGCAGGCAAACAGTTTACCTGTGCGACCAAAGCCGGTGGCGATTTCATCAGCGATTAGCAGCACATCGTATTGGTTGCAGAGTTGTCTTAGTTGTTTTAAATAAGCAGGCCTGTAAAAACGCATTCCGCCTGCGCCTTGCACAATGGGTTCAATAATGACTGCGGCAATAGAGTGTTGGTTCTGTTTTAACAGGCCTTCTAGTTCATTAATATCAGAATTATTTGAGTCGATATTAAATTCCATCTGCGGGGCGGGGGCGAAAAAGTGGTCTGTTAAAATTTCAGAGAAAAGATTGTGCATACCATTAACCGGGTCACACACGGCCATGGTGGCGAAGGTATCACCGTGGTAACCATTTTTAACGGTGAGTAATCTGTTTTTTTCAGGCTGGCCTTTGCTTATCCAGTATTGCATCGCCATCTTGATTGCGACTTCTACGGCAACCGAGCCGGAATCGACAAAAAACACTTTTTCAAGGCCGGCAGGAGAGAGTTTGACTAAACGTTTAGCCAGTTCAATGGCAGGCTCGTGAGTTAGGCCGCCAAACATTATGTGAGGCATAGTGTCAATTTGCTCGTGCATGGCCTGTTGAATTTTTGGATGATTGTAGCCATGCAGGGTTGCCCACCAGGATGACATGCCATCAACCAGTTCGGTGCCGTCAGCTAGAGTGATGATTGAACCCTGGGTTTTTGCGACACCAATCGCAGCGATATCGGCAGGCATTTTGGCATAGGGGTGCCAGATATGCTGTTGATCAAATTCAAGAAGAGATTGCCAGTGGTTGTTTAGCATAATTTTTGGATTGCTTTTATTGTGTGTTTTGAGAATTATAAAAGAGATTTTACATGGCAGCTCAAGGATTGCTGAAAAACAAGGGTTTGATTTTAAAAACGTTCTGGTTATATAATTTAGCTAAGTCGTTGTTTAACGGTGAGGTTTTACAAACTTGATGTGCCAAACTTGTTGTGAAGCAAGGACGGAAAGCCATGGGTCTCACTGAGATCGCCAGGTCGCCTAGTTAAGCTTTGATATTCGTCAAAGCTTCTGAGTAATTTTCCTTCTTTGTTCTCTTCTTGGTTGCCACCAGAGTTTGCGATTGTTAAGTAAACGCTTTATTAGCCAAACTTGTTGTGAAGCAGGGACGGAAAGCCATGGGTCTCGGTCTGAATCGAGATCGCCAGGTTGCAAAAGCAATATAATTTGCCTGTTAATCTGTGTGCACATCTAACTCGCATGTGTACTCGGTTTATATATGGTGTTTTATAGTATTTCGAACCAGACTTTATTGCATGTTTCGCTTGAGGTTTTTCTCAAGGAGAATGTAATGTTAGTTAATCCACAAAATAGCTGGATAAACAGACAGGTTACCAGCCTGATGCTGTTATTGGCGGCAACCCTATCAGATGCGGCTGCAGAGCCTAAGATTCAGCAATATATTGTAGATAGTGATTTTAAGATCGTTGTGGCGGAAGAGGTATCCCAATATTGTGGTTTTGGATACGCTTCAGCTAAAGGATCATTTAATCAAGCCTATAGTGATTATAGTCGGCCAATTAGTTGGCAGCTTGTAGAGTTAAAAGGGTCTAGAAGCTTCTGAAAGTAGAGCTATAGTCCATAGCTTGGGAATTGATTTGAAAATGGCCCTGAATTGTTTTTGTATTTAAGGATATTTTTAAATTAATTATCTCCGTTA
>DBOI01000079.1 GCA_002299245.1 Hydrogenovibrio sp. UBA650
TCAGTGATACAGAATCATCTAGCGTTTCATTGTGCTCTATGCTCTCAACAACAATTAAGCTTGCTGAGTCATCCAGCACAACTTGGTATTTTGGAGGCAAATCAGCATAGTCAACGATTTCTCCTGGAAACAGAATAGAAAGTCTTTCAGCTAAATTACCAAGTTCTCGAACATTGCCTGGCCAACTGTAGTTCTGTAAAGCGATCAACGCCTTTTCAGTTAATTGAGGTGGCTTTCCACCATTCTCAGCAACTCGATTAAACATAAATTCTATGAGTAACGGAATATCTTCCGGGCGCTCTTTTAGAGATGGGATCTCGATCGGAAAGACATTCAATCGATAAAATAAATCTTCTCTAAAATCGCCATCTTCAATCTGGGTTTCGAGATTGCGGTGAGTTGCAGCAACAACCCGCACATCACACTTTAAGCTCTTATTACCGCCAACTCGTTCATAAATACGCTCTTGCAATACCCGTAGCAGTTTAACTTGCATTGGCAAAGGCATGTCACCAATTTCATCAAGAAAAATGGAACCTTTTTCAGCTAACTCAAAACGCCCTTTACGCGAAGTAATAGCACCAGTAAAAGCACCCTTTTCATGGCCGAAAAGTTCACTTTCTAAAAGTTCGCCTGGGATAGCGCCGCAATTAATAGGAATAAAAGACTTAGCAGATCGCTTTGAAGCGTTGTGGAGAGCTTGGGCAACAACCTCTTTTCCAGTTCCGGATTCGCCAAGAATAAGAACCGTTGCTTCGGTCTGCGCAACCTGTTTGATGAGTTTTTTAACTTGTTGCATCGCCGGCCCATCGCCAACGAGTGATGCAAATATATTTTGAGACATCTAGCCGCCATTTGTTTTCTATAAATTAGACACCTAGGTTCCTTTTATATACTGCTTTAGGCGTTATGTCAAAATTTTGGCAGAAGTTTTTGAGAAAACATGATAAATAGCCTGTTAAGGCTATTATTTTAGGTATTTTTTAATAGATTCAGTAGAGTGAGCGTTTTTAGAAAAATCAGCATTCAATTTTTTCTGCCCCTCTTTAAGGCAGTTAATAATGGCAGAATTATCTTCAATAAGTTGCTCGCCAATAACGTCAATGTTATTAGCGTGAACTTTAATTGCCGATTCGAGTTTTTCTTGCCAATTGCTTTGTAACTCGGAAAGCAGTTTCCAGTCTTGAGACTCGGCGGCATTTCTCATGTTCGCAGAGTGGCTCAAGAGCTCAAGCTTAGTTTTTTCTAAAACATCAATTTCATTCATTTTTTACTGCTTAGCAAGCCTTTTTAATTGCAGCTCATCAGCTTCCTTAAAATTGGATGGCATTTGTTGCCAAGCATCATGTAAACCTTGAATAATTTCGATAACTTCATCTGCTTTTTCAATACTATTATCCTGAGAAGCCTCGACTAAAGTGCGGTAGCAGAAATCATATAGATCAAAGAAATTCCCGGCAATTTCTTCAGCTTCGTCGAAGTTGATTCCTGATTTAAGGCCACTAATGATGGATAGTGCTTTATTGATATGAAACGACTTCTTCTCATGGTTTGCTTGCTCAATAAACACTTTAGCAACTTTAATATGCCTTAGAGCTCCAGAGTAGAGCATTTCTACCAGTTTGTGCGGCGATGCCTCAGTTACAGAAGTTTCCACATAGTTATTAGCGTACTTATCTGCAAACTGCTTTTTTAACATAGCGTTCATTGCGCTTCTCCCTTCCCGTGTGAACCTTCTAAAGGCCTGTTATTTTTAATATTACTTGGTGGCTAAATAACCATTAATTATTATTTGAACTGAACTGTGCTGTTAATTGATTTCTTGTCGCTTCCGCTTGTGACAAAATCGATTGGAGCATTGCAAACTGCATCTGATATCTCTGTTCCAAGACAGCGTACCTAGCATCAATATCTTGAGTTTTTTCACCATACTCTTCAAGCTTGCTATCTAGGGTATTCATCCTTCTTTCAATGACTCCGGTGTCTTCGTCAAACAGGCCATTTACAGCTTCTTCTAATCTAGCACCAAAACCATTTGCAAAGTTTAAGTCTCCGCGATCTGTATCAAGAACCATACCAGTGTAAGTTCCACCTAGAACCTCAAACTCCAAACCGCGAACTTCAGCTGGATCTGATCCGATCACAGCGAAATCGCTAATTCTTATAATTCGACCATCAGCTGCATCAGCATATGCACCTATATTTAAAGTACCCGTCGCCGTGGTTATTGTGCCATCGACACTTAAACCCGTATCAGAATCAACCGCGAGTCCTGAATTACCCAAACCCGCAGATATATTGGAAATATCCACTACCGATTCTGCTCCAAAACGAGTCGATGCGATGGTCATAGCAGATCCATCTGAAGAAATACTGATACTATTTCCAGATTCTGAAATTGTTGAGTTGTTGTTTACAGCATTGGCCATAGCTATCGCTAGCTCAGAATGAGTATATCTTTCAGCGGTTAATGAAATGCTCGCTGAATCAGAATCATCTACTGTAATATCGAATGTCAAAGGACCGCTGCTTAAATCTATCAATGCTTCACCCTCATAGGCTGAACCTGTCACAAAACCTTGATTATCTAAACCTACAGAACTACTTGCCACGTCGAGGGTGTCGCCAGCCAAAGCTTCAATTTCAAACCTTGCCTGTTTGGTGTCGTAGACAAATGACAAAACACCTGCTCCAATTGCCGCATCAATATCATTTTGAATTTGCGCCGCTACTTCGTCTTTAGTCGCAAAGGTACCCGCAGTTAAGTTAACTGGAGCAGCCGCAATGCCGTCCAATTCAAGATTAAGCTGTGCCCCAACATCAATAGTTAGCGCAGAGGTAGCGTCTGTAATTCTATCCGAAGCCACTTTTTCATCCCCTGAAGGATCAAATGTTGCCGCACCACTAACCACCTGAGCTCTTTCGGCAAGTTGAGTCACTTCAAGCTGGTAACTACCAGTCTGAGTCTCTTCAGATCCATTCAATACGTTGATGAAATTATCTTCACTGCTGCCGCCCTTAGAGAACAGATCCTTTAAAGCCTCAAAATTATTATTGACGACCTCATTCAAAACAGACTCATCAAGCTCTAGTTCACCATCCAGGTTCTTGGAAATGCCTACAGAGACCAGAGAGTTGTAATTTCCGGGAATTTCATCAATAGCACCTACCAAAGCTTGATTGATCTGAGACATGGCCTGTTTTAAGGTACTGTTACCAGCAAGGTCACCATAGAATTGGTATTCATCCGATTCTAGCTGCTCTTCAGTTAATTCATTGGCGTCATAACTGCCTAGCTCATCTCTAATGGTATCGAGCTGATTGTAGATTTCCACAAAAGTACGAATACTCTCTACAGCCCCTTCAGTATCATTAGAAATATTAATATTGTTATTTTGACCGGCCGAAGCCGAATTAAGAGTAAAACTGACGCCATCTATTACTTCATCAAATGTATTTGAACTGTTTGCTACCTCAAGGCCATTAATAACCATGACGGCATCCTGCGCTTCTGCGGTCGTAGTGTAACCAGCAGTATCAAACTCTGCCAAACCAGAAATACTAACCTCTCCAGCCGCTCCCTGTTGTTTAGATGTGAACATCAATTGATGACTACCAGCATTATTAATAACTGATGCGGTTACGCCAAAATCACCACTATTAATGTATTTCTTCAAACTATCCAGACTGTTATTTGATGCGTCTACTGTGATTGAATGAGTTTCGCCACCGACTTCCAACTGCAAAGTTCCGCTGGCTATTGAATCAAAAGGGGAAGAGTATGATTTGTTTACAACCTGAGTATGATACTGAGCTAATTGACGAGATTCTATTTGATAATTTGCTGGTGAAACATCACTGTCGGCTGTAACAGAAACAACGCTATCATTGGATGAAGTTGCACTTTTTTGTAGAAAAGTATCAGGGTTAGACAAATCAGAAACATAACTGTTAAAAGCTTCTAAATTGAGCCTCAGATAATTCAACGCGTTTAACTCAGTGTTCGCTTTATCCTGATTGCGCTCAACAATAGCACGTGGCCCAGCAACCTCAGCCTCTGCAAGAGTCCTGGCCATATTCCCAATGTCAAAGGTACTATTGGTCAAGGTATTCAGTAAAGTTGTGCCTATTTCGTTTGCCATAGCCAATACTCCTGGTCACTTTAATTCTTATTTTATTATTTTTTTATAATTTGGCACGAGTAATAAAACTAAGCACTGTTAATGCCAACACTTATATTTTCGTGCTCAATACATATATCGACCAAGATAGGGTTTTCTTTAGACGCCGGAACTTTTTTATAAGCAAAAAAAAGCGGCCAAATTGACCGCTAAACACACAAGGGAAAAGTTCAGGCCTTTTCATTTGTTAGCAGGCCTGGAGGCATCACTATCTTTTCAGATAGTTGTTGTTGCATTTCCAAATATTCTGAAATATGTTTGGAAATTGCTATGAATTCTTTTGAAGGAATCTGGCGAATAACCTCTCCAGTTTCACTATTCTTGATAAAAATCACCATTTTTTCGGTATCTTCATCTTTCTCAAATCGCAGATAGTTCTCTAACTGCTCAAACTTAACATTCATGTTTTCCATTAACTGATCTAATTGTTCAGTTGATACATTTTCATTATCAGCATCTGCTTCGCGCTGATTTAGTCTTTCATTAGGTGCTTTCGCTACCTCTGGCGGTACTGGATTTCTGACTGCACCAACCCCTGCTTCAGTTTGAAGCTCAGTGTTGAGAGTCCCAGCTTGACCACCAGAAGCAGTAAAAGCTTTAGGTCTATCAATATTTGTTGAGTTTTGCTGTACTGGCGATATCACACTACTTTCTGCCATATCCCCTCCTTACATTGTGTAATTATATGATTTCACTAAATAAGGTACCTGTCAAACTCTCCGTAGATTGCAGACCGTTAGTCTTGACCGAATCCAGATAACTTTGAATATGTTGCATAATTTTCAAAGATCCTTCAGACGGAAACTGTTTAATAACTTCATCAGTCGTTTTATCAATTAACTTGATAATCGAAGATTGAGTGTTTTCGTCAACCGAAAACATCATCCCAAAACTCAAGCTTTCAAGTTGAGCATTGATTGCATCAATTTCATCTTGAGTGGCAGCTTTAGTTTCTTGAACAAATTCCTTCTTCGGAGAGACGACTGATGACTCTTGCGCTTTTACCTCATCTACTGGAGCCTTTTGAGTAGACTCCAGCTTGCTAGGATTAACCGCAACAGACGATAAAGATTGAATATCCATATCAGTCCCTCCGAATTACTTAATACCAGTCTCTAACGTAGTAATGCAAGTACGTTTTGAGAGTTCTGGTTAGACTGAGAAAGCATACTCATACCGGCCTGTTGAAGAACCTGTGTACGAGCTAGGTTAGCACTCTCACGAGCAAAGTCAGCATCCAAAATTCTTGAACGTGATGCAGTAATATTTTCATTCACGTTCTGCAAATTAGAAATGGTTGACTCCATTCGGTTTTGAATCGCACCCCAGTAAGCTTGCATGTTTTTGATTACAGACAGTGCTGTATCAATTACAGACAGAGCTGTTGAAGCCAAAGCAACCCCTGAAGCATAGGTTGAAGTAGTCGCCGCTGCTAGATAGATTCCAGCTTGAATTGCACTCATTGTCGAGAAGTTCAACATTGCAACATCAATACGGTTTTTACCTGATTGTGCTTCCCACCCTACGTGAGCCTTAAATGCTGTTGAGTCAGCACCTGCAGTCGAAAGAGCTCCCGCACTTGTTCCTGCAAAACTAACCGAAACGGCATTACTGAATGAACTCGCATTCATGATGTTCATACCATTGAATTTGGTAGTATCAGCTACACGCTGAATTTCATCTTGAAGCTGTTTAAACTCGGACTGCATCTGTTTACGGTTATCAAAGTTATAGGTACCGTTCATTGACTGAATAGACAACTCACGCATACGCTGTAACATATTAACAACTTCTTCAGTAGCACCACCCAAAGTCTGGATCATACCGATTGAGTCGTTGGCATTTCGGATTGCCTGGTCTGTCCCTCGAATTTGAGTAGTCATACCTGTTGCAACCGCCAAACCAGCAGCATCATCGGCAGCCTTGTTGATTCTTAGACCAGAAGTCAATCGTTCCATAGAAACGGATTGTTCTCTGGTTGAACCATCAAGGATTCGCTGGGCATTAATTGCGCCCATATTTGTGTTGATTACCATTGCCATGATTAATCTCCTTTTATAAAGTTGAGCCCATGGAACATTTAGAAGCAATACAAAAACAACTTCTAATGAACAGCAGGCTTCTTGTATTCACTTACGGTATGAGCCGTCAATGAACTTATTCCCCTCCTCAATTTTTAGTAACAATTCTCAAAAAAACTTCAAAGAACTATCAATAGCTATTGAAGAAGTGAAATTACTTGCTGGGATTGCTGGTTTGCCTGACTCAGCATACTCATTCCAGCCTGTTGCAGCACTTGTGTACGAGCTAGGTTCGCACTCTCTCGAGCAAAGTCTGCATCCATAATTCTCGATCTAGACGCTTGAATATTTTCATTTACATTCGCCAAGTTGGAAACGGTAGATTCCAGTCTGTTCTGAATCGCACCCCAGTTAGCACGCATCGTATTTAGAACAGAGATTCCCTGATTGATTACAGAAAGAGCAACCGAGGCTAGCTGAACGGCTGACGCATAGGTTGAAGTACCACCACTCGCTAAAAACATTGCCGAAGTAGCTGCACTAATCGTTGTGAAATCCATCAAAGGAATTGTGATTCTGTTTTTACCTGATTGAGCTTCCCAACCAGCATGAATTTTCAAGGCTGAATTCAAATCATTGATAGCGGATAGAGCTTGAGCGGAAATTGCTCCGAAGGTTGCAGAGGCGACACCACTTCCAAACGATGAATTATTCATGATATTCATACCGTTGAACTTGGTAGTATCTGCAACACGCTGTATTTCAAGTTGCAGCTGTCTAACTTCTGCCTGCATCTGTCTGCGGTTATCCATACTATAGGTACCGTTCATGGACTGGATAGCCAGCTCACGCATACGCTGTAACATGTCTACAACTTCTTCTGAAGCACCATCAAGCGTCTGAATCAACCCAATACCGTCATTGGCATTACGGATTGCCTGTTCAGTTCCCATAATCTGAGTAGTCATACCGGTTGCAACCGCCAAGCCAGCAGCATCATCAGCTGCCTTGTTGATTCTCAAACCACTTGTTAAACGCTCCATAGAAGTCGCTTGCTCTCTTGAACTCATATCCAGAGTCCTTACAGCATTTAAAGATGCCATATTTGTATTAATTACCATTGCCATGATATTTCTCCTTGTGTAAATAACTGTGTATTTTTGAGGCACTCTTTGTTGCCTTCAATCTCTTTAACGGCAAGAAAAAACTATCTTTAGATTTTTTTGCGTTTGAATTTACGTGTAGCAGAAAAAGGTTTAGAAACTAATAAGAATTTTGGCAAGATAAACCGAGGTTGAATCCTGGTGTGAAGAGTAATAGCTGACAAAAAGAGTTGACCCCTGTACCACCATGCCGGGATAGCTGCAATCACCATCTGAAGGCAGAGTCAATAAGGGTTTAAATTGAGATGATTGCAAATCCAGAGTAGCAATAATTGTTTGAGCGGAATCTTCAGTAAAGATACGGAATCCGGCCAAAAGTTCCCCATTTTGAAGTTGCAACATCTTGGGGCCGCCAATTCGCAGATCCATATCTTGCCACTGCCAGCGGGTAAATGGAGGCTTCGATGATCCCAATACTGCTGGACAATCGTTACCATCTCTTCTAAGTAGACAATAAGCTGTTTTTGAAGGCTCATCATAAACCAAAGAAGATTCATTACTAAAACACTCAGAGGGAGGGAAGAAGTTTTTAACCACAGCAGACCACTCAACACCCCTGTCAGAGCGATATAAACAACCGTCAATATCGAGTCGCGAGTAACCGACACTAAATAAACTCTGATCAAAGCTGGTCGCGCTCCAGCGCCAGGTGCCAATGGATGAGCTGCCTAATGGCAGCAACTCAAATTTCTCTCCATCAAAAAGCCAGTTGAGAGATGCAACAGAGAGTAACCGATCTGAAGGCACAGAAAGCCTCACACCGGCCAACATGAGAAGGCGTTTCTCGGGGGTAATAACAAACTTTGGATCGCGAAGATCACCACCCTGCCACTCAATTGTTACCTGTTTTGACCAAGAGCGGAAATCACTCGAACTGTAGAGAACGATTTTTCCATCCAACGACATATGGGTTGAAGCTTGGCGAAACCCGCACCACCACTGGTTTTCAAAAAAAATCAAATCGGTGAATGCACTGTGGCCCTGAAGATCATCAATGGCTTGCAGTGATTCAAGTTTAAGCTGCATATAGACTTAGGAGGCAATCAATTCAGTAACAATTTGATTCGCCGTTCTATTATCAGGTTCCTGCTCTAGAACCTGGCTCAATACGGTTTGCGCTCTAGAGCTATCGCCCTGCTTGATTAATAACTGCGCTAATTTAAGCTGGGCATTAATTTTGTTAGGTCTTTGTGAAAGGTACATATCAAAAACTTCAATTGCTCCTGAATCATTATTCAGCAAGGATAACAAGTCAGCGTAAGGCACCATATAATCGAGGTTGATCTGTACTAATCTTTCCAGAACGATAAGTGATGCCTCATAGTCCTCAAGCCCCAAGGCAATCGGCAGCATTTTCTTAAGTGCGATATGCTTCAGAGTTGGCAAAGAGATAGGTTCATAGGCATTGAATGCATCGACAGCTTTTCCTTCAAGTTCCAACACCATACCTCTTAAAAGCATCAAAAAGTCCTGTTTCTGCTCCTCATTCGCAGTTTCCATATCGGCAACGTGATCGATAATTTTTTCAATCTCAGCCACGTTTGCTTGAGCAAAAGCGTTGTTTGCCCTTGCCAGAATCTTGGAAACATTGCTGATATTGCGCTCAATCATTTTTTGATACTGGTGGTCGGTTTTTTCAAACTCATGCTGGAAGCCATCTATCGATTCATTCAGAGCCTTTTGTTCCGACAGGTCATCAGGCAAGCCGTGCCACTCCTTCCAGATCAATGCCCTTCCCGGCTCTTTCCACTCAGCCCATTGTTCACTTAATTTTGCTGGTGACCCTTTCGGCTCGAGTTCTTGCAAGCGAAGTTTAGTACGCTGAATCCCCTGTTTAATCAGATCATAAAAGGCTTCACTCGCCGCTTTTGTACCACCAAAAAATGCTTGCAATTGCTCTGTTACCTCATCTGAAGACATCGCATTTTCGTTTTCTAGCGGCTTAAAAGAGTCGGCAAATAGGGCAGCTTGGTAGCGAGTCAAAAAATCACCATCCTTACCAATCAGATTATTGACCTTCTTTTGAATTTTGCCGATTTTTTTGGCATTGCGTTGCACTACTTGCCCCTTGGCATCGTAAATCTTATCTGCAACCTCGACAGCATCATTGGATAGCTCTAGAATTTTCTTAAAACGTTTCTGCTGCTTAATAAGCGACTTCTGGGTTTGTTCTATAAGCGTCTGCCTCTCTTCCAACGTCAGGGTCAAATCAACCTTGATCTCATCTATAAGGTCGGCTTTTAAGGCTGAGTGCAAGGAGACTTCATCTGGAGATTTATAGGTCACATGATTCATTTTTGCCGAGTGAAGTCCCAAACTGATAAATTCAATATCTTTATGGTTCAGGTATAAACTTACTGCTCTCTCCATTGCAAGACGCGCGGAGTAAAAGTCATCTGCGGTTTCAGTCATTTCCCCGGCATTATCTTCTACCACCGCTTTACTGTGTTTTGCTACGGTGTCTGAGTGCTCGGCTTCGACACTGCCAGACTCATGAGTTTTCCCCCTGGCAAAACAGAAGTCGACACCTGAAAAGAAGACTCTGGTGGCCCCAAGAGAGACTGCAACATGTAGTGCGGTGTTGGTTACTGTCGGTCCTGGGCCGTCAAAATTATTTGGTAAATCAGAGTCTTTCCAGCCAAATTTCTCACCTAAATAACACGATAAGCCTGTCCATTGACTGACCAGGCGGTACTGAGCGTGAAAACTGTGAACCAGAATACTGTATTCAGAGTGGGTCAATAGCGACTTCGAGTTATCGAAACTCCAGGGAAAAGGGTCTACAGTAATAAAAAAGTCGACCAGAATTCCCTCTCGCTCCATTCGTTTAGCGATTCGAGCCGCAGCGAAAATAATCAATCGATCCTGGTTGTCTTTTACCCAATCAATTGCATCATCAAGGGTTGGCCCTCCCCCCAAGATAATTGCTTCTCGTCCCTCTAGCTTGTTCTCGATTGTGGTTGTAGGCAGTAAATTGTCCGCAACGTTAATTAAACGCTGTTCTTCAAACACCTTGGCACTCTGTGAATTAAGTTCTGAGCGCAGGTAATTAGAAAAACCAACTTCAACTTTATCCCATAGTTTTGCATAGGCCGATCCTGGCGATGCATCCATAATCGCCAGAGATTTGATCAAGTGGATTTTTCTGCGAATGACATAACTACTGTAATCAGCGGATAGCAGTCCAAAGGGGAAGTTCTCATCAACTACTTTTACCTGTTCATCACTATTTTCAGAACCGAGATCCAGTGCTTGCATTACCTCTGAGAACTCAATAAAAACAAACTTACAAAATGCACTTTTGGACTGATTTTTGGCATATTCATAGAGCAGGCCGGAATCGGTACCCACTACGATATAGAGAGCTTCTTCATTTTCAAGGTAGGGCTTATAATAGGGAGCTAAAACATCCTCAGAAGAGCTGTTCTTAAAGGTAAGATTGTTAACATCCTGAAATGACTTCTCACCAATCGGGTTGGTAATAATTGCACTTAGATCTAAATCCGCCATGATATTCCCAGTTGTGTATTTCTAAATTTTATTTTTTTGCAGTTTAAGCAGCAATCAAGCCAAATCCGATTCCAAAATCGGCTCACCCACTTCAAAATCTCTCTTTGCCTTTTT
>DBOI01000004.1:0-744 GCA_002299245.1 Hydrogenovibrio sp. UBA650
TTGACCAACAGAAATAGCACCCGCGGTCACCTTCCCCATATGTAGAAAAGCCTTGCCCTGCTTCTGACAGTTATCCACATGGAAACTGTTCATGCCTTCAGTAAGACTACCTGTGTCGCCAACTTGACCGCCAGACTCCGCGTAGAACGGTGTACGATCCAGAATCACAATTGCTTCAGAACCTTCACTGGCTGAATCAACAGACTCGCCGTTAACAAAAATTGCTTTCACCTTGGCGTCAGCATCGTCTTCTGTATAACCAATGAACTTAGTCTCGCCATCATAGTCAATTTTAGCGCCCGCCTGAGCCGAGAAGTTACTCGCAGAACGCGCTCTTTCACGCTGCTCTTCCATTGCTTGCTCAAAGCCCGCTTCATCAACGGTCAGATTACGCTCACGCGCCACATCAGCCGTTAAATCTAGAGGGAAACCAAAGGTATCATATAGTTTGAACGCAATCTCACCGGCAATCACTTTACCATCCATTCCAGAAATATAATCTTCTAGAAGTTTCATACCGTTTTCTAGAGTCTCGGCAAAGCGCTCTTCTTCGAGCTTAAGCGCACGCTCTACATTAGCTTGCTCTTTAGTCAGCTCTGGATAAGCTTCACCCATCTGCTCAACAAGCACAGGAACCAGCTTGTAGAAGAACAGGTCTTTCATACCCAGCTTGTAACCATGACGGATAGCACGACGAATAATGCGGCGCAGTACATAACCACGACCTTCGTTAGACGGTAGAAC
>DBOI01000004.1:1103-12714 GCA_002299245.1 Hydrogenovibrio sp. UBA650
CACAAGAGCGAATATGATCGGCGATCACGCGCAGCGAGCTATTACTCAGGTCAGACTGGCTGGTTAGTTCAGAAGCCTTTTTTACAATCGCTTGGAATAGATCAATGTCATAGTTGTTATGTACGTTTTGCATAACCGCAGCTAGACGCTCTAGCCCCATACCTGTGTCAACAGACGGCTTAGGCAGTGGCGTTAAAGTGCCATCCGCAGCGCGGTCAAATTGCATAAATACAAGGTTCCAGATCTCGATATAACGATCACCGTCTTCATCAGGAGAGCCAGGAGGCCCACCGGCAACGTCTTCCCCGTGATCATAGAAAATCTCAGTACAAGGTCCACACGGTCCGGTATCGCCCATTGACCAGAAGTTATCTTTAGCACCACATCGAGAGAAACGCTCCGCACTAACACCCATAGTGTTCAACCATAGGTCTTCCGCTTCCTGATCTTCTTCAAAAACCGTTACCCAGAGTTTTTCTTCCGGCAGTTTTAATTCTTCGGTCAAAAATCTCCAGGCAAATTTAATGGCATCTTCTTTGAAGTAATCACCAAAACTAAAATTACCCAGCATCTCAAAGAAAGTGTGGTGGCGAGCGGTATAACCTACATTCTCCAAGTCATTATGTTTACCACCGGCACGAATACAGCGTTGAACACTGGTTGCACGGTTATAATCACGTTTTTCCTCACCAAGAAAAGTCTCTTTAAACTGAACCATACCCGCATTGGTAAACAGTAACGTCGGATCATTACCCGGAACGACTGGGCTCGAGTGAACCGCTGTATGGTTATGCTTTTCGAAAAACGTAATAAACGCTTTTCTGAGTTCTGCACTCGTCATCTTATGTAACCTAATAAAAGTTAAAACCTATTTAAACGTCTTCCAAATCGTGCTTTGGGTGAACCCCCGACTTTGCAGAAAACGCATTCTTTTTGCTTGTTCTTTTTGTGCTATCGGTTTGTGATAGTCACCGTATTTTTTTTCTAAAACGCCTTGAGCGATTTCAATCCAATCAGACTCATCCCAATCGAGGTAAGCAGAGATCAAACTGGAATCACTACAGGCCTGCTGAAGTTTCTGTTGAATTTTTAAAGGGCCTTGCCCTTTTTCAGCTAGGCTGCTAACAGTCTGTTCCAAATAGCGTTCATCACTCTGCCAGTTATTGGTTTGGCAAAGCTGAATAACCTCTGTCACCAACTGATTAACAAATCCCGATTCTGCACTGTATTGAGATAGCAGTTCCGAGGTTTCTGGAAACTTCTGCAACAGCTTTTGTTTGAGCTCTTTAGCACCATGCTCTCGCATAGCCAGCAGATAAACTGCTCTGGCTTCAATCTGTTTTGCAAGGTCAGAGGAGTGTTCACGAAATACTTTAGCTGACTTAACTTCTGTTCCTAAATCTGCACCAGATTTTATTTCCAGGCCAGCAACAAACTCCTCAGCACTTTTCAAAAGTAGTTACTCTTATTTTTCAGCAGACTCTTCGGCTTCAGCCGCTTGATGATTTGGCATCAATTTGCCTTTAATCTGATCCATTAAGGTTTCAGCAATTTCACTATTCTCAATTAAGTACTGACGAACATTGTCTTTCCCTTGACCGATCTTAGTGCCGTTATAACTGTACCAAGAACCCGATTTTTCAATGAGTTTCTCTTTTACACCCAAGTCTATAATTTCACCTTCACGAGAAATTCCTTGACCGTACAAAATATCAAATTCAACCTGCTTGAACGGAGGCGAAACTTTGTTCTTAACCACTTTTACTCGAGTTTCATTACCCAGAATTTCATCACCTTTCTTGATCGCGCCAATACGACGAATGTCTAGACGAATTGAAGAGTAAAATTTGAGCGCATTACCACCCGTTGTAGTCTCAGGATTACCGAACATTACACCGATTTTCATACGGATCTGGTTGATAAAAATAACCAGTGTGTTAGTACGCTTGATATTTGCCGTCAGCTTACGCAAAGCCTGTGACATCAGACGAGCTTGAAGTCCCATATGAGAATCACCCATATCCCCTTCAATTTCCGCTTTTGGTGTCAGCGCGGCAACTGAATCTACAACAACCACATCGACCGCACCAGAGCGAACAAGAGCATCGGTAATTTCCAGAGCTTGTTCACCGGTATCTGGTTGAGAAACTAGAAGGTTATCAATATCCACACCCAGCTTTTCAGCATAAATTGGATCAAGCGCATGCTCTGCATCCACAAACGCAGCCGTTCCACCTGCTTTTTGTGCTTCAGCAATGGCGTGTAGCGTCAGCGTTGTTTTACCAGAAGATTCAGGCCCGTAAATTTCTACAATACGACCTTTAGGAAAACCACCTATACCCAGAGCCATATCAAGCCCAAGAGAACCAGTTGAAATAGCTTCAATATCACGTTGAGCACTACTGTCGCCCATACGCATAATTGAACCTTTACCAAATTGCTTTTCAATCTGGCCTAAGGCCGCCGCGAGTGCTTTTTGCTTATTCTCATCCATCTGGTGATTCCTTTTAAGTAATTTAATCCGTTGGGCAGATAGTATTTGGAGCTAACATTAAAAAGCCTCTGCTCGCCAATCTGTATTTGTTTGGCTAGAACAAAGGCTTCGAATTCTGAATTTCTGTACCAATTCAAGCTTTATCGCTTGTAAAAAATTCGCCTTAAATAAGCGGAAAATTATCCCATAAATTTACTTACAAATCCAATAACAGTCATCCGTTTCAAGAAGATTTATTTCAACAATTTCAATACACCTTTCAAAGCGGCTTCAGTAGTCTGTTCTCGCACTGAATGGCGATCACCTTCAAAATGAAACTGTTCGGATATGACATCTTCCTGGCCTTGTACAGCCCATGCAAGCCAAACTGTACCAACAGGTTTATCAGGAGTACCTCCTCCCGGCCCTGCGATACCACTACAGGCAATACTGACTTTAGCATGTGACTGCTGTAAAGCGCCTAGCGCCATCTCAGTCACACACTCTTCACTCACGGCACCTTTCTTTTGCACAGTGGTCTCTTTAACTCCGAGCATTTCGCGCTTAGATTCATAGCTATAAGTAATGTAGGCTCTATCAAACCAAGCTGTACTACCGGCAACCTCTGTCAGGGCCTCGGCAATCATCCCACCAGTACAGGATTCTGCGGTCACAACCATTGCATCACTTTCAACAAGGGCCTGTCCAACTTGAGAAACAAGAGAGTGAAAACTCATGTGTATTCCTTAAAAAACTATCTATATGATTTAAAAATACAGCGCCATTTTTAATACCCATAATTTGATATCAGCGGCGTTTTGCCCTAGCATACTCCTTTTTATCCAGCCATTCAAAACCTATACTGAAAAAAGCATGTCCAAAAGCCAACACACCCCAATGATGCAGCAATACTTGGCTATTAAAGCTGAGAATCCGGAACATTTACTGTTCTATCGCATGGGCGATTTTTATGAACTGTTTTACGACGATGCTAAAAAAGCCTCGGAGCTTTTAGAAATCACTCTTACGGCCAGAGGAAAATCGGGGGGGGAGCCAATTCCAATGGCTGGAATCCCGCATCACTCCGCGGAAGGCTATCTGGCAAAGCTGGTTAAACTTGGCGAATCGGTAGCAATTTGCGAGCAGGTAGGCGACCCAAACACCAGTAAAGGTCCAGTTGAACGCAAAGTAGTGCGTATTATCACTCCAGGAACTCTGGTAGAAGAAGCCTTACTCGATGACCGTCAAGAGAACCTGCTAGTCACTATATGTGAACAGGACAACACATTTGGATTGGCATTTTTAGAAGTTTCCAGTGGACGTTTTGAAACCACGCAATTAAAGACTCTAAATCAATTACTGTCCGAAGTTGAGCGTTTAAAGCCTTCAGAACTATTGATTCCTGATGATGACTATTTCCGTGAAAAGCTGCCGGAATACATTTTAAATTTACCAGGCCTGGTTCGTTATCCTGGCTGGCACTTTGACGTTGCTAGTTGCCGCAAACGGCTCACAGACCATTTTCAAACTCAAGACCTGGTCGCCTATGGCTGTGAACAAAACCCTGCTTCAATCAGTGCCGCCGGCGTCATTCTGCACTACGCACAAAGCATGTTGCAAAGCGACCTTGCTCACATTCTAAGCCTACATAGTTACTCTACCGAACAGACCCTGGTATTGGATGCCATTAGTCGCAGAAACCTTGAAATTGACACTAACCTAAGCGGCGGTACCACAAATACCCTAGCTGCAATTTTAGATAACACTGCAACAGCCATGGGTAGTCGCCTTTTAAAACGCTGGCTCAACCAGCCACTGCGAAACCGAACAACCATTAATCATCGCCTTGATGCGATTGATGCGATTCTCAACCATCATCAGGATGATGAACTGCGCCAGACACTAAAACAGGTTGGCGATATGGAGCGCATATTGAGCCGTGTCGCTCTGCGCTCGGCACGCCCTCGTGACTGTCTACACTTGGGCCGTACTCTCAATGCCCTGCCAGATTTCCAGAGTCAATTAGCTGGCCTGTCAGAAGCAGAAAAACTGATCGAACTGGCTCAACAAATGAATACCTTTCCAGAGTTAGCGGAACTTCTGGACAGAGCCATTATCGACAATCCTCCGATGCTAATTCGCGATGGCGGTGTGATAGCTGAAGGCTATGATGAAGAGCTCGATGAACTGCGCAACCTAAAAAACGAGGCGGGAGATTATCTGCTTCAACTCGAAGAGCGTGAGCGTGAGCGCACTGGAATTCAAACTCTGAAAGTTGGCTATAACCGTGTACATGGCTATTACATTGAGATCAGTAAACTGCACAGTGATGATGTGCCGGCTGAATATGTTCGTCGCCAAACTCTGAAAGGTCAGGAACGCTATATTATCCCTGAATTAAAAACCTTTGAGGACAAAATCCTCAGTGCCGGAGAAAAAGCGCTAGCACGAGAAAAATGGCTCTATGCTCAACTATTAGAAAAACTTAATGAGCAATTCTGTGAACTTCAGCTCTGTTCAACTGCGCTTTCTGAACTTGATGTACTGGTTAATCTGGCGCAGCAGTCAGTCAAACTCAATCTGACTCGCCCTGTCTTAACCGAAGCTCCGGGCATTAATATTGAGCAAGGCCGTCACCTAACAGTTGAAGCCGTTTCCAACGACCCCTTTATTCCCAATGATGCACTGTTTGATGACAACCGCAAACTGCATATTATTACCGGGCCCAATATGGGCGGTAAATCGACCTATATGCGTCAGACCGCACTGATTACCTTAATGGCCTTTATGGGAAGTTTTGTTCCCGCTGACAAAGCTGAACTGGGGCCGATTGATAGAATATTTACCCGAATTGGAGCATCTGACGACCTAACTTCCGGGCGCTCAACCTTTATGGTAGAGATGACCGAAACCGCGAATATTCTGCACCACGCCAGTGAAAACTCATTGATCCTAATGGATGAAGTAGGCCGAGGAACCTCTACTTTTGATGGGCTTGCTCTGGCTTGGGCGATTGCTGAACACATTGCAGAAAATGTCAAAGGCTACTGTCTGTTTGCGACTCACTATTTTGAATTGACTACTTTAAGCGAACAATTCAATAACACAGTAAATGTTCACCTAGATGCCATTGAGCATCAGGACTCGATTGTTTTCCTACACCAGGTTCAAGAAGGTCCGGCATCACAGAGTTACGGACTGCAGGTTGCCGCTCTTGCCGGAGTTCCACAACCAGTGATTCAACTTGCACAAGAGCGCTTACGCGAACTCGAAAACCAGGTGGTAAACCAAAAAATTGAAGCGGCCGGTTCAAACTCTGTGGCAAAACCGCAAACAGAAACCGGCGATCCCGTGCAACAGTTTGATATGTTCAGCGCCCAGCCGGATCCCGTTTTAGAAAAACTCAAACAGCAACTTGAAGAGATCGACGCAAACAATCTGACACCGAGACAGGCACTTGATGCTATTTATGATCTTCAGGCAGCTTTGAAGAAAGAATCTTAAGGAAAACAAATATGTCCGAAGCGATGATTGTAGATGTTACCTTGAATAATATTCAAGAAATGGTCATGCAAAACTCCGAGCGTTTACCAGTTTTGGTGAGCTTTTGGTCCCCACTGGATGAAGACAGTCGAACAGCTAACTCAATTTTAGAAAAGCTGGCCGAGGAGTTTGCCGGAAAAATTATCCTTGCCAAAATCAATGCTGCTCAACAAACTGAAATCGCAGAAAAATTCAGTTTGCCAGGCCTGCCATTTTTCAAACTGATTCGAAACAGAGATATCATTACCGAGCAGCAAGGCCTGTTTACCGAAGATGAATATCGTCAACTGATCAATTCACAGATAGAAAAAGATCCTTCAGAAGAGTTGCGTAAACAAGCTTCCGCTGCATTTGCAGACGGTGACTATGAGCGAGCAATTAACCTTATCAGCCAAGCAGCCAAGACGAATCCAAACAACTACCATGTACACCTTGACCTGGTTACCATGTACCTACACACAGGACACCTAGACAAAGCCACCGATCTGTTTGAAAAACTGCCGGAAGAAGCCCAGAACGATCCAATTGGTAAAGAGCTTGCAGGGGTACTGTTCTTCTCAGCGGTAATTGAAGATTCAGCAGATATTCAAGACATTGACAAAACACTCACTGAAAATGATTTTGACTGCGATGCTCTCTATGGACTAGCGGCCTACCTGATGATAAATGGCCAGGCACAAAATGCTTTGGAAACCCTGTTCAGACTATTTAGCATTGATCGAAGTTACCGAGAAGGCCTGCCGCAAAAAGCCATCTTAAAAGCATTCGAAATGCTTGCTAACAAAGCCCCGGAACTGCTGGTTGAATATCGCAGAAAATTTCAGAGTCTAATGTACTAAACATAAAATGTACTAAGTAATCAAAACTGAATCCAAGAACAAGATCTAAAACTAAAAACCCAATCATTAATATTAATAAAAGAAAAAAATAAATGCGTTACTACTCTGTTGATCAAAATGTACTACACAACCTAGTCGGCTTTGGTATTGCCGGGAATTTTGCAGGCCACCTCGAACAAGCAGGTGAAACGCCCGACTTTGTCAATGTAGAAACCGCAACTGAAAACTCACCCAAGGGACTATTTCCTTTTTTTGTACCAAACTCATCCAGGCAGACCGGCACCTATCCAATGTCATCAAGCGAAATAGTTTATCCAAAAAACTTAACCGAAGATGCTCATTTACAAGCAGAGCCAGAAGTGTGTGTCCTGTTTGAAGTCGAATACCAAGATGCTCTAGTGGTCAATATACAACCACAAGCCTTTGCCGCTTTTAATGATTGTTCGATCCGCAAACCCGGTGCACGTAAAATCAGCGACAAAAAGAATTGGGGTGAAGCTACCAAAGGCCTGTCAGAAACTTTTATAGAATTAACCAGTTTTGATTCAGGCTGTGATTTAGATAGCTTCCGAATCGCCTCATTCTTAAAAAGAGACGGGGCCATTCATACCTATGGTCAAGACAGTCAGGTTACCAGCTACTCCTATTTTCATAGAAAACTACAGGACTGGATTGTCGATAAACTCAATACTCAAGAGGACTTCGGTCCACTAGAAAACCTACATCAGGTTTTACAACAAGCCAATTGCCCACAACAGATCATGGTAAGTCTAGGGGCGACACGCTATACGGAGTTTGGTGAAACCGTGTTTTTACAACCCGGCGATGAGGTTTATATCTACGTTTATGACGCTGCTAAAAACTCTGAGCACGATATTGAATCCCATCTAAATGGGCATATTGACACCTTGATCAATAGCTCCATTTTGCATCAACGCATTGTTTAAATTGAGAAATCTGGTTATTTAATGACTGAGGGCGAACAGCAAGAGGTTATTCAACAGGTTGACCACTGGCTTTATAATGTGGTGATAGGCTTGAACCTCTGCCCTTTTGCGCTCAAGCCCTATAAAAACCAACAGATTCTAACCGTTGTTTCAGATTGCACTGATGAAGCTTGCCTATTGCAGCAAATGCGGGATGAGTTTGAAAAGATGCTCTTAACCGATATCTCAGAACTGGAAACCACACTACTGGTAACTCCAAATATGCTGGGAGATTTCTATGACTACAATCAGTTTTTAGATTACGCTGAGACTCTAATTGAACAAAATAATTGGACGGGAATTTTCCAAATCGCCAGCTTCCACCCGGACTATCAATTTGCTGGAACACAATCTGAAGATGCCGAGAACTTAACCAATCGTTCGCCCTATCCAATTCTGCATTTACTGCGTGAAAAGAGCTTAGAAAAAGCCATTGATCGTTTCCCAAATACAGAGCTGATTCCAGAAACTAATATTGATACAGTTGAAAACTTAGACCAACAACAACGACAAAAGCTATTTAATTTTTTATACAAAAAGTAACAAATTACTCAGCGATAAAACCACCTGATTGACGATTCCAGAGTCGCGCATAGAGTCCATCAAGCTTTAACAGCTCTTCATGAGTGCCCTGCTCTTTGATGACGCCTTTATCTAACACAACCAAACGATCCATCGCTGCGATTGTTGATAAACGATGAGCAATACTGATAACCGTTTTTCCTTGCATCAAATCATATAGATGCTCTTGAATCGCTGCTTCTACTTCGGAATCAAGTGCAGAAGTCGCTTCATCGAGTACCAAAATGGGGGCGTCTTTCAAGAACATGCGAGCTATTGATATACGCTGGCGCTGACCCCCTGAAAGTTTAACACCACGCTCACCAACATGGGCATCATAGCCTTGGCGATCATCTTTATCTTCCAAGCCAGGGATAAACTCGTCAGCTTTGGCTCTTTTTGACGCATTTTCTACATCTTCATGAGCTGCCTGATTTGCACCATAGGCATATTATCGGCTACAGAGCGATGCAACAGAGAACTGTCTTGAGTTACCACGCCAATTTTTTGACGCAGGCTGTCCTGGGTTACTCCAGCGATGTTCTGACCATCGATTAAGATTTCACCACCCTCGAGATCATATAAACGCAATAACAGATTGGTTAAAGTGGTTTTACCCGATCCAGAGTGACCAACCAAGCCGACTTTTTCACCAGGCTTGATTTGCAAAGACAATTTTTCTATTACGCCACTGCCTTTGCCGTAGTGAAAAGTAATATTTTTGAACTCTACCAGGCCTTTAGAAACACTCAGTTCAGTGGCATCAGCTTTATCAGTAACAGCTTGATCATGTGACAGCAGCTTCATACCATCGCGAACCGTACCGATGTTTTCAAACAGCGAAGACATCTCCCACATAATCCAATGCGACATTCCCGACATTCTTAATACCAAGCCAACACTAACTGCCACAGCCCCCACAGAGGCAGATCCCTGAAGCCATGACCAGATAGCAACGGCTCCAACGCTGAATAGCAGCAATCCATTTATAATGTTGAGCCCTATTCCCATCGTCGTGACTTCACGCATAATCCTATTGAGGGCTCCGAGCATACCTTTCATGCCATCTCTGGCATAATCGATTTCACGGCCAGCGTGAGCAAACAGCTTAACCGTCATAATATTGGTGTAGCTATCTATCCACTACTCGTCCGGTCATGATTGAGTTCTTATCTGCAAACTCTTTGGAAGCCTCGCCTAACCTTGGCAGAATGGTACGTAACAGTATTACATAGAGAAATAGCCAGACAAGGAATGGCAATACAATCCAAAAATCAAAGGTAGCAACCAGCACTAAAGCACCGATGAAATAAACACCAACATACATCAACACATCAAGAAATTTAGTGGCGGTCTCTCGAACCGAGTTAGCAGTTTGCATAAGCTTGGTGGAGATGCGTCCAGCAAATTCATCCTGATAAAAGGCGTAGCTTTGCCCTAGTAGATAGCGGTGCCCCAACCACCGAATTATCATTGGGTAGTTACCCATTATTGTTTGATGCAAAAACAAGCTATGCAGGGCGGAACCTAAAGGAATCAAAACCAGAATTACGAAGGCCATTAACCAGAGAGTATCAGATTCCTGTTCAAGAAAAGTATCTCTGTCCGCAGTGGCCAGCCAATCGACAATATTCCCCAGAAAACCAAATAGCATGACCTCCAGAGCAGAGACAATAGCAACCAACACGGAAGCGATTACTAGAAATGGCCAAATGCCTTTGGTATAGAACCAAATAAAGGCAAATAGAGTTCCTGGCGGTTTGCCGCTAGGTTGTTCAGGGAAAGGATTGATCAGTTTTTCAAAAAAGGAATACAAGGCCCGCTGCTCCTGATGATTTATGTAAATTTTTGTCTATAGTAGCAGAAAGATTTCAGAATAAACGGCTTTTACCAAACTAGCATAAATCCTCAATAATTTTTCTATAGTCGTTTTATAATCACATTGATTCAATCCATTATTGGAGGCCTTATGTTTTACACAACAACTGAGACAATTGCCGGTAGACAAATAATTGAAAACCTAGGCACTGTCAGCGGAAATATCGTCCAGTCCAAACATGTTGGACGCGACATTATGGCGGGCCTGAAAGGTATTATTGGGGGCGAAATCAAAGGTTATACCGAGATGTTAACCGAAGCCAGAAACGAAGCCATTGCGCGCATGTTGAAAAAAGCCGAGGAGGTTGGTGCCGATGCCGTAGTCGGGGTTAGATTTACCACCAGTGCGATTATGGTCAATTCTTCAGAAATATTGGTATTTGGTACTGCTGTTAAGCTTGCAGAATAAAAACAACAGGCCTTCAAGAAAATCCGTGAGCAACATAGTCAGAATTAGAGAATACGCATAACAAGACTACGCTCAATGTGCGGAGCTGGTTAACCAGGTCTGGAAGTTTGATCAAGTATTTAAGCCACAAAAGTTTGCTGACTTTGCAAAAAGAAACTACACCAAATGGACAGGCCTGTATCTATGAAATTCAGTTAGCCTATAATCAAGGCTGAAATATACATAATTACCATCATGTTTTTGGTAAAATATGCGCCAAAATTTATTACAAGGAATTTGATGATGGGCAATAGAAGCTTCGAAATCTCTGGTACAGTTGGAATTGATCAAACTATTGAAAATGGTCTAAGTTATGGTCATATTCAACGCAATGGTGCTAACCAGCACATTACTGGACGCGGGACCACTAACCAGCCGATTGATACAGCCTCAGCCTCAGAATCTGTAGTCTGCCAGCCTGCAACCAAAAAGCTAGCTGAAGAGTTGTTTAAAAAGTGGAACGATGCCCTGCAAACTGGCAGCGCAAAAAATGTTGCCGCACTTTATGCTGAAGATGCCGTTCTACTTCCTACAGTATCAAACCTACCGCGTACGACACCGGCAGAAATTGAAGACTACTTCAATCACTTCCTTGAAAAGAAGCCATACGGAATTATTAAAGACCGCAATATTAAAAAGGGTTGTAACAAAATTACCGATGCCGGAATCTACGACTTTGAAGTCATGTCTAACGGTAAAAAAGAAGTGGTTCCAGCGCGTTATACATTTGTCTATGAGTATCGCAATAACCAGTGGAAAATTGTTCATCACCACTCATCAATGATGCCTGAATCAAAATAGCAGGCCTCTCAGACCTAAGTAAAAAAGCTCCAAACAGTGGGGCCTTTTTTATTTCCTAATTGACAGGCCTGTTAATTATCTT
>DBOI01000004.1:13084-45610 GCA_002299245.1 Hydrogenovibrio sp. UBA650
TAATGAAAAAGGTGATTTTTCTAAAAAGTTCGGCAGCTTTTGGTATCCCCATAGATGGATGGATTCTGGAAATCAACCAGGAGTCTATTACCAACAATACGATTTTGTCCCCCCTTCTATTATCAAAGCCCACGATAGTTTGCCCCTTGCCTATGGCCTACTTAGGGTCGGCAGCCTAAACAATCCTGAATTGCGTCAGCTTCTAAGCCTAAACTGCCGCTAATCGACAAATCTCAAACTCAGCTTTGTGTTAGTATTGGCTCTTTTTTAAACTCTTGGAAATAAGTCTATGTCTGATAAATACACTTCAACCCCTGATATCGTAAGTTATGGTATTGGTCGTCAAATGGGTGACCAACTTGCCGCTGATCCATTTGATGGCGTAAATGCTGAAGCCGTAGCAGCAGGTGTCATGGATGCTTTAAACCGAGTTGAAAGCCCAATCAGCGAGGCCGATTTTGCAACAGCATTTCAGGAGATGAATGAAATGATGCAGGCTCAGCAGGCTGAGAAAGGTAAGCTAGCAGCAGAAGCTGGTGAAAAATTTCTAGCTGAAAATGCACAGAGAGACGGCATTGTTGTTACTGAATCGGGGTTGCAGTATGAAATTATTACCGAAGGCTCTGGTGATAAACCAACCGCTGAATCAACCGTCTCAACTCACTACCACGGTACCCTGATTGACGGTACAGTATTCGACAGTTCTGTTGAGCGCGGCCAACCTGCTGAATTCCCAGTAAACCGAGTGATTGCCGGGTGGACAGAAGCCCTACAATTGATGCCGCAAGGCTCTAAGTGGCGCCTGTATATTCCACACGAGCTGGCCTATGGTGCACATGGTTCGGGTGCAAAAATCGCGCCTTATTCAGCGTTGGTTTTCGATGTTGAGTTACTAGAGATTGTTGGTTAATGTAACTTAACTCGCTCTGCTCTAGAGGCAATCTGGGCAGTTAGAGGGTTTACAGAAAGCTGAATTATTGAATAAAAAAAGAGGCCTGTTAATTTTTGCTAAAAGCAATTTAACAGGCCTCTTTTTTTGTGGATCAAAAACTACAATTTAGATAACTGAGTAGACTCTTGGCTTTCAGCAATGGTCTTTTGGTTTTGCTGCGCTTCTTTTTCTGAAATTTTGGTTAACCAATAGCCAACTTTTTTCTCGTAACTGGGTGACTTTGCTGCCTTTTCAAAGGCTTTCTTAGCTATATCATTTTGCTTCGAATTATATGCAGCAATCCCGAGTAAATACTGGGTTTTAGAGTACTTTTTCAAGCCTCCCTTTCGCAATGCTATCTGCAACGATTTAACCGCTTTATGCCACTCTAGCTTCTCCATATATAAATGGGCAATCAGCAGGTGATCCTTGCCATTTTTCGCCAGCTTGGCTGAATCGGTTAGAATCTCAATCGCTTTGCTGTACTCACGTGAATTTAACCAATATTGAGCAAGTCTCCGCAGGTTTTTATAGTTAGTTTTTTGCTGTTTGCCATCGAGGCTCTTCTGCATAGTCTGAGCCGCTTTGTACGGCAGGCCAACATAGTCATACAATTGCATCATGCGCTTAACATCTTTGAACTCAAGATTGTAATACTTATCGGCAACCACCAATGCACTCAGCGCTTTCTGCTCTTTATTCTGTTCAAGGTAAACGCCTATTAGATATTGCCACCAAAGCTCCTGTTTGGGTTCACGGTTAACCATCTTTATCAATAACTTTTCAGCTTTTGAATATTTTTTACCTTCCATGTATACAGCTAATAGAACTTTATGCATATCCATAGAAGGAGTTCTGGTTCTTTTCATTGCCGCTTCAATATATTTGGCGGCAGTACTATATTTTTTGAGGCGATAGTGAGTACGCCCCATCAAAAACTCACCCTTTCCTTTCTCTTTAGTTTCGGGTTCTTGATCCAACCAACGCTTGGTATATTTAAGTGCGCCCTTGTAGTTTGATTCCTGAAAAGCAAGCTGAGCCATCATCCAGTTCATACTATGAAAAGCTTTTTTCGGGAGCTCATTAGTCGCAAGCGCTTTCTCTCCAGCACGGTATGCTTTTGAATAATTATCAACATTCAGGTAACTGTAAGCTAACTGCTGCTGGACAATGGCATACTCATAAGCATTATCTTTGACCTCAGCTGAAAGGGTTTCCAACTTACGAATAGCCTGTTTGTTTTTATCAGAATCAAGTAGCTTATTAATTTCTTGAAGGGCTTCATAGGTTCCCTGAGTAACGCCTTTCTTCTCTTCAGCTACTGCTGAAGAGAGAGAAAAGAAGCCTATTAATAAGAGCTGAAATAATCGTTTTGCTAACACACTCATCACTTTTCCAACTTAAATACTATTTTTTGATAGACCCTAACAGCCACCGGCTTTCCATTCTTATGATGAGGATGGAACTTCCACTTTTGGATTGCTTTTAGCACTGCTTTGTCAAACTGGCCTGGAGGTGTTGACTCCCTAATCACAGGGTTCTCAACCAAACCACTGACATTAACCGTAAATTCAACAGCGACTTCACCTTCAACTTTACGGCGCTTCAATGAGCGTGGATAACGCGGCGCAGATCGATAAATTGCGCGCATATCTTTACCCATAATCAAATCAAGGTTTCCTTCTAACACCGGTCCTATATAAGGACCATCGACATTTAGATCCGAAGGAATGTCCGATAGCTTAAGCGCGTCCATCGGCATTGGCGAAGGTCTTGAAGTTGCCATAGGCTGGAAAGTCTCAGGCTGAACTTCCGGAGGCGGTTCATCGGGCTCAGGGGGTGGTTCCCTGCGCCTTTCCGGAGGCGGTTCTGTTGCATCATTGTCACGAACGAAATCAATAATTTCGGCATTTAGATTATCATTCAATTGAATTTTACGTTCCACTGTCATTGCCTGCATAATAGCAAACAAGATTAAGTTGATAACAAGAGCCAGAACAGCGGGAATAACGAACTTCATTGTTTCTCCGAGGCCGCAACCGCTACTTTTTCAATTCCTGCCAAACGAGCTTGGTCTACAACCTGCATGACAATACCCGTTTCAGAGTGCTTGTCAGCAAGAACAACAGCTGTACCTTCTGGCGCTTCAGCGTGTAAACGTTCAACATGCCCGCGAAGTGAGCGGATATCAACACGTTTTTTATCAACCCAAATCTCACCATCCTTAGTTACTGCAATCATAATATTTGCCTGCTCTTGAGTAACAGTGGTTTTGGCATTTGGCCTTTGAATCTCGATACCGGCTTCTTTAACAAATGAAGTATTTACAACAAAAAATACCAATAAAATGAATACCATATCAATCATAGGAGTGATATTCATTCCTACTTGAGAGTCTGTTTTTCTACAACGATTCAACATTTATTTATCTCCTTCCGACCCAGGGTGTAATGCAGCGGACTGGGAATCAGAGGTGTTGCTAGTTTTTAATTTCATATTTTTTAATTGTGTTTCAAACGCATGGCTTTTGCGGTCTGATATAGATTTCAAATTAGCTCTAAAGTACAAACCGGAAAGTGCAGTAATTAAACCTGCCATAGTCGTAATTAGCGCTTCTGAGATTCCGCCAGCCATACCGCGCGCATTACCCACTCCAAACACAGTAATAACATCAAACACCTTGATCATTCCTGTGATAGTACCAAGAAGGCCTAGAAGAGGTAGAACATCAACAAAAACCCCAATTAATTTGAGGTGCCTCTCCACCAGAGTTTTGAAGCGATGTGTAATACGATAGCGAATGTACTCTAAGGGGGCATCTTCAGCCCAAACCTTATTTCGATATTGCTCCAATATGTGCATGCGTTTGGCTTCTGATTCAAAAAGCAAAAACCAATAACGCTGCAGAATAAAAAACCACATCAGAACAGAGGTGAACAGGATTGCATAAATTACACCCCCGCCGCGCTGGAAGAAGAGCAGAATGTCATTCAACCAATCAGTTATTAGCACTATTTTTCACCTCATCGTGATCTTCAAAAAGGCTCACACTATGTGATTCTAGGAACTCAACCAACCTAACTGCTCTGCCATTTAAGAAGGTATGAATCAGCAAGAGTGGAATTGCGACAGCAAGTCCCAATTGTGTAGTAACCAAAGCCTGCGAGATACCACCTGACATCAATTTTGGATCACCGGTTCCAAATAGAGAGATCGACTGGAAGGTTTCAATCATCCCTGTCACCGTTCCGAGTAGACCAAGTAGTGGAGTAATCGCTGCAAACAGTGCTATTGTCGCCAAACCAAGCCTAATACGTGAACTCTCAGTTTGAATGCCTTCTTCAAGACGCAGAGCTAAAGCCTCTTTATCTTTATGACTAATTCCCTGTGCTGAAATCCATAGTCTTCCAAGCGGGTTATTGTTTTTAGCAGTATCACTTTTAGCCTGTTTTTTAACGCGACCTTTCATAAATACCAGCCAAATATATCGGTATAGGGCAATCAACAAACCAATCGCACCGAATACAAGAATCAAATAACCAATATATCCACCTTGCTGTATTTGCTCCATTACATCTGGAGAGCGTACCAACAATGACAGAATACTGCCTTTTGTAGGGTCCACCGCCATCGCACGTGGTTGGTCATCATTTGCATTTTGTAAATCAAAAGCTAGAGTTTGTGCATTGCCTGCAGGCTGACGAGCCAGTTCAAGCAATTGGCTCGTTTCTGGCAAGTATCGCAGGTACTTGCCACCTGAAGTTGCTGTAAAGCCACCAATTCGCATAACCTGTGCGGTTTTTTCTTCACCTTGAGCAGAAATGACAGGTGCATCAAACAACGCTACTTTACGAGTTTGATTCATCTCTTCGAGCAAGAATACCCAGATAGATTTTAGTTGCGGGAAAGTAATAATATTATGACTGCTCACAATAGGCTTGAGGATTTCACCGCGCTCAGGGAACTGAGCAGTTACCATTGATCGTGAAACTAGCGACTGAAGTTCACTCGCGTTTTGTCGAGCAATCGCAAATATATCGTTTAACTCGGCGGCTTCTTCTTTGAGTTGACGACGCTTCTCAACTAAAGCTTGTTCATTGTCATCAAACTGTTTACGTAAGTCTTCAGCTTTTTTCTCAACCGCTGCCAACAGCGCCTTACCTTGTTCAAGTTTGGCCTTTTGTTGCGCTCGCTCTTTTAAGAACTTTGCTTCACGCTCTTTATTGATTTTTTGATCTTTTTTAGCTTCCATTCGGACTTGGTTAATCAAGTCTTCTACACTGGTTACGTTTGCTGAAACTAGAGCTGACTGTGAAGATAAAGCCAATAGCAGGCTTGCTAGGATTAATCTTTTCATTTTGCCACCTCCGGTGAAGTAAACGGAAGGATAACAAGGTTAGGTGGCAACTGCTTGCGAGCCATCAACAAGCCATCTTTAATTGGTTCATTAAACTCAGATGTCAAAATCTGCCAATTCTGGCTTTTCGGGTTGTAGAAACCGGATTCCTTTCCATCCAGAGTTAAGTAGTAAAGACCTACTCGACCCAATCGCAGGAAGTCAACCGTTCTAGTTTTATCGGTAACCAATTCACCACGGTAGCTTTCAATACTGTAACCATACTCAGCTTCAACTCGATAAGCCTCAATAAGACGACGGAATTTCTCAGCAAGAGGAACGTCAGATCGATCCATAACTTTCTGTAATTGCTCTACTCGCATTTTTCTTTCATCTGGCAAAAATGGAGTATCCAAATCTACGAATTTAGTGAATACATCACGCATATCCAACATCATTGGTACAAGGTGTCGACGAGTTTGTTCTATTTCAAGGCGCTCAGTATCCAAGCGAACGATCTCTGCTTCCTGATCCTTTACTTCTCGTTGAAGCTGATCATTGTAGGCTTGCATCTCTTCGAGCTTGGCATTGATCTCACGATACTCATGCAACATAGAACTGGTTTGGTCATCAAGGGAATCAATTTTATTTTGAGATTTGATGCCTTGTTTTTGTGATTTCTGCTGAATTTTTAGAGCAGAGGAGACATCGGCGGCAGATGCATTAATTGAAAATGCACCCAGAGCCAAGGTGGCTATTAGTAGCTGAGGAATCATAGTGTAACCCGTGTTATCCTTAACAAGATTTAGATTATGCTGAAAATATATATAACAGCGGACTATGATAATGCTATTTATCGCTCCATGTAAATAGTAATTATTCTCAAAATTGCATAGAATTTTCTAATTACTACCCATAATCCAAACTAAAGTTAACTTTGCTTGCCTCTTTTGTTTTTACCGCGCTTAAATTATTTCTCGCACGAGGCCTGACAACTCTTAAAACTCTCAAACGGAACCACATCATCGCAGCCACCCCAAATAAAAGGCTCACAAACTTGTGTCTCGTTATTGAAGTAATATTTACGAAACGCGGCTTTACACATACCTGTTACTGGCTTTAAGCCACATCTTTGAGGGTTGATTTCTTGGCTATTTATATTGAATTCAGCTCCTGTTAGACCATTAAGACTTGAACAACTTGTGCTCACAAAAATCACGAGCAGGCCTGTTAAAAATAATTTAAACCTATACATATTGAACCCATATATAGCTATTTTCATATAAAACGAACATCTACAAATCCTCTAAAAATGGGAATTTTGCCCTAACCCGCTTAACTTCATTCAAATCGATTTCAGCCTTAAATATATCCTCTTGACTATTAGCGTATCCCAAAACCTCACCCATAGGTGAAATCAGACAAGAACCACCTGAATAACTAAGCCCGTTGTCGTCACTACCAGTTCTATTCACGGCGATGATAAAACACTGGTTTTCTATAGCCCTTGCTTTTAAGAGCGACTCCCAATGTTGTTGACGAGAATCCGGCCAATTGGCAATAACAATAAAGCCTTTAACTTTTTTGGCCAACTTGCGAAACAGTTCTGGGAAGCGTAAGTCATAGCAAATTAACAATGCAAAACTCTCACCATCAATTTCGACTATGCTCGAATTATGTCCTGCCTGAAAAGCTTTATCCTCACCTGCGTAACTGAATAGTTTCTGCTTAGAATACTCGCCAGCCAAAATACCGTTACGATCAAAAAGTAATGCCCTGTTAAAAAACTTAACTGATTGACCATGGCACTCTTGTCGAACCTGTTTCTGGGCAACCCCAGCGACAATATTGACATTGTATTCAAGAGCAAGTGAAGCTAAAGCCTGGCTGATTTCACCCTCTACAGATTCAGCAAACTTAATCGGCTGCATTGAAAACCCAGCATGAAATGTCTCGGGCAAAACGACTAAATCGGCACCTGAACCCTTCACTCTTTCTAAGAATAAGGCTTTGAGTTTAGCAAGATTTGCTTCGCTGTCTTGCCAGATTGAATTGAACTGTATGCCGAGAATTTTCATCGTAATCTACTAGGGATTGAGAACCGAAATATCAAAAATTAAAATTTATTCGATATGGAGAAAAAAAACTACAGTTTTTTTACAAAAACATCTTGCGCAAAGGAATAATTTGCCTATAATACGCACCCATACAGAGCTCAGCTCTGCTGACTATTCCCCAATAGTTCAGTTGGTAGAACACCGGACTGTTAATCCGTATGTCCCTGGTTCGAGTCCAGGTTGGGGAGCCAAATTCTAAAAAAGCCCTAGTCGCAAGATTAGGGCTTTTTTGTTTCTAACCGATAATTCTAGTAGATATAAAAAAACCGCTTTGAGTTTCCTCTAAGCGGCTTCTAGTTCAACCAAGTCTAACCAAACAATCAGTGCCCACCAACATGTTCTGGATCAAAATCGGTTAATACATATTCTGCACCACAGTAAGGACACTTTGCTTTACCGGTTTTCTCTATTGGCAAAAAAACTCTAGGGTGTGAGTTCCACTTACTCATCTCAGGCGTTGGGCAGTGCAAAGGCAAGTCTGCATATGTCACCTCATAGTGCGACTTGGAGTTTGTTGAATTCGATGCCATGAATCTGCCTCCTGAATTAAGCTACGGTTGTAAGCCATTCCATATGTTCAGGCGAACGACCATGAACAATATCAAAATACATACTTTGCAGCTTTTCAGTTACCGGACCTCTTGAACCTTGACCAATAGGACGGTTATCCAATTCACGAATTGGCGTTACTTCAGCAGCCGTTCCTGTAAAGAAGGCTTCATCCGCAATGTAGACTTCATCGCGAGTAATACGCTTCTCAACTACTTCAATTCCCTGCTCTTTGGCCAACTGCATAATAGTCTTACGAGTAATACCATCGAGACAAGCCGTTAATTCAGGCGTATAGAGAATCCCGTCCTTAACCATGAAGAAGTTTTCACCAGAACCTTCAGAGACATAACCATCAACATCAAGCAACAGTGCTTCATCACAACCGTGATTAATTGCTTCTTGCAGCGCAAGCATTGAGTTCATGTACTGACCATTGGACTTAGCTTTAGTCATAGTAACGTTTACATGGTGGCGGGTGTATGATGAGGTGGCAATCTTGATACCTTTAGTCAAGTTCTCTTCACCCATATAAGCGCCCCACTCCCAAGCCGCAACCATAACGTGTACTTTAAGATTGTCGGCTCTTAAGCCCATACCCTCAGAACCATAGAATGCCATTGGACGAATATAAGCTGACTTTAGATTATTCTCACTTACAGCAGCTCTCTGAGCCTCGTCCAGAGTTTGCTTGTCAAATGGCATAGACATATTCATGATCTTAGCTGAGTTAATCAGACGATCTGTATGTGAATCCAGGCGGAAAATAGAGGTTCCTTGCTCTGCTTCATAGGCTCTTACACCTTCAAAAACACCCATTCCGTAGTGCAGGGTGTGAGTCAGCACATGAACCTTTGCATCCCGCCATGGTACCATTTCACCATCTAACCAAATCAGTCCATCTCTATCGGCCATTGTTTGCATTCGACAATTCTCCAAAAATTCTGAGTTTTTAAATTAAAGAGCGATATTTTATCTTAAAACAGGTTTTATTTGGTTTGAAAGTTCAACACAGTATATTTAGTAATAAATGCTTAACTTGCATTTTTATTAAATATAGTTAGAATTGTTTTTTTGGTATTTACGCAACTTTGTAGTTAGATTGCGTAATTGCAAAAAAGCAACCTTGCAGAGAATATCTGTAAACGTCAATGATGATCGCTGGCGATTTACAAATGTTTATCTCGGGTTGCTTTTTTCGTTTTATAAGATTAATTCTTTTTAACAAGAGACCTTTACTTAAAATGTCTGAACACTTAATGAACACCTATGCGCGGCTACCTGTATCTTTCAAAAAAGGTGACGGCGCAATATTGCAGGACGCCGATGGCAATAGATATATCGATGCTATCAGTGGCATTGCTGTCTGTAGCTTAGGCCATGCTCACCCTACAATCAGTGAAGCTATTTGCAAACAGAGCCAGAAACTTTTGCACACATCAAACCTATATGAAATTAAGAAACAAAAGAAGCTTGCTGATGAACTAATTCAACTCTCTGGAATGGATCGAGTGTTTTTCTGTAACTCTGGTGCAGAAGCTAACGAAACAGCAATTAAAATTGCTCGCAAATACGCCAACCAGAAGCAGATCGAAAAGCCGCAAATTATCGTAATGGAAAATAGTTTTCACGGTAGAACCATGGCGACTCTATCTGCTACTGGAAATGACAAAGTTCATGAAGGCTTTGCACCTTTAGTACAAGGATTTCTAAGAGTACCTTTTGACAACATTGAGGCAATTGAAGCACATAGCAGCAATCGTGATGTTGTAGCGGTACTGGTTGAACCTGTACAGGGTGAAGGTGGCGTGCATGTTCCGCAAAATGGTTATATGAAAACAATTCGAGAGCTTTGCGACAGAAACGATTGGTTAATGATGGTTGACGAAATCCAAACTGGTATTGGACGTACTGGTAAGTGGTTTGCCCATCAGCATGAAGGTATTACTCCAGACGTTATGTCACTGGCAAAAGCACTTGGTAACGGAGTACCAATTGGAGCCTGTGTAACAGGTAAAAAGGCTTCAAACATTCTAGTGCCTGGAAACCATGGCACTACTTTTGGAGGCAACCCACTTGCCTGCGCCGCTGGCCTTGCAGTTATTAAAACAATGAAAGCGAATAACTGGGTTGATTTCATCGCTAAAAAAGGTGACCAACTGCTCAACAGCTTTAAAGACGAATTAAGTAATACCAAAGGCATTGTCGATATCCGCGGTAAAGGATACATGATTGGAATTCAACTTGATCGTCCATGCGGTGAACTCGTTGCAAAAGCCTTGGACAAGGGCCTGCTAATTAATGTAACTCGCGGCGACACCGTAAGATTGCTACCTACATTTGTAATGAGTAGCGAACAAACCGAAACTCTGGTCAATGAATTAACAGGCCTTATAAAAGAGTTTCTGGAAGATTAAATTACCAAAAGAATAGTATTATGAGTGTAAGACATTTTCTAACCCTGAAAGATTTAACGTCAGCAGAGCTTCAACAGATAATGCAACGCGGCATTGAACTTAAAGAGATGCATAAAAGAGGCGAAATATACGAGCCTTTAAAAAATCAAACCTTGGCGATGATTTTTGAAAAATCTTCTACTAGAACTCGTATCTCTTTTGAAAGCGGTATGACTCAGCTTGGTGGTCACGCCCTTTTCCTATCGTCAAATGATACCCAATTAGGTCGAGGTGAACCGATTGAAGATAGTGCTCGCGTTATCTCAAGCATGGTTGATGGCATTATGATTAGAACCTTTGGCCATGATATTGTTGAAACCTTCGCGCAACATTCTTCCGTGCCAATTATTAACGCTCTAACTGATGACTACCACCCATGTCAGCTACTTGCTGATATGCAAACCTATCAAGAGCATCGCGGTAGTATTAAAGGCAAAACTGTCACTTGGGTTGGAGATGGCAATAACATGTGTCACTCTTACATCAATGCCGCAGCGCAATACGACTTTAATTTACGAATTGCTTGTCCCGAAGGTTATGATCCAAATATGGACTTGGTAGCGGAACACAGTGCTCGAGTTGAAATTATTCGTAACACCATGGATGCAACAGAAAACACTGATTTGGTGGTGACCGATGTTTGGGCCAGCATGGGCCAGGAAGAAGAGCAGAAGCTTCGTGAAAAGGCCTTTGCCGATTATCAAGTCAACCAAGCAGTAATGGACAATGCTGATCAAAACGCACTATTCATGCACTGCCTACCAGCGCATCGTGGAGAAGAAGTCACCGCTGAAGTTATTGACGCTTCTGATAGTGTTGTTTGGGATGAAGCCGAAAACCGTTTACATGCTCAAAAAGCACTGCTCGAATTTTTGATGACGACCGCCAAATAAGAGAAGCCTGGATGCTGAAAAAAGAATTCCGCCTTAGCCGGAATTCTTTTAGAAAGTACAAAAAGTATTATCCAGCAGGATCAGTAACAGATATACTTCTATATACTTTATTACCTAAAGGCGTTGTAACTTCGATACTTAAAGCACCAGAAATAGGCTCTTCATTTTCAGAATCTGATGTGATCGAAAAAACAAATTCAGCTGGCGCAGTGGTATTGTAAATCCTATCTTGAACTGCACTACTAATACTACCAGCTTCTGTTGATACCGAAATACTTGAATCCGTTGGCGCTGATTGCCTTATTGCAATAGTACAAGCATTTGAATCTGGATCCACAGCATCTAACCTAGTTCCAGAACCATTCACACAAAAAGCCGCAGTGTCTGAAATAAGGACCCATATTAACCTTGTATCTGAACCCGTACTAAAACCAATTCCGGAGTCACTACACCCGGTGTCAGTTCTCACTTTTCCTGACGAACTTAAACACGAGCTGCCAGTAACAAGCTCTCTTACATATACCCTTGGGAAAGAAGAGGCCATTATTAAAACATTCTGTCTACTTAATGTTGTCAAAAGGTCAGAACGCCCTGCTAAATTATTTGCTCCGCTAGCACAGTCTGATGAGTGGTTACAAGGTATCCCGTTATACTTTCCATCGCCAAGTGAATAGGTTGCAGAACCATCATAGTCAATATATTTCTCATCTTTACTAAAATCATAACTACCAGAGCTTGGATTTTGCTCTCTGAAATTATTAACACTTGGATTGTAGCCTAGCACCTCATCATCATCCCTAAATGCCTCGGGAAGATCATCAAAAGTGTCACCATCATCAAAAACACCGGAACCATTTTTATCGTAATAGGTCTCATGGCCAATCACAGTCGCCAAGATTGTAGCTCGATGATCTGCTGGCCTTGGGTTCTGGCTTGTCCATAAAACAGAACACTCGCTTGACAGTGTGCTACAACTTCCGTCAACTCTACCGCCTTCAGAAGTAAAGTTAACAACAGTTCCATCTGGCACAGGATTATTAAACCTATCTGCTAAACGAACAGTGACATCAACTGTTTCTCCGTCATAGTTTAGTCCTTCTGGAGCAAATTGAGAAAAATCTAGACTGACACTATTCTGATCAGGAATACCTGTGGTAAGGGTTAACTGATCTGACTGAACGAATACCGGGGTTTCCCCTATCATTACCGATGCTGTAACACGCACTGGTGTAGCTATAGTTCCAGAGTTTACAAATGCAGTGGCAACACCATTTGATGCAGTTATGGCAGAACTTTCAGTAAGAGACAAGCCTCCAACGGTAGTTGTTAAATTAAAGCTAACCTCGACTCCTTGAATAGGCAAGTCGTTACTATCAGAAACCAGAAATTTTACTTGCGATACTTCTGAAAACCCTGCACCACCAGTTCCTTTTAATGAAATGATTTCAGGAATAGAGCTAATAAACTTTATTGTCCCAACACTAGAAGTATCGTCAGGTTCACCATTAGTTGATGCAACAAATTCATAAGTAATTGATTTTGGTTCAGTTGCTCCTGATGCAGGAGTAGCTGTTAACACACCTGGTGCCGTACCTTGCAACAACGTAGTTGGCGCTTCAAGAGTTACAACAAAACTTCCGTTTACATCAGTCAATAAAGATTCTTGAGTGAGAACACCTGAAGTAGCTGATAGATTAATAATTTCGTCTGGAATTGGGTTTCCTGACCCATCAGACAAGGAGACTGTTATCTGCGCACTATCAGTTGTTGATATTCTATTTCCTTGCTCACCAGATGATGTTAATGCCATCTGCAAACCTAACTCAGGAAGAGTACTTCCAGTGCTATTGGAAGATACAAACTGAAACACTAAGCTTTTGGATTCATAACCTTCAGATGATGCATTAACGATTCCCGGCTCGCTAGTATTTACAGGCAGCTGGGAAGAAAACATCCGAATAGACGCACGACCGTTACTATCAGTTAAAACTGATGATTGTGACAAAGTGGCAGATCCTACGGAAACATTGAAAGCCACAATTTCATCTTCAACCGCAACCCCATTATCATCAACTAATTGAATCCCAACAACTGCCGTGTCTTCAGTTGAAATCGAATTAGTTTGCTCTCCGCTTTGTAAACTAAAAATCTGCATATTAATTCCAGCTTCTATAACTATGTCATCATCTGATACAGGAGGCTCTTGGTCTCCAGATGGCCCACCGCAACCAGCCATGGCCAGTACAAAAAGTAAACTTAACAACCGGGTTGCAATATTCATCTGCTAAACCTCTTTCCTAGAAATAAATGCTTGAGTTAGAGTACCTGAGTCGACATATTCTAATTCCCCACCTAGAGGAATTCCTTGAGCCAAACGCGTTACTTTAACGTTATATTGTTTTGCTAATTGTTGAATATAGTGGATTGTCGCCTCACCCTCAACTGTTTGATTCAAACTAATAATTAATTCTACCACCTTGTTAGCAGACAAACGCTGCTTTAAGAGGTCCAATCCAAGCTCTTCAGGACCTATGCCGTCAATAGGAGATAAGTGCCCCATAAGCACAAAATACTGGCCTTTAAAAATCCCAGACTGCTCAATAATTGACACATCTGAAGGGGATTCAACAATACAAACTTCACCATTATCACGAGCTTGATCGGTACAGATACTGCAAATATCTGTCTCACTTAGAGTTCTGCAAATTTCGCAATGGCCAATTTTTTCAATCGATTCGGCCAGAACTTCAGACAAACTGGCAGCACCCTGACGGTTTTTTTCCAGCAGATAAAATGCCATCCTCTGTGCCGACTTTGGCCCTACACCAGGTAAAACTCTAAATGCATCTATAAGGCTTTGTATGAGATTTGATTGCAAAACGTATTAACCCAGAATTTAAAATGGCATCTTCATACCAGGAGGCATGTTCATTCCGTCGGTCAAACCACCCATTTTTTCCTGAGAAACTTCTTCTACACGACGCGAGGCACTGTTTACCGCAGCAGCAAACAGATCTTCTAACATCTCTTTGTCATCCATAAGAGAGTCATCAATTTCAACCTTAACCAACTCGTGCTTACCAGTCATCACAACCTTAACCATACCGCCGCCAGCTTCTCCATTGACTTCCATCTGGGCAATCTCTTCTTGCGCCGCCTGCATATTTTTTTGCATTTCCTGCGCTTGCTTCATTAAGTTGCCTAGGCCACCTTTTCCACCGAACATAGTGTTTCCTTTTTTCGATTTAATTAATTGGTTTTATTGTTCCGGGTATCAGCTCCATACCCAAAGTGTTTTGTAATTGCTGTACAACCGGATCCTGGTGAATTGAATCCACTGCACTCTGTTGCAAATTCTGTTGTTGATCCGAAGCCATTTTGGCAGGTGTATAATGTTGATCCACAGAGGCTATCTGAAGATCGACTTGGCTCCCAAATCTCTGCTTCACTGCATCGCTGATCTGCTGTAACGCCTTTTCTGGCATAGCAAATTCCTGCTCTGGGTCAATACTAATAGTGAGAGCTGTTGAATTAAGCTCAACCAAAACACTGTTTCTAGCAATTTCAGCTGCCATGCCATTTATATTGAGCACCTCAATTATGGCCTGCCAATCTTTCAGCAGATCGCCGCTTGGCTCAAATACCTCTTGGTTATGAGTTTCAGCTATATTCGCATCTAAAGAAAAAGGTTTACTCGAATTATCAGGTTTTACCAGCTTCTCTTCATGCTCTGAACTGGTTGAAAAATCATCTGCAACAGAATCCGGTTCAATACTATCCTGTTGTTCAAATACTGGATTTGGCTTCTCCACGGCAAGAGTTTCCGAGTTGTTGGAGACTTTAGGAGAGTCGTTAGATTGAGTACTATTAAAAGGTTGTTTTAGCTTAGCTCGGATCAGTGAAAGATGATCAACTTCATCAGTCGGCTTGTGAGTTTTGGGTTCTGATATTTGTTCACTCGGCTGGCCAACTAATGCACCTTCAATTCCTTGTTGTGATGAAATGTCGGCAACAGAATACTCAGCAGCCTGTTGAATATCATTAGGCGTTGAAAACTGTTCGTTAAATGAATTCTGAGGTGTTTGAATTTCAACAGCTGCTGTTGGGGGGCTTATTTCAGTGTTTTTTTTTCCGACTAAGGAACGGGCAGAAGCCAAGCTCGCCATAGCATCTGCCGGAGACATCTCACTCATACTTGGTTCGACGGCTGCAGGCTCAGAAGCTGTCTGAGAACTGACCTGAACGGAACCATCGCTTACTAGACTATCGCTTGCCTCAAGCGGTTGAAAGGCCAGCATTCTAATCAGTGTCATCTCAAAAGCGATACGCATATCAGGCGCCAATTGCATATCCTGTTTTGCCAGCAATGCAACCTGGTATAGCATCTGAACTCGTTCAGGACTTAATAAACTTGCCATTTCAGATACAACTTCAGCAGGTAGTAGACTATTCGCTTCTTGGTCAGCAAACACCTGACGGTAACTGATTGCATGCAAACTCTCTATTAACTGGGATAACAAGGCTTGATAATCCACCCCCATTACCGCAAGTTGCTGAATGATCTGTTTCAAATCTTCACCACTATCAGCAGCAAGCGCCTTGAGAATTGCAACGCCGTACTGTTGATCCACCAAGCCCAACATGGTTTGAACCGCATCAAACATCACCTGACCAGCGCCATAGGCAATTGCCTGATCTAACAAACTCAAACTATCACGGGCAGAACCGTCTGCTGATTTAGCGATTAAGCCTAAAGCACTCTCTTCAAACTCAATGTTTTCTTGTTGCAGAATATACGCCAGATGACTCTGAATCTGCGGCTGAGTTAAACGCATTAAATTAAACTGCAAACAGCGCGACAAAACCGTAATCGGCAATTTATGAGGATCAGTTGTAGCAAGCAGGAATTTAACGTGCTCAGGTGGTTCTTCCAGCGTTTTTAACAGTGCATTAAAACTGCTTTTGGAAAGCATATGCACTTCATCGATCAAATAAACCTTGTATCTACCCTGAGTCGGTGCAAACTGAACATTGTCTAGAATTTCGCGAGTATCATCTACCTTGGTACGAGAAGCCGCATCTACCTCAATTAGATCAATAAATCGTCCTTCGTCTATAGCACGACAGGTTTCACAATCACTACAAGGCTTAGATGATATCCCTTGCTGACAATTTAATGCCTTGGCAAAAATTCTAGCAATGGTTGTCTTACCAACGCCACGGGTGCCAGTAAACAGATAAGCGTGATGTAAACGCTGTTGATCAAGCGCATTAGACAAAGCCTGCATTACATGAGACTGACCCACTAATTCAGAAAAGTTTTTAGGTCGCCATTTGCGGGCTAAAACGGTGTAACTCATATAAGTGGTTTAACAATGATCCAATAAAAAACTGGATTTATTTTAACGTGATTCAATTGCAAATACAGGATTATTTAGACAGATACGTCTAGAGATTTTTTTGAGAAAAACTAATCAAAAAAACAATTAAAAATAAAGAAAATGGGTGGCGACCCTACCCGCCTTACCTCGGCGCACGCGTCAGAAGGTACCGTTGCTTCCTTCCGGACCTGGCGGGGTTCCCAACCTAGCGTCGCGAGGGGACGAATAGAGTCACCATAGTATGGAGCGGGTAGGCGGAATCGAACCCCCATCATCGGCTTGGAAGGCCGAGGTAATAGCCATTATACGATACCCGCATGGCGGAGAGCGGGGGATTCGAACCCCCGATAGGCGATTAACCTATACTCACTTTCCAGGCGAGCTCCTTCAACCACTCAGACAGCTCTCCGCTATGGAAGCGCGGATTATACTGGGTTTTATAAACCTTGTCCACGCTTAGATTGGTTCTCAGCCAAGCATAAGATTCGTAGGAATTTAGCTACGCATTAAATAAAACCGATCTATCTTTGCCCACAAATGGCAAATAAAAATAAAAAACTGAAATGACTCAAGTAGCGCCAGTCCATGACTGAATTATTGAAATAAACACAAAGCTGTAAATCATTAGTTTATTAAAGACCTAAGAATTCACAGTGGCCAGAAAATCAATATCAATGGTATTGAAACAAACAGTATCAATATTTCAAGAGGCAATCCCATCCGCCAATAGTCACCAAATCGATAGCCTCCTGGCCCCATTATAATGGTGTTATTTTTATGTCCTATTGGAGACAGAAATGCACATGAAGCTGCTACAGCAACACCCATTAACATTGCATCTGGATTTACCTGAAGGCTTTCAGCAATAGCAACGCCAACCGGTGCCGCGATGAGAACCGTGGCGACATTATTGAGTACATCAGAGAGTGTCATGGTCACCACCATCAATAGAGCTAAAATAGCTACAACAGGCCAGCCCTCAGTGACAGCAACAATTCCATCGGCAATTAATGCCGTGCCCCCAGATGCTTCTAACGCCGCGCCTAAAGGAATCAACGAGGCTAATAGAATGAGAACAGATCCCTGGATTGACTCATAGGCTTGAGATAAAGAAATCACTTTGAGAAATAAATAAAGCACGACACAAGCTGCCAGAGCTACCGGAAGATAAATAAGCCCAAACGCGGATAAACTTATTGCCGCCACAAACAATGATATTGTTAACCATGCTTTATCATGCTGAGTTACTCCCAACCCGCGAGGCGCTAAAGGTAAAACCCCCAGCCAATTAGTTACCTCATCAAGCTGCTCTTCTTCTCCCATGAGTAATAAAACATCACCAGGTTGAACCTTAAGCTGTCGAACACGATCACGAAACGGTTTACCCTCACGAGAGATACCAAGCAACATTATTTTGTGTTGATAAAGCAAACGGATATCAAGAGCTGATCGACCAGTGATACGTGACTCAACGGGAACAGTTGCCTCCATCATTGATAAAGTACCTGCAAAAGCCCCCTGATGTTTCTCTGATCGTGAATAAGATAACTTTAACGCTGTTGCAAAACTCTCAACTGATTTCGGCCCCGCCTCAAGTACAAGTAAATCTCCACTTCGTATACTTTCACGGAATGCACGACCAGGTAAACGTTTTCCATTTCTAACCAGACCCAGTATCAAAACATCATTTTCTTCAGCTATATCAGTCAATTCTTTAATACTTTGACCAATAGCACTAGAATCTTCGGCAACGCCTAGTTCGACTACATACCCTTCTAGGTTACTAAGTTCATTTGCCGCGTTGCGTCGAGTACGGTCGTCTGGAACCAAACGCCACCCTATCAAAGCGACAAAGACCAAACCAACGATCGCCGCTCCTAACCCCACCGGCAAGAAATCAAACATTTCAAAAGGCTCGCCAAGCGCAGTTTCTCTAAATTGCGATATGACAATATTTGGAGGCGTACCTATCAATGTCACCATCCCGCCAAGGATTGTGGCGAATGAAAGAGGCATCAGAGAAAGTGCTGGTGAACGCTTAGCCTTATTCGCTGCTTGAATATCCGCTGGCATTAAAAGCGCTAGAGAAGCAACATTATTCATAAAAGCAGATAGCGTTGCGCCCAAAAAACCCATCGCTGCAATATGTATTGATAAAGGTCTCTTTGAATCGATCACTCGATTGGTCAGCATCTCAACCGCACCCGATTGCGACAAAGCACGTGAAACGATTAAAACCAATGCAATGATAATGACAGCTGGATGGCCAAATCCTGAGAAAGCTTGGTCGATTGGGATGACTTCAAGAATTAAACCTAACACCAATGCCGAGAAAGCTATAAGATCATAACGCCATTTACCCCAAAGCAAGAACACCAAAACTGCTCCCATCAGGGCAAACAAAATCATTTGATCGTTTGTCATATTCTTAAAAGCCTTTCGTTAAAAAATAAATATCTTAGCCCCCTCCTTCATGAGACATGAAATAAAAATCAAGGTTTTTTATAAGATACATAGACTATATTTTAGATAATACCCTACTGGATCTCGTTAGCTATGTACAAAGAATATCAAATAAACGATTTATCGTAGGTACGGATCTAAATTAAATAAATCAGAAACACCAAATAGGAACGTAATTACAATCTACAAATACGGATTTGGAGCTCCACTTCAACCAAAGTAAGAGCTCAGGACTCTTTAGTGAAAAAGGCCTGCGTAAATACCGATTCAATATTAAGCATTTTTACAGGCCTGTTGTCTTAAGTGAAGGATATTATCCCCCGAGTATAGATATAGATTTACATCATCTCTAAATCATCAATAACAGTCTCTACACCTTTGATTGCACACTCTTCATCAACCATGCCATCAGGCGCACCACTCACCCCAACGCCACCATAGATTTTACCGCCAGCTTCAATGGTGGTTGATCCTGCCATAAATGCTAAACCAACATTCATATTTTGTAATGGGCTATTAGCCCGCCCTTCTAGTTGCGAACCCTTGGCGTTAAACATAACTGCAGTATAGGCTTTGTTTTTACTGATTGGTAAAGATACAGGAGGTGCAGTCGTATCTCGCAATTGCGCTTGAGTGATTCCGTTGCGGTCTACAACAGTGACACTAATTGGAATGCCTTTCTCTCTACATGCCTTAATTGCACCCATTGCAATCGTATTCGCGACATCAACAGTAATTCTAGAAACACTGGCCGTCATTGTCTCGTCAGCTGCAACAGGAGTGGCAACCATTGCCGTTAAACCTAAGGCTAACAAAACCTTTCGAAAAGCTTGATTAGGTTTCTTCATTTTTAAGTACCCTCATTATGATGTGATTTTGAAAATAGTATTCAGCCTATTCAGAAATACCATTATTTCTTATATCAATAGGCGACTACAATTGAAAAAATTCATAGCCATATAATCTAGCTAAATATACTTTATTTAAAAACCAAAAAGCCCGCGTAAATAGCGGGCTAGTTTGTTTAAGCATTGGAAATTAAGACTGCTGTTGTTTTTCCAGGGCTTCCTGTTGTTTAACGCCTCCGTGCCACTGCCAGATGTAATAAAGCAGAGGGATAACCAGAAGCGTTAACACAGTTGAAGACAGGGTTCCAAAGATCAAGGAAACAGCCAAACCGCCAAACACAGGGTCTGTAATCATGATCATTGAACCAAACATGATTGCAAGTGCTGTCAGCAAGATAGGACGGAAGCGAACTTTACCGGCCTCGATAACCGCATCTTTCAATGATTGGCCTTCTGCGCGATACTCGAGAATAAAGTCAATCAAGAGTAGCGAGTTCCTCACCACTATCCCGGCGAGGGCTATCACCCCGATCATGGAAGTGGCCGTAAAGGCTTGATCAGTCAACCAGTGACCTGGGAAAACACCAATCATTGTTAGAGGAATGGCTCCCATTACAATCACCGGCATCATAAATGACTTGTAGTAACCTACCAAGATCAAATAGATAAATACCAGAGCAACGATGAATGCACTCCCCATATCTCGGAATACATCCAAAGTCAGACGCATCTCTCCACCCCACAACAATGTGTATTCCATGACATCTTTTGGCTGGGCTTCAACAAAACCAAGGTTAGCAGTATGGAAGGTCACGCCAGACTCTTCAAGCTTGATACCATCCAGCATGCCATCAAGAGACATTACCGCATATACCGGGCTAGATTGAATTAACTCTCCACCAATCATCACCATCTGATGCTGATCGCGCCCCATAATTGGCTTGGCATATAGCTCTCTTTCAATAGTTGCTACAGCGGAAAGCGGTACAGAACTGCCAGAACGAGATTGCACCCGCAATGACATTAACTGCTCTACGGTTGTTCTCTCAGAACGCGGCAGACGGACAATAATATTGACCGATTCACGAACGTTATCAAGGTGCATATAACCCAGTTCAAAGCCGTTGATGTAATCACGTAACATTTTACTAACCTGAGCAGGCGCTACACCTAGCAGGTTAGCCTGTTCGCGGTCAATATTAATGTTATAGCTTAGATTGTCAGCTGTAACCGTATCATCAACATTGATTAAACCGTATACCTGATTGAACTTCTGTCCAACTTCCATCGCAGCGGCACGCAACTTGTCATAGTCAGGCCCGTAAAGCTCGGCCATGATCTGAGTCATTACCGGTGGACCAGGAGGAGTTTCATAAAGCTTAATATTGGCGCCAGGAAAGTACTTACGAAGCTCATTCAAGCCCTCATTAAACTGTTGTACAATCTGATGCGAAGATTTACTTCGGTCGTGTTTATTAACCAAGTTAACTCGAATCTGAGCAAAGTTACTGCCCTTTCTCATCAAATCTCCACGAACCAGTGCAGCAAAATCGATTGGTGCATGATCACCCAGATAAACACTGTAGTCAGTTACAAAAGGAGTGCGACTTAAATAGTCACCAACGTGTCTGACAACACGGTCAGTCGCTTCAAGAGCTGAACCTTCAGGCATATCTACCTGAATAAGGAAAGTGTTGGTATTGTCGTAAGGCAACATCTTCACTTCTACCCCTGCTGGGTGCAGAGGATTATTCATACCGTCATCGCGGATAAACTGCAACGCAGGCTGAAGCATGGCTGCAATCAGTGTAAGCAGCACCACAAACAAAAACACATTACGCTTAGTGCGACTCTCAATCATTGGCGTGATTGATTTCACATAGAGCTTTTGCATCCAGTCCTCTTTTTCAACGTGATGAGTTTCAGTACTCTCACGTTCCTGCATCTCTTTAATGGCCTTTTTACCCAAAAAGCGATAAGCCAGATAAGGCACCAGAATATAGGCAATCACCAATGACGCGATCATCGCGACCGGTACATTAAATGGAATCGGCGCCATAAACGGCCCCATCATTCCAGTTACAAACAGCATTGGAATAAACGCAAGGATAACCGCAATGGTTGCTACGTTAGTCGGATTACCAATTTCATTGGTTGCACGAATCAACACCTGATCAAATTCTTTTGGATCAAAACCATCATGGATGTGCCGGTGAATATTCTCTATTACCACTATGGCGGCATCAACCAAGAGCCCTAATGATAGGATTAAGGCAAACAGAGTAATACGGTTTATGGTTTGATCGGCTATCAAGCCAATAAACAGAACTACAAACAGGATTAGCGGAACAGTCAGGGTTACAATCCCTGCTTCACGCCAACCAAGGAAGATAATCAGAATAATGACCACCGAACCTACAGCAATCAACAGGTGTTCCATCAGTAGGTTAACCGCTGCATTGGCTTTTTCACCATCGTTACGTGTGACAACCACATCGACATTAGCAGGAATGACAGACTTCTTAAGAAATTCAAGCTGTTCCAATACAGCATTGGCAACATCCACCGCGTTGGTACCAGGTTTTTTAGCCAAGGTAATGGTTACAGCCTGCTCTTCTTGCTGTCCAGCTCTAGGAGAATGAGGGCCAAAACCAACTCGATAGTTAGCCTCTGGTTCCATGGTGCCATCTTTGATAGTGGCAATATCTTTTAAATAAATTGGGCGCCCTTGATCTGCACCAATTACAATCTCACCAACTTCTTTGGCGTTACCAAGGTAACCATTTACACGGATCAATTGTTCACGGTTATTGTTGACAACAGCGCCTACAGGCAGCGAAACATTACTTCCCTTGAGCATCTGGCTAATGACATCAAGAGTCAATCCTGTCTGAGCTATTTTTTGTGCATCCAACCAAACATTAACAGTTCTCTGCTCACCACCTACGACGTTTGTAAATGAAACCCCTGGTATATTTCGCAGTTTCTCAACAACCTTGAGTGTCACATCGCGCAGGTCATTACCTTGAAGACCATTAGAACTCACTGCCAACGTCATAATTGGGACATCATCTACATTGATAGGCTTAATCAGAGGCTGCTGAGTATCAGGCGGCATTTTGTCCATATTCTGCATAATCTGGTTATAGAGTTTTACCAGACTATCCACTTGGTTCTCGCCAACTTCAAACTGTACAGTGACCATACCGAAATCATTTGAAGCGTAGCCAAAAGTATTATCCACCCCCGGCAACGCACTCATGATCGTTTCAAGCGGTTTTACAACCAGGTTATTAACCTCGTTAGGTGTTGCTCCAGCCTTAGGTACAATAATGTTGGCTGCTGGCACCACTATCTGCGGATTATATTCACGAGGAGTGATCAAGTAAGCCATAATCCCTGCAAGCGTAATTGCAACTACCATCATCATCGTAATTTTAGAGTGGATAAAAGCCAGCGCTAGTTTCCCTGCACTATTAAGCTTATCGTGCTCAGCGGTTTGACCCTGTTGATTTAGATCCTGATTTTCAGCCATAGTTAAGCTCCTTCAGCCTCTACAGCAACATTTGGATTATCAATCAAGTCACCATTCATCAATGTCTCATTATTTGAAACAACTACTTGGTCTCCCACAACCAAACCAGCTTGAACTTCAACCATATCACCAATCACAGCACCGGTACGGACCATATGGAAGAAGGCGCGTCCATTCAAGACAACAAAAACACCATTAATACCTGCGCGCTCGACAATTGCTGAGCTAGGCAACATAAGGGTTGAGCGTTCACCACGAGTAAAGCTCACTCTGGCAAAGGTTCCACTATTCACAAAGTCAACATCTGGCAGGTTTAACTTAACTGTATGAGTTCTTGTTTTTGGATCTGCAGCACTTACCAAAGTGTAAATAGTGCCTTCAACAGGCCTGTTGATTCCATCAATTTTGACAACAGCGGGATCTCCAATTCTTAATGCGGCATACAACTCATTGGAAACCTGCGTTTGAACACTTAATGAAGAGAGGTTTTCCATTACCACAACAGGATTACCCGGAGCGGCCAAAGAACCTGCAGTAGCCATTTTTTGAACAATCACACCATCAAATGGTGCTTTTACATTGGCGTAGTTCAATTGGTCACGCGCTTGTCTTAATCCAGCTCGAGCAGCAGATAGGTTTTCTTGAGCAACATTGAACTGAAGACGCACTTTATCGAACTGTTGTTTAGAAACAGCATTATCTTTATATAACTTAGCAAAACGCTTATAGTCAGCTGCAGCATATTCTAAAGCCGCTTTAGCCTGTTCAAAACCTGACCTTGCCTGTTGAATCTTGCTGTTGATATCCCCTGAATCGATCGAGAATAACAGGTCACCTCTAGTAACCTTATCCCCAACTTTGACATCAAGGTTTTCAATGTAACCCATAATTCTTGATGCAATTTGAGCTTTCTGATCAGGAACAACAGAACCCGGTACAACCGATTTCAAAGGTACGGTACCAACACCAACCTTAACAACATCCGCTTTAATCGTTTTTTGATTAGTTTCAACCGCGGTTGGTTCGGCATCCTTGCCACAGCCACTCAATCCCATGGCTAAAGCCAAAAAAGAAATACTCACAGCCTTAGTAATATATTTCATCGTTAAACCTCTATATCTTTAAAATTTGTTTGAACTTAAAGTTGGCTCGTATCCATACGACCAGTTGCCAACAGTAATTGGGCTTTTTGTACATTTACTTCGTAACGCGCTGAAACAAGCTCTGCACGAGCTTTATCCAACTGAGTATTTGCTGCCAACAATTCGGTAATTGTCGAAATTCCGTTGTTGTAACGCTTCATAACCAAATCTTTAGCTTCATTTGCCTGCTGAACGGCCAGTAGGTTTGTTAGAACTTGCTCTTCGGCAGCCTTTAATTTATTCCAAGCGGTTAGCACCTGGAGACGAACTTTGTTTTCTTCTGAGCGGGCTTCTGATTTTTTCTGAGCGGCGGCGGCATTTGCCATATCAATTGAGCCTTTTGTCACTCCAAAATCCGTGATCTTCCACGATAAGACACCTGCAACTGTGTAAGAGGAATTAGCTAGACTAAGCGATTCATCATTCCAATCTTGACGGAGCATCATATTAAAGCTCGGATAGTTGTCAGATTTAGCGGCACGAACCTCATGCGTTGATGCTTCAGCTTGTTTACGCTTTGCATCCAACTGAGGATTAGAGGCCAGAGCCATCATAACCAGATCTTCAGGGTTCTTAATCGGAAGCTGTAAATCTAAGCGGTCAGCAACATCCACATCAGCATTTGGATCGACATTCATTAACATTTTCAGAGTATGCAACGCTATTTTTTCTTCAGATTTTGCTTTGGCCAAAGCTGATTTAGCAGCAGACTGATTAACCTTTGCACTCAAGAACTCTGAACGCACTACCACACCTTGGTCGACTAAATTACGAGTGGTTTTAACAAATGAATCTGCCGTTTCCTGCGCCTGTTTTGCAACTTCAATATAAGCGCGAGCCGCGTGAACCGCTTCATATGCTTGGTATATATTGAAGGTCAGGAATTGCTGAACAGCCACATCGCCATTTTTAGCCGCCTCAATCATTGATTCTGCCTGATCTTCATAACTGCCAATTTTGCCGCCATTCCATACAGGCAATAAAACCTCAATTCTTGAATTAATATCGCTCTGAGCGTCGGGATTGTTTAATGAATCCGGTTCATGAGCAAAATTTCCCATTCCAAACTGTTCAGCAACATTATTATCAAAGCCGAAATCAGCCAGTGCTGCTTGTCGTTGTTGGAGTTTCATACCAAAAACATTTAAGGCGTTATCAGAGTGGCTTCCTGTCACCGACAAAGTAATCTGAGGTAAACGACTCGACTCAGCTTTTGAAAGAGCAGCTTCAGCTTGATTTATTCTAGCGGCGCTGACCTCCATCTCAGGGTTTTGAGCCAAGGCTGTATCGACACAAGCCTTAAAATCATACTGCTGCGCTTGAACCGCTGTCGGCAATGCAATAGATGCCGTTACAAGGAAACCTAGTAAGTTGCGCTGCAAGATTTTATGATGTTTCATTTTGTCTCCAAATCAATATGTTAGGGAAAAAGCAGAGCTTCAAATAAAAACTAAAAAAGGATGAAAAACCATCCTTTTATTCTGAAAGCTACAAGCTTATCTGAAACCCCAGTTTTTAGCCTATTGATAGTCTTTTCAAATTTATAGGCCACCATAGCGATTAATTAGCCATAACTCAAGCCTATTAACACATTAGAATTTTCTGATATTATAGGGGGTTTATAAAATATAAGCAAATGCTTATATGAATAAATTTTCAAAAATTGACTTTAGAAGTTCGCGGCGACGATTTTGCGCAGCCAAACCAGCTCGCCATGAAAGAAATGACTGGCTTTTGATCGCCAAAAAAAGTCCGGCCTAGGAGACCTACTCATCGCCCAATCCATTACTTCTTGAGCAGAAATGACTTCATCCTTACCGCCTTGAATGAGAACCCAAGGCTGCTCTACAGCCTGTATTTGCGAAAAATCGTAGAGCCCAACAGGTGGAGCTACTGTACAAAGACCATCAACATCAGAAAGCTGATTCAGAACCATTAGAGTTACATAGCTACCAAAAGAAAAACCAGCCAATACAACCTGTGACGGATTTAAACCCTGTTTCGCCCACCTTAAGACTTCAACTAGATCTTGCTGCTCACCAATACCATTGTCATATTCGCCTTCACTTTTACCCACTCCACGGAAATTAAAGGCCACAGTGTGGTAACCCAAACCATAAAATGCTTTTTCCAAAGTCGTGATGACTTTGTTATTCATGGTGCCACCATAAAGGGGGTGTGGATGACTCAGAACGACAAGACCTCTTGCTTGATCACTGTTTTCTTTAATTCTTATCTCCAGTAATCCCGCAGGCCCACTTATTGTTTTAACTGCTGACAGCATTGTAAATTCACTTCCCTAAGGTCGAGTTTTCTATATATTTATATATTCTAAAGCAAATGGAAAAATTGAATCCGTTATACTTTGAAAAACAAGACTGGCCAGAAAACAATGCAAAATAAAAAAATCGTAATTGATGACGCCGTACCTTACGCAGAAGAAATCTTTTCACATCTAGGTGAAGTAACCAAGATTGCTGGCAGAGCCATTAACAGTGATGCGGTAAAACAAGCAGATGCTCTGATTGTTCGCTCCAGAACACTAGTCAACAAAGAACTACTTGAAAACAGCAAGGTTAGTTTTGTTGGCAGCACAGTGGTTGGCCTAGACCATATTGATCAACCATACCTGAAACAGAAACAGATTGAGTTTTACAGTGCTCAGGGCTGTAATGCCAATTCGGTTGCCGAGTATGTGATCACCAACTTGCTAAACTTAGCTGAACAATTTCAGTTTAATATATCCGAAAAATCACTTGGTATTATTGGCGTAGGAAATGTAGGCGAAAAGGTTTATAACAAAGCCAAAGCACTTGGAATGCAGATCCTACTAAATGACCCGCCTAAAGTCGAGAGGCATCCCGAATTAGAAGACCAACATAACTATGTTGATTTAGACAGCTGCTTAAAAGCCGACATTATTACTCTGCATACCCCTCTTACCAATTCAGGGCTACACCCTACTCGAGATTTAATCTCTGCAACCAAACTTTCAAATATCAACCCTGATCAAATTATTATTAATGCTGCACGAGGTGGAATCATCAATGAACAGGCCTGGAAAAACGCCATAACCCAAGCCAACGTTATTGATTGTTGGGAAAACGAACCCAATATTGATATGGAACTCTATGCCAAGGCCTGGATAGCGACCCCTCATATTGCTGGGCACTCTTTGGATGCCAAGGTCGCCGGTAGCAGCATGGTCTACCAAAAGCTTTGCAAATACTGGCAAGTTCAACCCCAACAGGATTGGCAGGCCGCCCTACCGGAACCTCCGCCAATTCGAAACTTTGAAGCTATGCCAAGTTTGCAAAATGCCCTTTGTAAATTGATGAACGAAACTCATAATATTTTTGCTGATGACAACGTAATTCGCGATAAGGAAGCGAGCAGCGTCCATAAAAAATACGAATACTATAGAAGAAACTTCCCAATATACCGAGAATGGGCTCAACACAGAATTCAATCAACGGGTAAAACTGAGTTAGATAACTTACTAATTCAACTAGGATTTAAGGTATCGCAGTCTTAAACTGTAGCGGCAACAGATCGACCTCATAAAATTAATTAGAGATTGATAATAAAATTATATTATTGAAACCTAAAAAACTTTAGGATTGCATTTAAAAAGAGAACGAGTAATCTAATCGATGAAAATTCTTATGGGGGCCAATTCATTCAAGCCCTTAAAACAATCTCAACGGAGAATTTAAATGAAACTAACCAACCTATTTAAAGCAGCTCTATTAGCTGTAACAGTATCAACTCTTTCTGGTTGTGGATCAATGCACGCGGCTGGTAACCTTGAAGAAGGTGCCTGGGATACTTTTAACCACATCTGGGATCGCTGGGTAGAGGCTGAAGGTGACATTGGTCACGCTGTTGTATGGGAAAAGAAAGTTGAAGAAGGCGTTGCACTAGAAGACGTAATCGATGCTATCAATGCTGTTGGTGTAAACCGCAACATTAAAAATGTTGGAGAACTACCTCTTTCTGAAGAACTAAAAGCTCGCGGTCGTGAATCAGGTGCAATCCACGTAATGTCTTTCTGTAATCCGGATATTGCTCGTGACATGCTTGACTTCTCTGCCGCTATGGGTGCTATGTTACCTTGTCGTGTAACAATTGTAGAAAAAGAAGACGGGCTTTGGCTTTATACCATGAATATGGATATGATGATCAAAATGGGTAAAAAAATGCCTGCTGAGTTAAAAGAGAAAACCATGTCCGTCCGAAATACAATGTGGGAAATGATGGAAAAAGGTGCTGCTGGAGACTTCTAAATAGAACCTCTGCTAACTAGTAAATAAAAGGCCGCATTAATTGCGGCTTTTTTGTATCTAATTTTTATTTTAAAAACAATAAAATACCAGCTCACCATCATTTGATATCTTGAATCATCAACCAAATTACCCTACAAAATATGTTGTAAAAATACAACAAAACTCAGATACGCAGTCATACCAGCCAGATAGTATTTATAACAAATACAATTTATACTTACATAAAAAGCAATTTTCCCTTTAGTTTCAACAACTTAACCCCATTATTTATTTTTATAAAGCCATTGAAAATAACATTACCATTTTCTTATATGCAAATTGATATACCCTTAAAAATTTTTAATTACAAAAATAAGTTCTGTTAATGCATAGTTACTTTCGAAATAAAAAAGTACCTTGAGTACACAACATAATAAATATCTTTAAATACAGAGAAGGAAAGACATGAAAAAAACAAAAATAGCACTGGCAATGGCGGCAGCGGGACTATTGAGTAATCAAGCTCTTGCTACAAACGGCATGAATATGGAAGGTTACGGCCCTGTTTCTACGGCAATGGGTGGAACTGCTCAAGCAATAAACAACGGTTTGGGTGGCATGATGAACAATCCGGCTACTATGGGTATGGGCAGAGTTAAAGGTAACCGTGTTCAATTTGGTATTGGTAACTTAAGACCTGATGTAAATGTTAAATTTGACCCTGCAATGATTGACCAAGATTCTGATGGAACTTCTTACCTTATGCCTGGCTTTGGTTATGCAACCAAAGCTGATGGCTTCACCTGGGGTGTAGGAATTCTAGCGCAAGGCGGAATGGGAACAGAGTACGGCAAAGCCGATCTTACAGGAATGTCTGGTGATTTATTTGCTGGCGGCATGTCTATGATGGGTTCAATGACCCCTCTTAGTGGCCTGGAAAACCGTTCAGAACTCTCTGTTGGACGCCTAGTAGTTCCCATGAATGTTGAAATTGATGATCAACTAACTATCGGTGGATCAATTGATTACGTCTGGGCCGGTCTAGATATTATGATGGACATGTCTGGTCAACAATTTGGTGCTTTACAAGCAGGCGGAAATGTTTCAGGTTCAATGATGATGGGGCTTGGACAGATGATGCAAGGCGGGCTAGTTTCAGATGTAAACTGGGCACGTTTTGACTTCTCAGATGGCAGTGATTATACAGGACAGGCAAAAGCCACAGGTTTTGGTGGAAAGCTAGGAATGACATACAAGGTTAACAAAAACCTTACTATCGGTGGTTCTTACCATACACAATTTGCACTTAGTGACCTAAGCGGCGATGCTGATCTAAGTATGAATGTTAATGGCGACACAGGTTACTTCATGACAGGTACTCCAAATGGAACCTATGCGCCAATGACTATGGATGTTAGCGGTAAAATCAAGGTAAAAGACTTTGAGTGGCCTTCAACAATTGCAATTGGTATGGCCTACAAACAAGATGACTGGATGATTTCTGCAGACTACAAACGTATTAACTGGTCTAGTGTAATGGACAAGTTCAATATGGTATTTACTGCTGACAATAATCCTATGAATGGTCCTTTTGCTGGCGCTAATATCGACGTTACTCTACCTCAAGACTGGTCAGATCAAAATGTAATCATGTTGGGTGGTGCTTATAAAGCTCAGAAGAACCTAATTCTTCGCGCTGGTTTAAATGTAGGAAGCAATCCTGTACCGGATGATATGGTTCATCCACTATTCCCGGCAATCGTCGAGCGTCACTACACCGCTGGTGTCGGCTATATTCCTGCAAGAGGTCACAGTATCGATTTCTCAGTTGCCCACGCTCCTGCGACTAAAGTAACTGGTGACGGCGCACTTAACAACGGAATTGAGATTTCTCACGGCCAAACTAACTGGCAACTCATGTACAGCTACTCATGGGGCGGACAACTTAAAGATGGATACTCTAAGTTCCACTAATCTAATATCTTAATTAGATCTTTTAAAAGCCATACTGGAATAACCAGTATGGCTTTTTTTATTCATACAAAAATGATCTAAACCTATTATTAGCCTTTTCTAATAGTCGATCTTTTTAAGAAAAATTTAACATTTTTAGCTTTTAAGTCCCATAATTTTTGGGCATACTGACTTCAAGTTTAAGGAGGAAGTATGGCAAAAGTATTAATTGCTGGTTGTGGTGGCATTGGTTGTGAATTAGGACTTCAACTGGTCAAAAATGGCCACGAAGTTTTTGGTTTAAGGCGCAATACCGCTAACATACCCGATGGAATTGAACCTATTCAAGCCGACTTAAGCACCCCAAACGACAACCTCCCCGAAAACATAGACTATGTTTTCTACACTGCATCAGCAGGCAAATACAAAGACACGGCCTACTATCTTGCCTATGTATCCGGGGTGAAAAACCTCCTCAAAGACCTTGGTTCTCAGAATATAAAACGCTTCTTTTTTATTTCCAGCACAGCTGTTTTTGGCCAGAATGACGCTGAAACCGTCGATGAATCGAGCCCAACATCCGATTCAATTTTTTCTACTAAACGCCTGCTTGAAGGAGAACAGCTGGTTTTGGATAGTGAGATACCTGGAACTATTGTTCGTTTTGGCGGGATTTATGGTCCGGGAAGAACTCATTTGATTGACCTGCTTCAGGACGGCAAAATCCAATGTATGGATGGAGTTTGGAGCAATCGTATTCACTCAGATGACTGTGTAGGCATTCTTAACCACCTGCTCAATAAAGAGATAGAAAACTCAACCAATGTCGATTCACTCTATATTGGCGTTGACAGCCAACCCACTCTTCTTTGCGAAGTCTATGACTGGCTGGCCGAACAACTTTGCGTGCCAGATGTTGAGCATATGGAACCAAAAGAATCGTCGAGGCAAATGCGTAGTAATAAACGCATATCTAATGGAAAAATTGTTAATTCCGGTTATGAGTTCAAGTACCCAGACTACCAATCTGGCTATAAACAATTGCTAAACGAATAATTTGTAAAGACAAGGCCTGTTATTTTATATCTCTTTCATGCTCAATCACATTCGGGTCTCTGGGCGGTTTCTGTTCCCACTCACCCTCATAAACCTGTTCTCCCCTCTGATAACGGTAGTAGTTTTTTGTGGCCATTCCCTTGGTAGCCTGAACAATTAAAAAACGTCTTACAAATGGCACCAGAAATAGCAGGCCTAGAGAGTCAGATATTAGCCCTGGGAAAAACAATAGTACGCCACCTAAAAAGATAAACACCCCTTCAAACATAGACGATTCAGGAGATTGGCTCGCTGACATCTCCTGCTGGGCTCTTTGAATAGTTGCTAATCCCTGACTACGCATTAACACCAAACCGGCAATGGCAGTAAAAATGGTCAACAATACTGTAGGCAAGGCGCCAATTAATCCACCGACCTGAATCAAAAAATACAGTTCTACCAATGGAATAATCAACAGCAAAAGAAAGAAAATACGCATTTAAAAGGTCTCTTATGAAGATTGATAAATGATTATAATGACTTTGTTTAAATAAGAACAAAAAACTGGTTTTCAAGGCTTTACGAATAACGGAACTAAAGAGTTTAAAAAGAGAATACTATG
>DBOI01000128.1 GCA_002299245.1 Hydrogenovibrio sp. UBA650
ACGCAGCACTTTTAAAGGTTGCCGATCCTAAGAGAAAAACAGCATGCCAAAATAGAAAAATCACAAAATACTCGACGCTAAATTCAGCTTCAACAAACAGTTGCAAGAGCTGCACTTCATGACCGATAAATAATGAGAAAGCCACATAAATTACACTGAAGGAAAAGATTACAAAGCCAATATAAACAAAACTGGTCAGAAATAGTCGACTAATAAACTTTTCCAATTGATTTGCCGGCAACATTGCCCAGTCAAAAAACTCCAGTTTTTTGTGAGCATCTTTAAATGTATAGCTTGTAAAAATTAGTCCTCCAATCCAGAGAAATGCCTCCATCATTGAAGCTGTTAATTCGACTAGTTCAGCTTGATTATTGGTCGCCCTATTCAGAAACAAAATAAAGATTGGAATACTCAGACTCAACAGTAGATAGTTATAGGTAAAACTCACATCTATGCGCAATAAATTAACAGTTCTTTTTAAGGAGAATCTTGGATCAGCTTGATCAAGCGAATAAACGCTATTACTTGTATTCATTATGCAGCTCCCCTTTCTTCACTAGACTGTCCGAAAACCGCCTTTATAGATTGAGTCTCATCCAAAACTGCATTAAACAGGAGTTCCAAATCTAAAGTGCCTGGCTCTCCATTGCGGTTTTCAGAAACACAGGCGTATTGCCCCAATCCGACTTCCTGTTTATAGAGCTCAGAACCATCAAGCTCATCAGTTATCGACATGGCTAACTGCTTGGTAATATCATCAACCGACTGATTCAAAACAAGTTCACCTTTTTCAATCATGCAAACGTGATCAATCAACTTTTCAATGTCTTTGACCTGATGAGTTGAAATTACAAAGGTTTTGCTCTCATCCGCTGCATGACTGATTAATTTCCTAAACAGGGTTTTGGATGGAATATCTAAACCATTGGTTGGCTCATCCAACAAATTCAATGGACAATTACAGGCCAGGCCAAAAGCGATTAGGAATTTCTTCTGTTGCCCCATGGATAGCTTTGATAGTTTTTTACCAAGTTCGATTTCAAAGGTGTCGGCATAGCTCAGGAACTGTTGCTGATTGAAACCCGGATAGAATGGACTATACATAGCAACATAACTCTTGCCGCTAACAGCAGGTAATTGATATTGCTCTGGTAACAAGAAAATCTGCGACAGCATTTCTGCACGGCGTTGTTTAGCATTAAAGCCCAAAGTGGTTACCCTGCCGTTTTGGGCAAAGTTGAGCCCGGCAACTAAACTCAATAAGGTGGACTTTCCAGAACCATTTTTACCTAATAAACCTAGTACCTGACCGCCATTAAAACTTAAGCTTAACTCTTCGTAGATCGGCTGGCCTTTGTATGAAAACTTAACCTGATCAAATGTAATCACAATAATTCACCTATATTTTTTTGTACTTGTGTATTAGTGTAATAGTACACATAAAACAAATGCAACGATTTTCTAGTATTAATACGAAACACCGAAAACGCTAGGTACAGAAATTGTTTACAGAACCTGCTCTGCGAAGTGAATATGGTAAAATTCGATTTAAAATTTTCACCCATCAAATAACAAACCCTAGAACTTAATGCGAGCAAAAATGTCAGTTAATGCGGTTCAACGTTTCCTTTTTAAAGACCTGAATATCCGTGGTCAGCACATCCAACTTAATCAAGACTGGCAGAAGATGCTGCAAGACCGTCACTACCCATACTCGATTATTGAGTTACTTGGCGAGTTAACCGCCGTCTCTATTCTGCTGGCTAACGGTATCAAACATGAAGGCCGCATAACCATGCAGGTTCAGGGGTCTGGCCCAATCAGCTTATTGGTAGTTGATGTAACTCACGACCTGAAAATTAGAGGCCTGGCAAAAACTAATCAAGAAATAACCGATCAAACCACCATGGACGAACTGTTAGGCGATGGTCAGATTTTGATGACTTTGGAAAACACCCAAACCAATCATCACTTTCAATCCTATGTTCCACGTGAAGGCGACAGTGTTGCCGAAGCCTTTGAAACCTTTTTGAGTCAGTCCGAACAACTGCCGTCAAAGCTCTGGTTAAGCGCCGATGAGAATTCTCTTGGTGGCGTCTTGGTACAGAAAATGCCGGAATCGGACAGTCATGACAGCGATGGTTGGGATCGAATCGTCCACTTGGCAGCTACTGTCAAAGATCAAGAGTTAACGGAACTGTCTGCTGAAGAGTTGATTCACCGCCTGTTTCATGAAGAGCTGGTTGAACTGTTTGAACAGAGCGAAGTTAATTACGAATGCCCAAAGGATGATACGAAGGTTCTTAAGATGCTGCGTTCACTGGGTGAAGCCGAAGTTCGAAAGATTTTGGAAGAGCAAGGCGAGATCGTAATTCACAATGAGATGTGTAATTATCACTCGCGCTTTAACAAAGACGACATCGATCTACTCTTCGCCGAAGACAAGCCTTCTGTTCAATAAAGTTAAGCTTCTAAATTTCGAGTAAAAACCCAGTCTGTTTCGGATGATAACTCTGGGTTAAATTGATAGCCTTCGTAATCAAAGAACTTCAGATCTTCAGCATTTTCTACAAAATTATCAGCGGCGTAACGCGCCATTAAGCCACGGGCTTTTTTAGCGTAGAAGCTAATAATTTTGTATTTGCCATTTTTCCAATCTTTAAAAATTGGCGTGATAATACGGCCATTCAATTGCTTTTTCTTAACCGCTTTAAAGTACTCATTGGATGCCAGATTTACCAAAGTATTACTGCCACTATCAGCCAAGTGCTTGTTCAGCAAATCGGTGATGTCATTGCCCCAGAATTCATAGAGATCTTTACCTTTTTTATTGGCAAACTTTGTGCCCATCTCCAAACGATATGGCAGCATATCGTCCAATGGTTTTAACAGGCCATAAAGACCTGAAAGAATTCGCAGGTGGTTTTGTGTATAGTCAACAGCCTTTTCAGAGAGCGAGTAGGCATCCAGACCTTGATAAACATCGCCTTTAAAAAGCCAGGCCGCCTGTTTAGCCTGCTGTTTAGGAAATGGCGTTTGCCAGGCTTGAAAACGTTCATAATTCAACTCAGACAACTTGTCGCTGATATGCATAAGTTGACCAATTTCAACAGGCCCTATCTGTTTGAGTTGATCGGCTAACTCTGAAGCCTGATTAAGCATTTCTGCTTGAGTGTGCAACTCAGTCTGTACAGAGCTGGTTTCATCCAATGCTTTTGCCGGCGAGACAATCATTAACATAGCGGGAAGGCCTTTTAAAATTTGATAAAACTGGATTATAAACCATCAAAATCTGAGTTTGGATTGGTTCTATTAACCTAATTGATAGCTTTTTTCTTTTAGCGGCCTGTTAAATCCAATAGAATGCTTGTTAGTTTTTTAAAGGAATACACTAAGCCATGTCTCCCGATATTCTCACTAAAGTCATTCTTCCGCTTGCCCTGTTTGTAATTATGTTTGGTATGGGGCTGTCTTTAAAACTGGCTGACTTTCAAAATGTTGTCAAATCTCCCAAAGCGGTTGGGGTTGGCTTAGTTGGCCAGATGCTACTATTACCGCTAATTGCATTTTTATTATTGCGGTTGCATTTCAACTGCCGGCAGAGATTGCAGTCGGTCTGATGATTATTGCTCTGGCTCCGGGAGGGGCAACATCGAATATGTTCACCTACCTGTTTAAGGGCGATGTTTCACTCTCAATTAGCCTGACAGCAGTAGTAAGCTTGATCACGCCTTTTACCATCCCGATTATCGCCGCCCTAAGTATGATGTTTTTTATGGGCTCTGAAACCGAATTCAGCTTACCGATTATTAAAACCATTATTCAGCTGTTAGTTATTACCGTTGTTCCGGTGGCCCTAGGGATGTTTGTCCTCAGTCGCTGGCCACTGTTTGCAGCTAAAGCAGAAGACGTTTTGAAATGGTTTGCGGTATTTTTCCTATTCCTGATTATTGTGCTTATCGTTCTAAAGAACAGAGCAGATATGTTGGAATTTTTTGCCCAGGCCGGCTTTGCCACACTGATTCTAAATATTTTAGTACTGGCTGCCGGCTATTCTATAGCCAAAATTACAAAACTTAATCAGGCGCAATCGGTCTCAATTGGTTTTGAGGTTGGAATTCAAAATGGCACCCTGGCCCTGTTAGTTGCCGGAACCTTAATTGGTAATGAAATCATGATGATTCCAGCGGTTACTTACTCATTATTGATGTTTGTCTCTGGCACTCTGTTTGGTTTCTGGGTGAGCAGAAAACCTGATAAAACCGCCTCTTAAGACCTATTTTCTGCAAATTCTGCATTAAATACGAAAAAATATTAACTTGTAACCTGTTTTTAACTTTCATTTAACAAATGCTTGCTTATAATGTGGCATTAAGATATTAACTAATGATTATGTCTTGCAGCTTTAATTCCTGAATTGTTCATAACCGCTCAGGCTTGATTTACCTGGTTTTGATTGCTAAATCATTAGTGTCAAAAACCACAATATAGATTAGATTTACAGGATTACATTATGTCTACCACTACTGGCACCGTAAAATGGTTTAACGACACTAAAGGCTTCGGCTTTATTTCTCAAGATTCTGGCCCGGATATCTTTGCACACTTTAGCCAAATCAAAGGCGATGGTTTCAAAACATTGGCTGAAGGCCAAAAAGTTGAATTCACTGTTATTGATGGTGAAAAAGGTCCTCAAGCTGAGAACATTGTTAAGTTAGAAGACTAACTTAGATTGAGTAATAAAAAAGGCCAGCAAATACTGGCCTTTTTTAAATTCAGATAGCCGTCAATTAAACTTTGTCTGGCGTTAACTCAGCCGCTTCTAAAAAATGCTTAAGTTTGGTAATTTCAGACTTATCTGCTAACTCGTGTCCGTGATGCGGAAGACCTAAAATAATTTCCTGGCCATTCAAGTGAATCTTAGCTCGGTTACTGTTTGAAACTTCGATTTCAGCTCCGAAATGAGTCAAGGTGTTTGATAACCTTTTCCAATCTACATTGGTAGCAATTGGGTGTGAAAATACTTTTTCAATAATGACTTTATGTTTATGGCTCATTTTGTCTTCCTTTGTTTATAAGTTATTACTTATCTAATTTCATTGTAAAACTCTAGTCACAAAAACAAAATGATCGAAATCAAAATATATCTAATTAATTGTTATCAGATTAGTTAATGGATTTTTCCAGGTTTTTATAGAGAGCTTGCAACTCGGTGCTGTCGAGATATCGGAATTGACCTTCTTCAAGCCCATCTAGATTGAACTGCATTATCTGGATTCTCTGCAACCTAAGTACTTTATAGCCCAAGGCTTTACACATTCTTCTAATCTGTCTGTTCAAGCCTTGAACCAGAGTAATCTGAAAGCAATCATCACTTAGCTTTTCAACCTCACATGGCAAGGTTTTACTGCCTAAGATTTCGACCCCATTGGCCATATTTGCAACAAAGTTCTGAGTAACGTCTTTATCTACCCAAACCTTGTAAACTTTTTTCTGCTTGTTTTCTGAGCGCATGATTTTATTCACCAGTTCACCCTGGTTAGTCAAAATTAACAGGCCTTCTGAATCTTTATCTAATCGACCGATTGCAAACACTCGCTGATCAAGTTTAAGCACATTTTCTATACTCTTGGTTATGTCTTTACGATGAGTACAGATAACGCCAACAGGCTTATGATAGAGAATGACAACCGGGGTCGGTCTGTCACCAACCGGTTGATGATCAAGCAAAACCGTATCAGCTTCAGCGATAGTCATACCCAGCTTAGCAGGCAGGTTATTAACCGTAACTCGGCCAGCAGAAATCAATAAATCGGCCTGTTTTTTTGAACAGATGCCCATTTCGCTGAACCATTTATTAATTCGAACCATAATTTTTAGTAATAACCGACTATAAGTAAGGTTTTGTATTCTATAGCAATAAAAAAGTGGTAAACTCAGGCTAAATAAATTCTATAGCAGCATACGGCTTAACTAATCCCTGCCTGATTTCAAGGAGACAGAAGTGCAAGAGAACCCACCTGTAACTGAGAATGAATTTATTATTCCAGAAGGCAAGGTCATTATGTCCGAAACGGATTTAAAGGGCATTATAACCAAAGTAAATGATGTGTTCTGCGAGATGAGCGGTTACACAGAAGAAGAATTGATTGGGCAACCACACAGTATTATTCGCCACCCTGACGTACCAGGTGGAGTCTTTAAGGATATGTGGGAAACCATTCAGGCTGGTCGCGGCTGGTCACAGATTGTCAAAAACCGTCGTAAAAACGGCGATTACTACTGGCTTAGAGCCAATGTTGGCCCGATTACAGATGATGATGGCAATATCACTGGCTATATCTCCCATCGTATGCGCTGTGACGGTGTGGAAAAAGACATTACGCTAGAGCTTTATAGAGATGTTGCCGATGGTTTTTTAACCATTAAAAACGGGGAGATCGGCGTACCTGAAGACTAAAGACTTTTTCGGTTTTTTGCCTAAGCTTTTATTTATTAGCCTTGAGTAAATCCTCTGTCTGCTCAAGGCGTTCAATGGTGCCAATATCTGACCATAAACCCATCTCTAATTCTCCACTGACCTGTCCAGCTTGGATTGCCTTTACTAACACTGGTGCGAGCCGAATAAAGTCGACTTTCATTCCCGCAAACATTTCGGGCCGCAATACGCTCAAACCAGAAAAAGTATATTCACCCTGCTCTTGAATCAAACCCTTCGCATCAATCCCAAAATCGCCTTTTGAGTTGTGTTCAGGACTTGGCACCATAACCAGATGAGCAAGATTCTGCTGATGATTTTCCCGCTGCATCGTTTCAGCAACCTTAAGCAGCTTTGCAAAATCGTATTCAGTAAATACATCGCCATTTATGACTAAAAACGGCTCATCGCCAAGCATCGGTAATGCATTGATAATACCCCCTGCTGTTTCTAAACCGCCCTCAGGTTCTGGCGAATAAAATATTTTGATTCCCCAGCGAGAACCATCGCCCAACTGGGTTTCAATTTTGTCCCCCAACCAGGCATGGTTGATCACCACCTCGGCAACACCTAGCTTGGCAAGCTTTTCCAGATGATATTCAATCAGAGGCTTGCCCAGTAAAGGGACAAGAGGCTTAGGAGTGGTATCGGTGATTGGACGCAATCGATTGCCGCGCCCGGCGGCAAGAATCATCGCTTTAATCGGCTGGGCGGTTTTTAGCAGGCCCTTGTCATTACTTGCACTCAAAACAGAACCTAAAAAACTCTTGGGAGAACTTTGCTGTCTAAAAACCTGACCATAAAACCGGTTTCAGGATATTTGGCGGCCACGCTGTGAATGTAACGCAGTGTTTGCGGGATATCAGCAATATAGCCATCTTTACCATCGCGGTGTAACAACCGGGCAAAAATTCCCGATGCCTTGAGGTGACGCTGAATGCCCATTAAATCCATGGCCTTCAAAAACCCTGCCCATTCATCTTTACTCAGAATGCCAGCCTGACAGAGTTGCAAGAAATAGTTGCGCTGCCACTCTTCTACCTGTTCATCCGGCCAGGCGATATAACAGTCGCGTAGCAGTGAAATCGCATCGTAACTCAGCGGACCATATACTGCGTCCTGAAAATCCAGAATACCTGGATTAGCCTGCTGACCGTTCTCCACGACCATCAGGTTACGGCTATGATAATCTCTGTGCACATAAACCTGCGGTTGTTGCAGTGCCGATTTAATCAACACGTCTTGAAGCTGATTCCAATCGGTTTTTTCGGCCGTTGAGAGCTGAATATCGAGATGGGTATTTAGTAACCAGTCGCTAAACAGTGACATCTCTGTTTGTAATAAAACCGAATCGTATTGTGGCAAGCGAGTGGCCTGTTGTTTTGCTGAAGACTGGAGTTTAACCAGTGACTTTAGAGCATCCGCGTAGAGTTGGTCGGCGGTAGATTCATCAGATTTTTCAAGCACCGATAGATAGGTTGTTGACCCCAAATCGGTCAGCAATAGAAACCCTTTGGTTAAGTCTTGGGCTAGAACTTCGGGGACATTTAGCCCCATCGCCAGCATCTCAGCAGAAACCTTAATGAAAGGCCTGCAATCTTCGTGTTCGACAGGCGCATCCATAATAATATAACTGCAGCTGCTTTCTGCATCGCTGGCCTGAATGCGGAAATAACGTCTAAAACTAGCATCACTCGAAGCCGGTACCGGTTCAGTAATATTTTTATTGTTTAGTATTTCAAGGTGTTGCAACCAATCCAACATCAGTTGAAATCTTTCATTCATGAATTGATACTCGGTTAAAATAGGCATTTCTGAAATAGTAACCAGAAAAAATAAACTTGGCGACTGCTCAAACTGCCTCTAAAAGGGGCTTAATAGTTCCCAAGATGTTAGTCGATTAATTAAATAAGTCAATTATTGTGGCCATCTTCTCACCCAGATTTCATCACAAAAACATTTCTGCAGTTTTAACAGGCCTGTTGTTTTTTACAACAACAACCAGTTCTGTTGCAGATGAAAACTGTGCGCCGGATTTAATTGCCAAACAACAATCGATTCCGCCTAACTTAAAAAGCGATCGTAAAAAACATGTTCAGGCCAACAGTTTAAGCCAACCCGGTCCGGGCGAATATCTGTTAGAGGGCAATGTTAACTTCTCGCAAGCCGGCTTAGTGATAATTGGAAACCGAGCTCAATTTGATCAGCAAACCAATCAGGCAAGTTTTTCTGGCGGGGTCGAGTTTCATCAAGAGCAGTTCACCCTGACAACAGAAGAAGCCACTATTGATAATAGTCAACAAAGAGCTGAACTGAAACAGGCACGCTACCAACTTCAACCAAGCAGAACTCACGGTAAAGCAGAGCAGATTGCAATTGAGCAACAGCAACAAAAAGCGAAATTAAAAAATGCGAACCTGAGTAGCTGCCGTTTAAATATCGATGGATCACTGGATTGGGAACTTAAGTTCAAAGATTTAGAAGTTAATAATCAGAACCGCAAAGTCATTGGTAAAGATACTTGGTTTTACTTTAAAGGCATGCCTCTGCTCTACACCCCCTATTTTGAATACCCTCTGGATGATCGGGCAACAGGCCTGCTATTTCCTGAATTCGGTAGCTATAAATCGATTTCTCAAGATCGTCGTCTTAACTATTACAAACAGCCTTACTACTTCAATATTGCCGCCAATATCGACGATACCTTAAGCTTGATTCCAATTGAGCGCCGAGGCCTGGCCATTGAAAATGAATTTCGGTACCTGGCAAAGTCCAAAAATGTTTCACATGGAGCCGAGCTGACCCTGAGTGCAATCGATGACCAGTTGGTTGCGGATAAAGGCCTGGCAATTCTAGAAAACGGTCAAATTGGTTATAAGGATGCAGACTCGCAACGCTGGCGTATCAAATTAAAAGCTCATCAAAACTGGGGTGGCGGAATAACCAGCTTTATTGACTGGCAAGCCACTTCCGATGAGATGTTCTATCAGGACATTCCAGTTGATAGACAATTAAAAAACAGCAACGCTTTAGCTCGCAATGCCGGCATAGATTATCAAGCTGGAAACCTGCACGCTTACGCGCGTATTCAAAGCCATTTACAACTGCTGAATCAGGATGACAGCTATGAAACCAAACCGGAAATCGGCTTGCGCTACAGCCAAACGGTGTTTGGTTTAGAGAACCTTAACTTTGACCTGTTTGCCAACTGGTCGGACTTTTCAGTTTCTTCAGCCAACCACAATCTAGCTGAAGGTTCTCGTCTTCACCTGCAACCACAGCTTAGTCACAGCCTGCGCAACAGTTATGCCTTTCTGGACACCACTTTACGAGCAAACTTTACCCAGTATCAAATGGATGACAATGGTTTCAATCCATCAACAGAGACAACCATCAATCGATCAGTTCATCAATTTGCGGTTCGCTCTGGTTTGATTTTTGAGCGCGGTATCGAAATTGGCAATGCGAGTCTGACACAAACACTTGAACCAGAACTACAGTACCTTTACACCCCCTACGTTGACCAAGCTGATATCAACTTGTTTGATAGCGATTATTTAAGTCCAAATTTCGACAACCTGTTTGCCATGAACCGTTTTACAGGCCTGGATAGAATTGCAGACAGCAATCAATTAAGTATGGCTTTGAAAACTCGATTACTTAATAACCAAGCGAAACAACTTGCCAGTGCCGCACTCGGACAGATTGTCTATTTTGATGATCGCCAGGTTCAACTCAATGGCAGTCAGATTGACTCCAATAACTATTCAGACTGGTTCACTCAGATTCAACTAGACTTGGATAACTGGCAACTGCTATCGACAACCCAATTAGATCGAGATAATTTCAGCCTGGTTCAGGCCAGTAATCGTATAAAGTGGCAGAACAATAATACTACCGTAATGCTCAGTCACATTCTTTATGATGATGAACTGATTGAAGACAATGACCTGCTGACATTCGGCGCTTACAGCCAATTAACCGACAAGTGGCAAATTGGTATTTTGAACAACTATGACTTGGTAAGAGACGACTATTCTGAAATCGAATTGGGCTTGAGGTATCAAAGCTGTTGTTGGGCAACAGAAATTGTTGCAGAACGAACACAACTTGAAAATGGCTTGTATAATGATGGCATTCAAATTCAGTTTGAACTCAAAGGCTTGAGTACCGCTAATTCCGGATTCAAACAAAAACTGATAAAATAAACTAGATTTTTAGGGCCGATTCGCAAATGAATCGCCCTCAACAGCGAGCTTGATTAAGGCAACCCCATGAAACAATTTTTTTACACCGCGCTTATCTCTCTGGCAATGGCCGCTTCTTTAAGCTTGCCAAAACAGGTTTTCGCCAATGACCAGTTACTGGATAAAGTCATTGCAGTGGTCAACGACCAGATCATACTTAAAAGTGAACTGTCTTCCCGTATGTTTGAACAGGCTCAAGCCATGGCTGCACAAGGTATTGAGGTCAAGGATACCCAGGCGTTGCGTGAAAAAGTATTGAATGCCATTGTTATGGAAACCTTGCAATTAGAGCGAGCGAATCGTATTGGTTTAAAAGCCAGTGATGATGAGATCAACCAGCAGTTAGAAGCTTTAGCGGAAAAGAATGGCCTGTCGCTGTTTGAACTCCGCAATCAACTGAATTTACAGGCTCCAAACGGATTTCAAGTCGTACGTAACCAGATCAAAAACCAGATCCTGATTCAGAAACTTCGCGAACGTGAGGTTATTAGTCAGGCCTATGTCACAGAGAGTGAAATTCAAAACTATCTACAACGCCAATCGCTTGCCAACTCAAACATTCAGTTAAAACTGCAACATATATTAATTGCGCTACCAGAATCAGCGACACCCGAGCAACGCCAGCAAGCTTTGGACAGAATCACAAAACTCAAAACTCGAATTAATGCTGGAGAATCTTTTTCACAGTTAGCTGTTCGTCACTCTGACGGTGGTAATGCATTGCAAGGTGGTGATTTAGGTTGGATGGCTGAAGAAGAAGTACCCACCTTTTTTGCCGATGCATTGGAAGGTTTAGTAGCAGATCAAGTGAGTGACATCATCGAGAGTGCCAGCGGTTTTCATCTAGTCAAACTGGTAGAAAAAAAGGATTTGGGATCAAGTGAAGTCAAAACCGAATACCACCTATATCGTTTTGTGGTGCTAAGTGATAACGCTGATCCGAATAATGTACCGAAAGAGATCGTTCAAATCACCCAAAATATGGACAGCATCCAAGACTTTCAGGCTTTGTTCAATCGCTATTCAGATATTCCAGAAACCGTCAACGCCAACAGTGATTTAGGCTGGAGAACCATTGATGCTATTCCAGAGGTAATTCGAGATGATTTAGCTAAGATGCCAATCAAAACCGCCATGCCTCCACTATTAACCAACAATGGTTGGATGATTCTTTATCTGGATGATGTGCGTGAAGTCAATCAGGCAAATGAAACTGAACGCCAAAAAGCGGTTCAAACGATTCGTATGCGAAAAGCCAACGAAATGTTTGACTTATGGTTACTACGCCTAAAGGATGAGGCCTTTATTCAGTACAAGGATTAATTCCAAGCCCCTTGTTCGCAAAAACTGCTGAACGATGATTGCAGGCCTGCTATTTAGTCTGATTGGCTACTTTCTGCTGGTAGCTTATGCAAGTTACCAAGCCAAGCAGCAACAAGCATTAATCTGGCAGGATATCAGTACCCCATTTATTGTAGTTATTTGCTGGGTTGTTTTAACTGGAATTGGCTACGGTCACCAAAGCATAAGCCATTTCATTGAAATCCCAATTGCACTGATGTTTTTAGGCGCGCTGTATAATCTTAAGATTCTCTGGTTAGCTAAACGATTTGCGAACAGGCCTTGGTTATTGTCTCTATTGGGAGTGTTTACCGTTGTACTCCTGCGAACTTTTATGCCCTATCTACCTGAGTAGAATAGATAAAAATATACAACCTTATGAAATCAAATCAAAAAACCCTACGACTTGTTATTACTTCAGGCGAACCTGCTGGCATTGGTCCAGATCTAGTGGTTAAACTGGCACAAAAAGCATGGCCTGTAGAATTGGTCGTGATTGGCGATAAAAACCTGCTTCAAGCTCGAGCAGACAAGCTTAAGTTACCACTAACAATTTCTGAATATAATCCTCAACAAGCTGCCCAGCCAAGTCAAGCGGGAAGCATGCTGGTGGAACATATCGCAACTCAAACCAAGGTTGAAGATGGGGTCCTAAATCCAGAAAATGCCGAGTATGTCATTGCCATGCTCAAGCACGCCATTCGAGGCTGTTTACAGAATGAATTTGCTGGCATGGTCACTGGGCCAGTCCATAAAGGTGTCATCAACCAAGCTGGCCTGCCATTTACCGGCCACACCGAACTTCTGGCTGAAGACAGTAACACTGACAGAGTGGTTATGATGCTGGCCACACCTGGTTTAAGAGTCGCTCTGGCGACCACACACCTGCCTCTGAAAGAGGTAGCTTCGGCGATTACCCGACCGCTACTGAATCAGATATTGAGTATTACCGACAGATCACTACGAGAGCAGTTTGGCATAGATAATCCTCATATTCTGGTAGCAGGCCTCAACCCTCACGCGGGAGAAGACGGTCATATGGGGCGTGAAGAAATTGATGTAATTGAACCTGTGATGCAGTCTCTGCAAGAGAAGATGAATTTAAGCGGACCTCTACCAGCAGACACTCTTTTTACCCCTAAATACCTAGAAAAAGCAGATGCCGTATTAGCTATGTACCACGACCAAGGCCTGCCAGTTTTAAAACATATGGGGTTTGGAAATGCGGTTAATATTACATTGGGACTGCCATTTATTCGAACCTCGGTTGATCACGGCACCGCCCTCGATTTAGCAGGTACAGGTCAAGCTGATACCGGTAGCTTTGAATATGCGATTTCAGTTGCTATAGAGATGGCTCAGAGCCAAGTAAACAACCAGGGAGCAGACTAGTGACAAAGCACTCCGGTGGGCACAAACACAAAAAACAGTTTGGCCAGAACTTCCTTAACAATGGTCGTATTATTGATCAGATCGTGGCGTCGATTCAGCCAAAAACCAACAATCACATGGTTGAAATTGGTCCAGGTGAAGCCGCCCTGACTGAACCGCTACTCGATGTCGTCAAACGCCTGGATATCATTGAAATTGATAATGACTTGATAGCACCACTTAAAATCCGCTTTGCCAGTAAAGCCGCTTTCAACCTGCATCATACCGATGCCTTGACATTTGATTACGCCAGCTTGTTAGAGTTTGAGCCCGACCAGCCACTTAGAGTAGTCGGTAACCTGCCATACAATATTTCCAGCCCACTGCTGTTTCACCTGCTGGAATACAGTTCACAGATTCAAGATATGCACTTTATGCTACAAAAAGAGGTGGTTGACCGTCTAACAGCTCAACCTGGTAGCCGTGCTTTTGGAAGACTCAGTGTGATGATCCAGTATGCTTGTCAGGCCGAGTACCTGTTTACTGTGGGGCCTGAAAACTTTACTCCACCGCCAAAAGTCGATTCGGCGATTGTTCGTCTTGTGCCTTTCCAACAAAAACCATTTATTGCCGCTGATGAAGCCATTTTTGCTGATTTAGTAAAGCAGAGTTTTGCCCAAAAAAGAAAAACTCTGCGCAACAACCTTAAGGGTTGGTTAGATGCTGAACAGATTGAAAACTGCGGTGTTAATCCCGGAGCAAGAGCGGAAACAATTCCGGTAGAAAAGTTTGTTGAATTAGCCAACCTCTACCAGCAAATTAAATTACAATCTCAAGCGGATTAACTAAGTGAATCAAACAAGATGACCACATATGTAATTGGTGACCTGCAAGGTTGTTATGATCAACTCGTCGCCTTATTAGACGACATTAACTATCGGCCTGAAGAAGATCACCTCTGGTTTGTTGGTGACATTGTAAACCGCGGACCAAAGTCACTGGAGTGTCTGCGCTTTGTTAAACAGGCCTGTGAAAATGGTCAGGCTGATATCGTACTGGGTAATCACGATTTTCACTTGCTTGCTGCCTACTGCGGCGTTGAAAAATATATATCCAAATCAGACACTCTATCACCTATTCTAGAAGCAGAAGATGCCGATCAATTGGTTAACTGGCTACGCAAACAACCTTTACTGGTTTCTCACCCGGTTTTTGAAGCGGTCATGGTACACGCAGGTATACCTCCACAGTGGACAATAGAACAAGCTAAAGGCTATGCCAAGGAACTGGAAGCCCAGCTCAAAGGACCGGATTGGCAGAGCTATATTGTTAACCACCTATTTGGCTCAGAACCTGACTCTTGGGATGAGGCTTTAACAGGCTATGAGCGCCTGCGCTATATTGTTAACGCTTTTTGCCGAATGCGATATTGCAATGCTGAAGGCAAGCTCGAATTCAAGACCAAATCCGCTCCCAAAGACATTGGTGGTGAATACCAACCTTGGTTTGTATTCCCAAATCGCCGCAACAAAGACCATGAAATCTTTTTTGGTCACTGGTCTACGCTTGGTGCAATAGATGCTTATCAGGTTCATGCAACCGACACGGGTTGCTTGTGGGGTGGACAAATGACCGCCTATGCACTAGAAAACAAACAGCGTTTTAGCTTAGACTGTGAACAAGTCTGTAAACCTAAACAGAAAAAAAAGAAATCGTAGATTTTAAAGATGGAAACCAATCAACCCTCAGACTTTCTTGATCAAGACGATCAAGGGCCTGTTATTCCTGACCCGGAAGAGATGCTGACGCGTTTGAAACAAGTAGATGTTCAAAGCTTTAATATAGAGAAGATCGCCAATGAACTCAAAGGCGACAAAGTCTGGATCTCTATTCTAACCATACCGGTAAGCGCCATTATTCTGGTCTCTTTTACCTTACTAGGCAGCTTTCTGTTTGATCGCCCTATTGTCAGCTTTATTGTGACCGCGCTGCTACTATTCTGGATCAGTAAAATGTTTGAGCAACATGAACGCAATTACAAAATAGCCGCTCGTCAAGAAGTGATTAATCGCGTCAGAGCAACTGAAGGTGAATTTGGTTTAATCCCACACTTTAAGCACTTTCTACCAACCAAATACCGTCACCTATGGCAATCCTTGAAAAAAGGTAACTATATGTACGTTGAGCAGTATGTTCAAGCTATCCTCTTGCTACAGAACAAACTTGACCCGCAGCAGTTTATCCGCATCTGGTATCTAACCTATCCAGAAATTGCTCCAGAAGATTTTGAACCTTAACAGCCTGCCGGATTTATCTGTTTACTCCGGCACATTTAGGAGAGGCAGGGGCAACTTCTTGTTTTGCCATCCATTCATCAGGTGTATAAGTATGCAGCGCCAAGGCGTGGAACTGAGGCATCAACTCTTTTAAGGCCTTATAAACAGATTGCTGTCTTTTGACTTTAGTTACATTTATAAAATCAGCGGTGACTAAAGTGAGTTTAAAATGTGACTCAGGGGCAGGCCCTGAGTGCATATGACTCTCGTTAAGTAATTCAATAAATTCGACATCATAGTGATCGATAATAGTTTGTTCGATTTGTGGTTGTATTTTCATCGATACTCCAACATCAATTAATTCCAATCAAGATTAGTAAACCCTTCGGATGATTATTCTATTAAAATATAGAACACTGATTATTAAAATAAATAGTTTTGAACAGGAGCAGTATTATGCGTTCAGTGGTCACACTTATACTTAGCATCACGATTTCAACATTAGCATTTAACTCTCAAGCAGACAGCTCAGCTTCCAGTGAGTTTCAGTTAAAGCCAGTTCCCGAACTTCAAGATCCACCGAGTGATCGTTTTCCTGGTGATCCTGCTGAGCACAAGGCTGTTTATATGTTTAATAAACATGATGCTGCCTATCAAACAGGAATTCTGAACTCGATTCAGGCGATGATAAAAAAATACGGCGATAATGTTGAGATCGCAGTTGTCGCAATTGGTCCTGGCCTGCATGTTTTAGCAAAAAAACCAAAACGCGAAGTGGAAAAACTCACTTATGAACGCGTTGCGAGCTTTGCCAATGACTATAACGTACGTTGGATAGCCTGTGGAAACACCATGAAAACCATCGAATGGGAACACTCTGATATGCGCCCATTTGCCGAATACGCTGAAGTTGGTGCGGCTGCATTAATGGAGCTTCAGGAAGAAGGTTTCAAACAGCTAGTCTGGTAAGCCAACCACTCATTTTTCTGGCGGTACTTTAAAAAGTACCGCTAAAAAGCTTAGTAGCTAACCAAGCTACTAGTTTTCATTTCTACTTGATCCAAGATATTAAATACCTAATTAATCTATGGTTACTTCCATCCAACCATTGTAACTAAGAATTGTTTGCACTATCATTAGCTGTATAAACATAACACATTGAATTTTCATGAAACGTCTCGCTTTTCCCAACCTGAATTCTGATAGCTGGCTGATGACCTACAGGGTTATCGCAGCAATTTTAGGCGGTTTTGCACTTACTTTAACCAGCTCAATGCTGTTATCACAGCTACTTGCAATCTTTATTACTGAACGAGCCAATGCATCCATTACTGCGATGCTGATCAGCTTTACTATTTATACGGTCATTGTGATGTGGGTTTTCACTGTTGAATCGGTCAAAACCGTCTGGATTAAACTTTTAAGCGGGATTGCGATTACCGGCTTTTTAGTCTGGGTAATTAAATTCCTGGAGCTGGTATGAAAGGCGCTTTCCGTAAATCGATGAATTGGCTTCACACCTGGACTGGACTGGCTCTAGGCTGGCTGCTTTTCTTTGTTTTTCTCACCGGCACACTTGGCTACTTTGACACCGAAATGGATCGCTGGATGGAACCGGAACTCCCAACCACGGCAAAACATGTTCCAGAGGATCAGCTCATTGCGATGGCTCTAGAGCATCTCGAATATAATGCCGAAGAATCCAAACAGTGGCAGATTATACTGCCTCAAGGCCGAGAAGATATGCTGCGCATTGCCTGGAAAAAGCCAGATACAGGTAAACCAATGCGTCATGGTCGCAGCATGCAGCGTGAAATAATCGATCATGAAACTAATGAAATTGCCGAGGTAAGAGACACTGCTGGTGGCCAAGGGCTGTACCGCATGCATTATCGGCTACACTATATGCCATCAATAGTCGCTTTCTGGATTGTCGGCCTGGCAACCATGTTTATGCTGTTGGCGCTTGTTACCGGAATCGTTATTCACATTAAAATTTTCAAAGACTTCTTTACTTTCAGGCCTAAAGAAGGCGCACGTTCCTGGCTAGATGCACATAGTGTTGTCAGCGTGTTGGCATTGCCGTTCCACATTATGATCACCTATAGTGGCCTGGTGTTTTTCATGTTTACCTACATGGGCATGGTTTTTATCGCTAACTACGACACCTCTGAAATGAAGAATGTCCGCTCTGAGGCCTTTCCTAGAATTGCACCATTCGAAGCTTCAGGAAACCCCGGACAGCTAACAGACTTGAACAGCGTTTTAGCAACCGCAAGAAAAGACCTGGGATCAGATCATATTTATCGAATCAGCATCGACCACCCAATGGATGCGGACTCTGTGATTATGGTCAGGCGCCATGATACTAGCATCTTCCGCAACGCTGAAGTTGACCGCTTCTACTATAAAGGAACGACTGGAGAGAAACTTGAGCTTAATGATCCAATTAAACCTGTTGCCAGTGATGTAAGAAGTGTTTTCACAGGCCTGCATGAAGGGCATTTTGCCGGCACATTTATGCGTTGGCTGTACTTTATTTCAGGTCTATTGGGTACCGCAATGATTGCCACAGGTATGTTGCTCTGGGTTGAGAAACGCCGCTTTAAAAATGAAGTTAAAAATGCCCCAACCAAAGGTTACCTGCTGGTTAAACGAACCAATATTGGAATCATTGTTGGACTTCCATTGGCGATTGCCGTCTACTTCCTAGCTAATAGATTACTACCGGTGGAAATGGCTGATCGCAGTGCCTGGGAGATGAATGCCCTGTTTATTACGCTTGGATTAGCACTACTCTACCCGTTTATAAGGCCTGCCAAAACAGTTTGGTATGAGATGCTCAGGTTGACAGCAATTGCTTTGCTCGCAGTGCCAATTGTCAGTGCCATAACAACCAGACACAGTATGCTTAGCAGCTTCAATCACCAGGACTGGACTCTGTTTACCTATGATCTGATGCTCGTTGTATTTGGACTGGCTTTTGCCATTGCGGCTCTCTATATGAAAAAACGTCAGTCAGAGACGCCAAAACCAAAACGTGCCGGCCGCAGTAAGGGGAAACGACCACAGCCAAAAGCTGTAGAAGCTATCGCAACTAGGAATATTTCAAACGCAAATAGTTCAGCCATTACCAACACCGCGCATCGAACTAGCCACAGCAACGATTACACGCGCACTTAAACAACTTGAATAATGCAAGGAGTTACTGTGGTCTTCATCTCTAGTTTACTTTTCAGTGGCCTGGTAGTTTTATCCTTATCGATGAAACGCCATCACCAGCAAATTCGAGAAGTCAGCCTAGACAAAAGCCAGATAAATACCATTCGGTATATGGGCTGGTCACTGCTAATGGTTTCCTTGGCCTTGTGCTTCTACTCTTTTGGATTCGGTGTCGGCTTGGCAACTTTTTTCGCAATCCTGTCTTTTGTAGGATTTATGCAAATTGGTTTAATGAGCTACGCGCCAAAAAGCCTATTACCTCTTAGTATCGCCCTGCCTCTTAGCAGTGGCAGCTTTTGGTTAATAGGCTATTTACTCTAAATAGTTGAATCCGAATAAAATCAGACCTGTTTATTTTGTTTTTCAAGAAGTAAATCTAACTTCTTGTGTAGATCCATTACTTCCTGTTCAATCCTGACCTCAAAGCCTTGATGAGCCTCCAGTGTTGAGCCCATTTTTTCGGCTTCCATTTTCTTATGCTCTTCATCGAGCACATCAACCACAATACCGATCATCATATTTAGAAATACAAATGCCGAGAAGAAAATAAAGCTGATGTAATACATCCAACTCAGGGTATAGACTGCCATGGTTTCATACATGACATCAGTCCAATCTTCAAAAGTGGCGACACGGAACAGAGTTAACAGAGAAATACCCAGGTCACCCCATAGATTTGGATTGATATGAGAGAACAACAGGTTACCAATTACAGCATACAGGTAGAAGATGATAAACATCAGCAGTGCCACATAACCCATTCGTGGCAACGCGGTAATCAGAGCGCTAACCAGAACTCTTAACTCAGGAATAAACGAGATCAAACGCATTACTCTGAAGAGGCGAAGCATACGTGCAATCAAAGCATACTGAGCATCATCCAAAGGAATAAGGCTGACTACAACGATAATAAAGTCGAAGATGTTCCAACCCTTTTTGAAGAAATCCCGGAATCGATCTTCTGCCGCCATTCTAATTAAGATCTCAATAACAAAGAACAGGGTCACACCGTAGTCGAGTGCAAAAAGCACCGTTTCAAAGGTTGGATTTAAATCATAGGTACGAACCCCAATCATCAGAGATGAAAAAATAATAACCCCAATAACAAACAGTTCAAAAACCTTGTTATCTCTAATTGTCTGGAAACGTTGCTGAAACTCTAACCAAGTCATTTTTTATAGCTCCGATAAAATTAATTTATGCCAAAAGTTTTGTTGCGTATTTTACTGCATTTAACAGGCCTGTAAATTGCTAAAATATCTAAAAAAACAGATAAAAATAGAGGTCGAACCATGGCTACAATTAATGTTATAGACCAGGGAGATTGTGATTATTCAGGTGAATATTCACTGCTGGATGCACTGGAAGACAATGGCTTTGATATTAATTCCAGCTGTCGCAGTGGTCACTGCGGTGCCTGTAGAGTGAAACTGATTTCCGGCAAAGTTGATCAAATCCAATCCAGCTCTTACGATGTCGAAAAAGACGAAATATTGAGCTGCTGTGTTGTGCCTACAACAGACATAAGCATTGATACCGATACCTGGTAATTTCAGTTTTAAAAATAAAAAAGCCCGCAAAAGCGGGCTTTTCTATGAAACTAAATAATCTAGATTATTTAAGTTTTTCAAGCTGCTTAGCAGCGAAGTTAGCTGGAACAGGGATGTAACCATCCTTTGCAACAATCTCTTGACCTTGCTTAGAAAGTACAAGTTTCATGAATTCCATAATAACTGGTTCAACTGGCTTATTAGGTGCTTTGTTAACGTATACGTTAAGAACACGCGCTAGAGGATAAGTTCCGTTAAGCGCGTTTTCGTTAGTTGGTGCGATCTGCTTACCACCAGCTTTTTTAGCGATAGCTAGCGCTTTAACACCTGCAGTCTTATAACCGATACCTGAGTAACCAATACCGTTCATAGAAGCAGTAACAGCCTGAACCACGGAAGCAGAACCTGGCTGCTCATTTACAGAAGATTTAAAGTCACCCTTACAAAGTGCTTTTTTCTTGTAATAACCGTAGGTACCAGATACTGAGTTACGACCGTAAAGCTGGATAGACTTGTCAGCCAGAGAACCGGTTGCACCAGCTTGACCCCAAGTAGAGATGTCATCTTTAGCGCCACACTTACGTGTAGAAGAGAAAATCGCATCAACTTGTGGCATATCCAGGCCGTTGATTGGGTTATCTTTGTTTACATAAACCGCTAACGCATCAATCGCAACACCAATCATAGTTGGCTTGTAACCGTGCTTTGACTCAAACATAGCAATTTCTTTAGACTTCATCTTACGGCTCATAGGACCCATATTTGAAGTACCTTCAGTCAGTGCTGGAGGAGCAGTAGAAGAACCAGCTGCCTGGATTTGAATGTTTACGTTAGGGTAAGCTCGTTTGAACTCTTCAGCCCAAAGAGTCATTAGGTTAGCTAGCGTATCAGAACCTACTGAAGAGATTGTTCCAGAAACACCAGAAACCTTCTCGTAAGACTTTAGATCAGCTGCGTTTGCAGATGACATAGCAACAGAAGTAGCAAGGCCAACGGCTAGTAGAATGTTAGCTTTTTTCACGATTTTTGCTCCAAGTAAAATAGTATGAATATGTTTAAATTAACAGGTGTCATTATAGGAACGGTTATTAACAGTAAATTTAAAGAAATATTACAACTAAATGACACTCTTGCCGTTGCTGGAAATTCTCTGGCCACTGCTCTTCAATATTTTCAAATATAGCCAATAGCTATAATTTATTAACGCCTGCTATTTTTTCTTTTCTTTCAACAAGATAAGACCATAAGATTGATTTAAATCATAAAAAAAACTGAACCAATCACATTGTAATTTTTTTGTAATAAAATAATTTCCTCGGACATTTTTTTAATTAAAATACTCGTGCAATTTATCCCCCCTCTTACTGTGAGACAGTCTAATGGAATTTAAAAGCCTAAATGAGATAGAAAACGCCACCTCTCGTGGACGTAAAGAGATGTTCCGCTTTGGAACAGCCCTGCTGTTTATTGTGATGATCATTTTATTTACATCCAACTTACAGACAGGCACCGGAGCAGTTCCAGTAGAGTTGGTCGTAGCAGCAATGATTGGTGGCTATATGGCACTAAATATCGGTGCCAACGAGGTTGCTAATAATGTTGGACCTGCGGTAGGCTCGAAAGCCCTTACCCTTACCGGTGCGATTGTACTCGCGGCAATATTTGAATCATCAGGTGCCCTGATTGCAGGTGGCGACGTTGTCAGCACTATTAAAAAAGGCATTATTGATCCGGCCATGATAGGCGATAGTGATACCTTTATCTGGTTAATGATCGCAGCTTTACTAGCCGGCGCACTATGGCTAAACCTTGCTACAGCTTTAGGAGCACCAGTCTCGACAACTCACTCTATTGTTGGTGGGGTTTTAGGCGCGGGTATCGCAGCAGCTGGCTGGTCAATTGCAAACTGGGACAAAATGGGAGCGATTGCTGCCAGTTGGGTAATTTCACCAGTCATCGGCGGAATCATTGCCGCTGCGTTCTTAATGTGGATTAAGCGCTCAATCACCTATAAAGATGACATGGTAGCTTCTGCCAAAAAAATGGTACCTATCCTGGTCTCAATTATGGTCTGGGCCTTCTCAACTTACCTAATACTGAAAGGTCTGAAAAAAGTTTGGAAAACCGACTTCATGACAGCTGCAGCCGTAGGTCTTATTATCGCCAGTATTGTTTATTTAACAGTTAAACCGATGATTGCTCGTCAAGCTGAAAGGTTAGAAAATTCGAAGGCGAGCGTAAATTCTCTATTCACTATTCCACTAATCTTTGCTGCTGCCCTGCTGAGCTTTGCTCACGGTGCCAACGATGTAGCGAATGCCGTAGGACCGCTAGCAGCAATTAATGATGCCATTCAGAGTAATGGGGTATCAACCAAAGCAGAAATTCCATTATGGGTCATGCTGATTGGTGCAATTGGTATCAGTTTAGGTTTGTTACTATTCGGCCCTAAATTAATCCGCACTGTTGGCACAGAGATCACCGAGCTTGACCAAATGCGAGCCTTCTCTATTGCGATGGCTGCAGCAATTACAGTTATCATCGCTTCTCAGCTTGGCTTACCCGTTAGTTCGACTCATATCGCTGTAGGCGGTGTCTTTGGGGTAGGTTTCCTTCGTGAGTACCTAAAACGCAGTTATCAAAAAACTATTCAAGAAATACGCGATCACCACCAAGGCGCAGATCAACAAGAAGTAGAAGAGTTTATCAAACGCTTTGAAAAGGCTTCTTTGATTGAGAAGAAAGAGATGCTATCCCAATTAAAAGCGCATAAAGCAGAAGTTGAACTGAGTAAGAAAGAACGTAAATCACTTAATAAGGTTTACCAAAAAGAGTTGGTTAAACGTTCAGCTTTCTTGAAAATTGTGGCTGCCTGGTTAATTACTGTACCGGCATCAGCACTGTTAGCTGCAATTATCTACTTTACCATTAGAGGTATGATGCTACCTTAGTAGTAATTACGCTTCCAAACGAAAAAAGGGATTGATTCAATCCCTTTTTTATTGATATGTTCTAGTGGTGTTTAAGCCAATCGGCTGCTAGTCAGTTTGTATTTAAATCTTTTCGATCAGATACTTTCGAATCCAGAAAAGGCTTTCAATAAACTGAAGATGATAATTAAGCGAGCTTACTACCATCCTTGGCTTTGATTGAAATAATACAAGAACGTGGGACACTATCACCACCATCAGGAAAGTGGTAAGGCCTGAAAACACTAGACACTTTTTATGGTAAAAATTACATTAATCGTAAAAAGGAAAAATCATGGCCAAAGGCATTCGTTATTCGGAAGAGTTTAAACAAGAAGCAGTCAATCAAGTTGTTCATCACAACTATCCAGTAGCCGAAGTCGCAGAGCGACTCGGCATCTCATCAAAAACACTTTATAACTGGGTCAGGACTTTTTCTCAGCCACCTAAAAAACGGCATGAACAAGAAGATATGCAAGCTGAAATTGCGAATCTCAAAAAGCAATTAAAGCGGGCCGAACAGGAACGCGACATATTAAAGGAGGCCGCGCGGTTCTTTGCCAACGAGTCAAAGAACGATACGCCTTCATAAAAGCTCGTCATCAAACTTATCCTGTTCGCATTTTATGCTCGGCTCTATCGGTTCATCCTAGTGGCTATTATCAGTGGCTCAAGGAGCCGCTGAGTAAGCGGGATAAAGAGGATAAACGTTTACTTACAGCTATCAAACAGTTTTGGTTGGAAAGCGGTTGTTATTACGGTTACCGCAACATCCATTTAGACCTAATTGAGGCTAAATATGATTGTGGTCGAGACCGAGTACTACGATTAATGCAATCAGCCGGCATTAAGGCTAATCGTGGTTATAACAAGCCAAAAGGCATGTACGGTGGAACCGTGCATCACCTTGCTGAAAATCGTCTAAATCGAGAGTTTGAAGTACGACAGCCGAATCTCTGGTGGGCGAGTGACATCACCTACATCAAGACTCAGGAAGGCTTCTTATTTTTGGCAGTCGTGATAGATTTGTTCTCACGCAAAATCATTGGTTGGTCAATGAGCCACCTTATGACTGAAGATTTAACACTTGCTGCAATCACTATGGCGTATTCACGTAGAAAACCGAAGAAAACAGTCAATCTGCATTCAGACCAAGGATCGCAATACACGTCTCGTAATAGTCAAAAGTTACTGGAAGCACTCAATATTCAGGCTAGTATGAGTAGGCGTGGTAATTGTTGGGACAACGCAGTGTCTGAAAGCTTTTTCAGTAATTTAAAGAAAGAAAAAATACAGCGGCGAGCGTTTAAAAGTTTAGCCGAAGCGAAACAAGAGGTGTTTCATTATATCGAGATGTTTTACAATCCTAAACGGCGACATACCTATCATGGCCGTATCTCGCCAGTCGAGTTTGAAAAGCAGTATTTTGAGAATCAAAAAAGTGGCTAGAAAACTCAGGCTTTACCAAGCAGCTTGAATCAATCTAGCT
>DBOI01000139.1 GCA_002299245.1 Hydrogenovibrio sp. UBA650
AGTGATGATGTCTTAAAAATAAACAGAGGTTATGCAAGACAGGGATAAAGTGTACGAGCTGTCAGCAGGGTGTACAGGTTAATAAAACCTGTACACCCTATTGAGTTCGGAGTTTAAGGAGGGGTTGTGTGGGTTAGCAAATAATCTCTTTAAGCGCAGCGCACAGCTTTGTATTTTCATCATTATTACCAATGGTAATACGAAGGTATTGATCAATCCGTGGCTTATTAAAGTAACGCACTATAATGGCTCTATCTCTAAGTTTTTGAGCAATCTCTTCTGCATCAAATTCAGGATGTGAAGCAAACACAAAGTTGGCGGCAGAAGGTATGACATTGAAACCGAGTTTTTCAAGGGTGTTTGTTAGTTCATTGCGTGTATCAATAATTGTCTGACAGGTTGTCTGAAAAGACTCCTCATCGTCAAAAGAGGCGATGGCTCCGTGAATTGCAAACCTATCCATTGGGTAGGAGTTGAAACTGTTTTTTACTCTTTCCAGGCCTTCTATTAGCGCCGAATGACCAATGGCAAAGCCAACTCTCAGGCCCGCTAAAGAGCGTGATTTAGAAAGTGTTTGAATCACAATTAGGTTATTGAATTCATTTACCAATGCAATAGCTGAAGTGCCACCAAAATCTATGTAGGCTTCGTCGACTACAACGACTTTATGGGCGTGCTCACGTAACAGCTGTCGAATGTCTTCTAAGGCTAGCAACTTACCTGTTGGTGCATTTGGATTTGGAAAAATGATTGCACCTGATTCTTGCGGGTAGTCATTGATATTGATCGCAAATTCATCGTTTACCGGAATAGTCAGGTAATCGATTCCAAACAGGCCGCAATAAACCGGGTAAAAACTATAGGTAATATCTGGAAACAAAAGTGGTTTTTCATGCTTTAGTAATGCTTGGAAGGTGTGTGCAAGAACTTCATCCGAGCCATTGCCAACAAAAACTTGGTTGCGTTCTACTTTGTAGTAATCAGCGATACGTTGCTTAAGGGCATCGGCGTTTGGATCCGGGTAGAGACGGAGTTTGTCGTCAGCAACCTGTTTTAGTGTTTCGATTACTTTTACTGACGGTGGATATGGGTTTTCATTGGTGTTCAGCTTTATCAGCTTATCAACCTTAGGCTGCTCCCCTGGCACATAAGGGGTTAAGCTGTGAACAATTGGGCTCCAAAACTGGCTCATAATAGACTTCTTTCACACATTTCTTGAATAGAGTAATATTGCAGGCTATTTTACCTGAATTTTTAATCGGCTCAGAGATAAGGATTTAATTTAATGGCAGACTATATCGATATTGCAGTTGGCGTTTTAAAGCGTAAGGGCATGTATTGTTTAAGCCAACGGCAGAAGCACCAGAGTTTTGCCGATAAGTGGGAGTTTCCAGGTGGTAAGGTTGAAGTGACTGAGACTATTGAGCAGGCTTTGATAAGGGAGTATCAAGAGGAGCTGGGTATTAACACTTTGAACTGGCAACCTCTTATTGAAATTCCTTGGGATTACGGAGATGTTGCGGTATGTCTGCATGTCTTTATAACCGAAGATTATGAGGGCCTACCAAAAGGGTTGGAGGGTCAAGAAGTTGATTGGTTTGATATTGAAAGCTTACAGAAACTAGAATTTCCAGCAGCAAATCAGGAAATTATTAAAAAGCTGGTAGAGATTAGTTTTTAATGGAGTGAATAAGTTGGTCAACTTGCTTATAAAGCTGTTCTAGCGATCCGTTATTTTCAATGACAATATCCGCATTTTGTCGTCGCTGTTCTCTAGAGGCCTGTGAATCTATTATTTTTTGAATCTCTCCAGGTTCCGCCTTATCTCTTAGGCAGGCTCTTTTTATTTGGTTTTCGATTGAGCTATCAACTACCCAGATTTGGTCAATATAATCAGGCTGTTTGTTCTTACTAATCGCTTCTACTAATAGCGGTATGGCAATCACGATATTTGTTGCTCCCGCTTCTTTAAGGCCTGTAATCTGTTGTTTGGTTTGCTGACGAATCAGTGGATGAAGAATGGCTTCCAGCTCAACTTTTTTTTCGGGGTTATTAAAAACCAGTTGGCGGAGTTTTGCTCTATTTAAGGTGCCGTTTGAATCAATATAGTCTTGCCCGAATGCTTGGGATATTTTCTGAAGGCCTGTTGAATTTGGTTGGACAACTTGTCGTGCGATTTCATCGGTATCTATTACCGGTATGCCAAAATCTATTAGTCTGTTGGTAACGGCACTTTTTCCTGAGCCAATACCACCTGTTAATCCAATCACTAGCGCCATAAGCAATCACCCGAGTAATTAGACTTAAGGTGTTTTTTGGGGGCGTCCTAATAGGTAACCCTGAATATGGGTGGCGCCAGCTTCTTGGGCAACTTGTAACATCTCTTGATCTTCAACCCCTTCCATAACCAGGTCATAACCTGAAAGTAGAATCATTTGTGCAGTAGTTCTGATAATATTTTGCGTATTACGGTCTTCAGACATTAATGCTCGAGTCATACTCATATCGAATTTAACGATGTCAACAGGCATATTTGCCAGATAACGAATCGATGAGTAGCCACTCCCAAAGTCATCTAGAGCAATTAGAAAGCCTCGACCACGTAATTCGTTCAGAAGTTCTGTTGCATAGTCCATATGGTCAATAAGGCTGTTTTCAGTGATTTCCAAAACAATCTTATAGCCTTTTAAGAATGGGGTTAGAGTGCTACAAAGGTCTCTAAAAAATGGCTGTAGTAAGGTTTTACCTGAGATGTTAATCGACAGGCCTGTGTTTTTAGGGATGACTCCATTTTTCAACGCAATTCTGACCTGATTGAAAACCTGGTTATCGAGTTCAATTTCTAAACGTCTGCGATCCACAATTGTAAAAATATCATTTGGGTAGATGTATTCACCGTCTTTGAACATTCGTAACAAGGTTTCATAGTAAACCTGAGAGCCCGTTACCGATTTTATCGCTTGGTAGTGAAGTTCAATATGGTTGCCTGTATTTATGGCATCAATCACTGTGTTAACCAGTTTGTTTGAGAACAGATTTAATGAGCTGGAGTGTAGGTTGTCTTGATAACACTGTATTTTTTCTCTCAATGATTCTTTTGCTTTGTACATGGCGATATCTGCCTGTCTTGGCAAGTTTACAATGTCATTTGTGCCTTCTTCGAGGGTGTTGCTGATACCAACGCTAAAAGTGAGTTTTTCTTTGATACCTATACTGTTGAAAGGTGCTGTTTCAAGTGCATGAATACTGTTTTCTGCGATTTTAATTCCGCGTTCAGGGTCGCAATCTTGGATAATAACTGCAAACTCGTCTCCACCTATTCTGTAGGTGGCAATACCAATTGGCAAAGATTTCTGTAGTGTTGTAGCGGTTAATTTAATAACCTCATCGCCAACTTCATGACCATAAGTGTCGTTGAGGGCTTTAAAAAAATCACAGTCGAACAGCATGAAAACAGTCTTGGTTTGAAATTTCTCGTAAGACTCGACAGCTTCTGACCAGGCTTCATCAAATGCTCGGCGGTTGAATACGTTAGTTAGACCATCGCGTCTTGCCTGTTCCCAAACCGTCTGGTTTTGTTGATCAAGTTGGCTTTGTGTTCTCTGTAAATCTCGATGATACTCGTATAGCGTGTTTTTTAGTTCTTCAAACTCTTTAAGGAAAAAGCTTGACTCTGGAACCGGGTGAACTTGACTAGGTCGAGTCTTAATTTTTCTTAAATAACCGGAAATTGTGTCTAAAGGTCTATAAATAGTGATGTTGAAGAGCAATGATAGAACGACACTGATAATTATCATCAATATAATCAGTTCAATGATAAAGTCTTCAATCAGTCGCCAAAGGTATTCGCTAATTGGATTTGATAAGGGTTCAAACTCAACGTGTTGCATGATTTCACTGTAGGCAAAGTTGTGCTCGGATTGAATTCGAATCGTTGACTGGTTTACAGCATGAAAGGTGTTGTGAGTTAGTAGGGCAGGAATAAGGTTAATGACTACGCCGACATAGCCAATCGTCGTTTTAGTACCCCGTTTCATAACAGGTGAAAACACAACAAGTTGATCAGGGTTGTGCTCAATTGAGATGACTGTGGGTTCAAGGTTGCTTATTTTATCGGGTAGTTGGTAATGAATTTTAGCGTCTGGTGAGGCTGGTGTGAGCAGAGTTTTGTCTGCATTATAGAGTTCGAGACCATCGTAGTAAGCCTTGTAGTAACCGGTTTCTTGCAATCTTTCATCATGCCAAAAAAAATAGTAACTTGGATCATAAAACTGCTGAAATACTTCGTCCCATTCAGATAATGCCT
>DBOI01000150.1 GCA_002299245.1 Hydrogenovibrio sp. UBA650
TTTCTCCGCGCAATACACCGACGGTACCTGAACGCACGGTTTCTAAAATCAGGCCAGGATCGATTGCGTTGATAAACGCATCTAGCTTTTCTGACTTCCCTACCATCTGTACCGTGTAGGTCGTCGCCGTCACATCAATAATGTCGGCACGGAAGATGTCCGCCAAACGCTTGTACTCTTCACGGTTTGCACCAGTAGCAGAGAGCTTAAGTAACATTAGCTCGCGCTCAATGTGGGCTCCCTCAGTTAAGTCCAATACCTTAATGACGTCTACTAGACGGTTCAGGTGTTTGACGATCTGTTCGATCTGCTGATCGGTACCACTGGTGACCAACGTTAAGCGTGACATCGAAGCATCTTCGGTTGGCGCAACCGTTAGTGCATGAATGTTGTAGCCGCGTGCAGAGAACAGGCCTGCTACTCTTGATAAAGCACCCGACTCATTTTCCATAATCATTGAAATAATATGTTTCATCGTCTGCACCTACACCAAAATCATTTCGTTTAAGCCAGCGCCCGCCGGAATCATTGGGTAAACGTTTTCTTGTTGGTCAGTCAAAATATCAACAAACACCAGACGATCTTTCAGTTCGTCAGAGAAAACATAATCCAGCTGCTCTTGCATGGTTGCAGGGTCTTCAATACGAACACCAACGTGGCCGTAAGACTCCGCCAACTTAACAAAATCTGGCAATGATTCCATATATGACATTGAGTAGCGGCGCTCATAGAAGAACTCCTGCCACTGACGAACCATTCCTAAGAAACCGTTGTTCAGGCAGATAATCTTCACCGGCAGACCGTACTGCAAGCAGGTTGAAAGCTCTTGAATATTCATCTGAATAGAACCTTCACCAGTCACACACACAACTGTCGCATCAGCGAATGCCATCTGAACACCCATGGCTGCTGGTAGACCGAAGCCCATGGTTCCAAGACCACCAGAGTTAATCCAGCGGCGCGGCTTATCAAATGGATAGTATTGAGCAGCATACATCTGGTGCTGACCAACATCAGATGAGACATAAGCATCACCATTGGTCGCTTTGTAAACAGCTTCAACCGCAGCTTGTGGTTTGATTTTGGTCGCCGTTGTGTCGTAACGCAAACACTTAGTTGCACGCCACTCTTCAATCTGTTGCCACCAATCCGCCAAAGCTTCTTCATCCATTTTGGATTTGGTCTTTTCCAGTGCTCCAATCATCTCGGTAAGAACCTGTTTAACAGGCCCTACAATTGGAATATCAACAATGACATTTTTAGAGATTGACGCTGGGTCAATATCTACATGGATGATCTTGGCATCTGGACAGAACTTTTCAAGGTTACCGGTTACACGGTCATCAAAGCGCGCACCGATGGCGATAATCACATCACTGTGATGCATTGCCAGGTTGGCTTCGTAGGTACCGTGCATTCCCAACATTCCCAAAGCCTGCTTATCGGTCATTGGGTAAGCGCCCAAGCCCATCAAGGTCTGGTTAATTGGGAAACCAAGTTTGCGAGTTAGTTCTGTCAGTTCTGCCGAAGCATCACCCAAAACAACACCACCGCCCACATATAAAATCGGGCGTTTTGCCGAAAGCATCATCTCGACTGCTTTCTTAATTTGTCCACTATGGCCTTTCGTTACAGGCATGTAGGAGCGCATATCAACTTCTTGTGGATACACATAGTCGCTTGTGGCATTTTGAATATCTTTTGGAATGTCGACGACAACCGGGCCTGGTCGGCCTGTTGTTGCTAGATAGAATGCTTTTTTGAGCGTATCTGCAAGTTCATCGACATTCTTGACCAAGAAGTTGTGTTTGACGATCGGTCTTGTAATCCCAACGGTATCAATCTCCTGGAATGCATCTAGACCGATCAAAGGTGTTGGCACCTGACCAGTAATACAAACCATTGGAATTGAATCCATGTATGCCGTTGCGATCCCAGTTACAGCGTTGGTAGCGCCTGGGCCTGAAGTTACAAGTACCACTCCTGGTTTACCTGTAGAGCGCGCATAGCCGTCTGCAGCGTGTACTGCAGCCTGTTCATGACGCACCAAAATATGGTTCATTTTTTTAGCGTCGGTATCAAGGGCGTCGTAAATAGGTAGAACAGCGCCACCCGGATACCCCCAAATATGCTCTACTCCCTCATCCTCTAGATAGTTAACTAGGATTTGGGCACCAGTCATTTCCACAACAATGGTCCTCTTAATTAAATACCGGTTAAGTCTTTGCAAGAGTTTGGCAGCAAAATATTCTTGTTGTTTGCCAGCTCTTCGTTAAGCGGTAAAAAGTTCGAAAAAACACTACGCATGATTTTTGCGCAGTAAACAGGAAATTATAGCGGATTAATAAACGCTTGAGAACCGTAAGCACTTATTTTTAACAGGATTTTTATCGGTTTTTTGTAGGGTTATTACATTTCAGTAGAGAAAAAAAGATTGGAACACGCTATTAATTGCCGAGGCCGGCTTAATGATAATCTTCTTTAAACATGAATTTTCTATAGTGCTGGAGTTCGGAGATTGAGTCGTGAATATCTGCTAAAGCCAGATGAGTCGCCGCCTTTTCATGCGACTGATAGACTCTTGGTGCCCAGCGTTTTGCCAACTCTTTAAGGGTGCTGACATCCAGGTTTCGGTAGTGAAAAAACTGCTCTAACTCTGGCATTTGCTCCACCATAAAACGCCTATCTTGGTGGATGGTATTACCACACATAGGAGATTTATTAGCCGGAACATACTGACTTAAAAACTCAATTGTTTGTCTTTCAGCTTCCTGCATTGATATTTCACTGGCTTTTACCCGATCTGTCAGGCCTGAGTTTCCATGATGAGTTACACACCAATTGTCCATTTTATCTAACTCAAGCTGTTCAGTTTGCACTGCAATAACCGGCCCTTCTGCAAGCACATTAAGTTCACTGTCAGTTACGACTGTCGCAATTTCAATTATTTTGTGAGTTTTTGGATCAAGGCCTGTCATTTCCAGGTCGATCCAGATCAGATTTTTAGCGGACTTCATTTTTAAATTTTTATATCAGGCGTGACTTGTTCTTTTAAAATATGCCCATATCTTAAACTAGATTGAGCAAACAATAACTAAAAGAATATAACTATGAACTGGATTACCTCTCTATTTTTGGGCGCTTTGTTTCTAAACTTGATTATTGAAGTTTGGCTAAACATCAGACATCAATTTCATATTGGCAGGCATCGTGACCAAGTTCCTGATGACTTCAAAGAAGCTGTTAGTTTAGAAGCTCATCAAAAAGCCGCTGACTACAGTCGAGCCAAACTACGACTTGGACGATCAATCATGTTTTTTGACGCCGCGCTGATATTTGTGATGACAATCGGCGGAGGCTTTCAGGAAATCTACACCTTCTGGCAAAGCGTTGAAATTGGCAATATGTGGCAAGAGGTCAGCTTCCTGGTTTCCGTTATGCTGATCATGTCAATTCTGCACCTGCCATTTGCCATTATGAGTACCTTTAGAATTGAGGAAGAATTTGGCTTTAATAAAACCACAGCCGGAAAATTTGTCTCTGACTTAATAAAGCAGTGGTTATTAATGATGGCGCTTGGCTTACCATTGATTTGGGCGATCTTAAATATAATGAATGCCTACATTGATCAGGCCTGGTGGTTCTATACCTGGGTGGTCTGGATGGCATTCCAGTTGGTTTTGATGTGGGCTTACCCTATTTGGATTGCGCCTATTTTCAATAAGTTCACCCCGCTTGAAGATGAAGAGATGAAGCAGCGTATTACCAGCCTGTTGGATCGTACTGGCTTTGAATCCAATGGTATTTTTGTTATGGATGGTTCATCGCGCTCTGGTCACGGTAATGCTTATTTCACTGGCTTTGGTAAAAACAAGCGCATCGTATTTTTTGATACCCTGCTGGAAACCCTAAACGCCGATGAAGTTGAAGCAGTATTGGCACATGAGTTAGGACACTTTAAACACGGTCACATTCGCAAGCGTTTGATTGAAGGCTCGGTATTAAGTTTGGCAGGCCTGGCACTTTTGGGCTGGTTAATTCAACTGCCTGAATTTTATACAGGCCTGGGGATGCAGGATCAATCTTCAGCAATTGCGCTACTGTTATTTATGACTGCCATTCCAATTATGTTCTTCTTTATGGGACCAATTGAAGCCTTAAAAAGTCGCAAACATGAATTTGAAGCCGATGCCTTTGCAGCGCAGCATGTAGGAGCCGAACATCTGATTTCTGCCCTGTTAAAAATGTACCGAGATAATGCCAGCACTCTGACACCAGACCCTATGCATTCGGCATATCACGACAGTCATCCGCCAGCTAAAATTAGAATCGATCACTTAAAGTCACTCGAAAAAGAATAAACAACGGAGAGTCAAAAACATGAGCGATAACGCATCATTACTAGAAGAGCTTTTGAATTCAAAATGTGAAGACATGCCTAAAGGCAGTAAGCCAATTATTATCCCGACTATTGAGAGTAACTTGAGCGAATTGGAAGGCTGGGATGTTCCATTGAATTACATGACGATCAATAAGACCTTTAACTTTAAGAACTATCACCAGACCATTGCCTTTGTAAATGCAGTGACCTGGTTGGCAAGTAAAGAAGATCACCACCCCAAAGTCTGCTTTGATTACAACAGTTGTGAAGTTTCTCTTACTACTCATGCGGCAAAAGGCTTAACCATGAACGATATGATTATGGCTGCCAAAATTAACGCTCTTCTCGATTAGAACAGAACTCATTAATGGCAAAACGCAAACTTACCACTCAGCAAAAACGTCGCTTGGAGGGCAAACGCTCAAAAAGTGAAATCGACAGAGCTGAAAAGTCAGAGATATCTGACAAGAGTCATCTGGGCGAAGAACAATCTGGCCTGGTAATTACCAGCTTTGGTAAGCGCGTTTTAGTCGAAGACAACAATGCCAATTTTTTTAACTGCGCCATTCGCCAGCACTTGGGCAAGCTGGTTGCCGGTGATAAGGTTATCTGGCAGACCGATCTTGAAGAACACTCTGGTGTTGTTGTCAGCCTTCAACCCCGTAGCCATGAATTAAGCAGGCCCGGCTTTCGAGGCCAAACCCGGATGATCGCTGCCAATATTGATCAAATTCTGATAATGGCACCGATTGAACCCGGCGTTCACCCGGATATGATTGACCGGTATCTGGTAACAGCACATCAACTTGATATACCTGTGGTAATTCTGCTGAATAAAATTGACCTGATCGAGAATGACCAGCAGTGGGAAGAAGTAGCCAACAAATTGCTGCCATATGATGAACTGGAAATACCGATCTACCCTATTTCAACCGAAACTCATGAAGGCTTGGAAGAGCTGCTTGATGCATTGAGTGGTAAAAACAACGTCATTGTCGGCCCTTCAGGCGCTGGAAAGTCTTCTTTGATTCAAACCCTGATTCCAGATATTGAAATCAAAGTCTCAGAGCTTTCAGAATCGACAGGCCTTGGCAAACATACTACAACCAATCCGATCCTCTACCACTTGCCTGATAAGCTTGGGCTAGTCGGTAATATTATCGACTCTCCCGGTGTTAGAGAGTTCACACCTACTTCATGTAGCCTTAAAGAATTGGAACAGGCCTA
>DBOI01000096.1 GCA_002299245.1 Hydrogenovibrio sp. UBA650
TTCTTAATCGGACAGTAGTGAGTTATAAACTATAATAATGATAAAAACAAACAATTAGCCAGGCCTGTTATTTTTTCATACCATAACTCCTGTATTAGAAAATACTTATATATTAATTTTAGGAGAATGAATATGGAAAATACAATTGGTCTACCACGTTTGAATGAACCTGCTCCGGCGTTTAATGCTGAGACAACTCATGGTCGTAAAACACTTGAGGACTATAAAGGCAAATGGCTAATTCTGTTCTCGCACCCAGCAGACTTCACCCCTGTTTGTACTACTGAATTTATGGCTTTTCAGCAACGTAAAGCTAAGTTTGACGCTATGAACTGCGAGCTTTTAGGCCTGTCGATTGATTCTCATCACTCTCACAATGCTTGGGTATTGAACATTAAAGAGAAGTTTGGTGTTGATATTGAATTCCCTATCATTGCTGATCTGGATATGAAGGTGGCAACCTCTTACGGCATGATTCATCCAGGTGCAGCAGATACCTCTGCAGTACGTGCAACCTTTATGATCGATCCAGAAGGTGTACTTCGCGCTATGGTTTACTACCCGATGAGCAATGGTCGCCAAATTGATGAGTTTGTGCGTCTACTTGAAGCGATGCAAACTTCTGATGAGAATGCTTGTGCAACTCCAGAAAACTGGCGAAAAGGTGAACAAGTAATCGTTCCTCCAGCGGCGACGATTGATGAAGCTAAAGCACGCATGGCTTCAGGTGAATATGAGTGTGTCGATTTTTACTTCTGCAAAAAAGATATTTAAATTGCTTAATAATATATAAAAAAGTGGGCTACAGGCCAGACAACTTAACGGTTGTCTGGCTTTTTTTTTATTAAGCACTCATAATTAGAATTCACTGCAAAAAAAGAGATAACAATGAAAGCGGCCGAACTGTTTGTAAAGTGTCTGGAAAATGAAAGTGTCGAATATATCTTTGGCATTCCGGGAGAAGAAAACCTTGATTTAACGGATGCCCTACTCGATTCTGATATCAAATTTATTACCACTCGTCATGAACAAGGTGCTGCTTTTATGGCGGATGTTTACGGCCGAATTACAGGTAAACCTGGAGTCTGTCTGTCTACTTTAGGGCCTGGCGCAACTAACCTGGTTACCGGTGTAGCAGATGCAAATATGGACAATGCTCCTTTAGTAGCGATTGCTGGTCAGGCTGCTACTACACGTATGCATAAAGAATCGCATCAAGTGGTGGATCTGGTCAGTATGTTTAAACCCATCACCAAATACGCCACTCAAGTTCTAGAGCCTGAAACCATTCCAGAAGTAGTTCGAAAGGCCTTTAAACTCGCTCAAGCAGAAAAGCCGGGAGCTTCATTTATTGATCTGCCTGAAAATATCTGCGAAATGGATACTGATGAACTGCCTCTTCCCGATAGTATCAACCGCTTAACTTTTGCTGATAGAAAATTAATTCAACAGGCCGCTGAATTACTTCAAAAAGCTAAAAATCCATTGCTTTTAGTTGGAAACGGCGCGGTTCGAGCTCGAGCGACAAAACATATAGAGGCTTTTTTAGAGCGCCATAAAATTCCGGTTGTAAATACGTTTATGGCCAAAGGGGTAATTCCTTTCTCTAATCCAATGGCAATGGGAACAGCAGGTCTTCAAAAAGGCGATTATGAAAATGGCGGTTTTGAAAAAGCTGACCTGGTGATCTGTGTTGGATTTGATATGGTTGAGTACCATCCGCACCTCTGGAATCCAAACCGAGAACATGAGATTATCCATATCGATACCAAGAAAGCTGAAGTTGATAATAGCTATACTCCAAATATTGAGTTGATTGGTAATATTGGGCCTAACTTACGTGCACTTGGTGAAGCCGTTGAAAAGCCTATATTAAACACAAATATTCAGTTTAAACTTCGTGAAGCTTTGGTTTCCGAAATGAACCGTAATCGCAAAAGTGATGCTTGGCCAATGCTTCCTCAAAAAATTATCTGGGATCTGAGAACAGCAATGCAGTCCAATGATATTGCTATAAGTGATGTCGGCGCTCATAAAATGTGGATGGCACGAACATTCCGTTGTGATGAGCCTAATACTTGTATTATTTCCAATGGATTTGCAGGTATGGGAATTGCAGTCCCAGGTGCGATCGCTGCAAAGCTTGCCAACCCTGAAAAAGCTATTGTCGCTGTCACAGGTGATGCTGGATTCATGATGAATTCGCAAGAGATAGAGACTGCTTTGCGATGTAATGCGCCGATTGTTATTTTGATATGGAATGACAGTCAATACGGTTTGATTGAATGGAAACAGCAACGTCGTTTTGGTCGTTCTGCTTATATTGATTTTAAAAATCCAGACTTTGTGGCCTACGCTAAATCTTTTGGTGCTGAAGGGGTTAGAATAGAGTCGGCTGATCAACTGTTACCAGTATTAGAGAAGGCATTAAAAAATGATACTGTTACCGTTATTGATTGTCCGGTAGACTATTCAGAAAATGATCGACTTACTGAATTATTAGGTAACGTTCTTTCGGAAATTGAAGATTAAACCGTATTAGTAGGGAGTGACTGATGCTATATATCAAACGTTCTGATAACAACGAAATTTTAGAAATAGAATTTACTCCTACAGAAGGCTTTGAAGAGTTAAGTTTGCATGACCCTAAACTGTCTGAATATATTGAAAATTCACCAAACAGTGACGAAATAATCCAAAAAGTTCTCAGTAGGATGGATTTGGATATGGTTCGTGTCATTGAAGATTTAATCGATATATTAATTGATAAAAATCTAATGCTGTTTACTGACTTACCAGACCCGGTACAAAATAAAATTCTATTCAAGCGTACTATTCGTAATCTAAATAAAAATTCAAGTTCTATACTTGTTGACGAAGAAATTTTAGACTTTTAAAAACCTTA
>DBOI01000135.1:0-1356 GCA_002299245.1 Hydrogenovibrio sp. UBA650
AGGCAACTTAAAATCAGATATTCAAATTGATATAGACCTGTCTGAAAAAGCTCAACAGTGGCAACAAAATAATTCAGCCGAAAGCCGCCCTATCTGGGTAGCGGCCAGTACTCACAAAGACCCAAAGGGTGGTAAAACTGAAGAACAGCTGCTATTGGAAGCGCATCGTGAACTGTTAAAAACCCAGCCTAATGCACTGTTAATTTTGGTGCCAAGGCACGCCAGCAGGTTTACAGAAGTAGCCGCTCAGATTCAACAAGAACAGTTTGAATGGCAAAAAAGATCAACTAAACAAAACCTGAATAAAAACACTCAAGTCTATTTAGCAGACAGCCTTGGAGAGATGATGCTCTGGTACTCGATTGCCGATGTTGCTTTTGTGGGCGGTAGCTTAGTTAAATTTGGCGGCCATAATATTCTAGAAGCTGCCGCTCTCAAAAAACCGATTATTTCCGGCCAACATTATGCAAATTTACAGGCCATGTTTAAACCGTTTACTGAGACTAATGCTATTCAGATAGTTTCAGATCAAAAACAATTAGTAGTAGCGTTGAACCAACTCTTTGGCACACCTGAAGTCGCCGCTGGATACTCTAATCGCGCACTCGAGTGTTTTCAAAAACAGTCGGGGGCTCTAGACAGAACGATCAAAGCAATCGCAAAACTTATCGAGTATTAGGCCTGTTCCGAGAACCAGAAGTAATCCTTGGGTTAGTCAGATTGTTGCGAACATTTTCAGCCATTCCGCGGATCTTGCCTGACATTAGAACCTTCCAACGCTTGCCATATTTCTTCAGAGAAATCACTTCCATAGATTCGGTTTCAACACCAAAACTAGTAATGTTATTACGCACCACTAAGTGAACAACATTTCCACCCTCAAAGACCTGACCAAGTATCTTAAGACGATCAAAACTAACAGCGCCTCTAGAGATTGCCTGAATCATAAAGACTTCCAGAAATGCTGCAAAAACTCTCGGTCATCCATTTTAGCAACTGATGCCTTAGTCGCCTGTTCGCCAAACATTGCCTGGTAAACAACCTTAGTTGTTTTAGGAGGCATCTCATTGATAAAGCCCATCATTTCACGAAAGTCTTTGACTGAAGAATCGTCAAAGTAAGAAACGGCAGCCTTATAGTCACCGCGCTGCAGAGCGTTGTAATAACTTGCGGCAATCTGCGCAGGTATTTTGGCGTGGACAGTCATTGAAAGAAAAACCAGTGAAGCAAGCAATAACTTTACAATTGATTTCATAGCGAACCTTGATCAGCATAGGAATATACTTAATGATCTAGTGTAGTGCTCAAAGTTGTTATAGGCAATAAAAAAGCGTTCAAACTCAACTCTGTTTGCTA
>DBOI01000135.1:1684-2870 GCA_002299245.1 Hydrogenovibrio sp. UBA650
TGTTTGCTAATAGAGAAGTAGAATTTGCTGCCGCGTTCGGGTTCCGATTCAACTTGAATTTTACTGCCGAGTTGTCTGGCCAGCATTTGGGCTAAATAGAGCCCGAGCCCATGGCCTCCGGTTTGCCGAGAACGGGCCTTATCAACTCGATAAAAAGGTTCAAATATCTGTCCGATTTGCTCTTGCTCAATACCAATCCCCTGATCTTCAACCGCAAACAACCATTGCTTGTCGTGCTCAACTACAGACAGTTTTACCGGTTTGCCTTCACCATATTTGCAGGCATTATTAAGTAGATTTTTTAGCAATAGCCTCAATGCAAATCCATCCAAATCTAACCTGAAGTTTTTCGCAATTGAAACCTGAATATAACTATCCGCGTCATCTATATCCTTAGCTATCCACTCTTTTATGGCTATGGCATCAACTTTTTGCAGTAAAGACTTATCCTGGAACTGTAACTGTTCTCTCAATAGCAAAGCATCAATCAGCTGCTCCATATCTTGCTGCGAACGCTGCATAAGCTCTTTATTGTCAGAGTCCGCCAGCATCTCCAAAGCAACACGCAAACGCGCCAAAGGGGTTCTTAACTCATGACTCATCGCTACGAATAGCTCATGGTTTTTCTGCAACCTATTTTCAATCTGTTCAGCCATCCGATTAACCGTAGAGGACAACTCTGCCATATCGTCCTGCCCTTTGATCGGCAAACGATAGCTAAACTCTCCATCGGAATAGTGCTTCGCACCTGCTTCTATCTCTCTAATCGGAACCAACAAGCAGCGAACCCATAAATAGGTTAAAAACAACATAAAACCAATGATGGTCACCGAAAACCAAAATACAACACGGTGATCCTCATCCTCGCCAAATCCAAAATGAATCCACAGCGTTCCCTGGTATTTGGGCATGGATACCAATAAATGACCGCGTTTAAAATCCCATAACCAATCAGGGTGGTTCCTAAAGGCCTTCCAATTATCTTGAGAATGACACTGTGATTTGAATTTATCATGATCATCTGCGATCAATATCGGCCAGCGATCATCTTGCTGATAACCAAACTTCAATCCGGTCTCTTGATGCAACTTTTCAAAGTAATCATTATCAGGCTCAGCAGGAAACTCCGCCGCCAACCTTTGTAAATAGTCTTCAAGTAATAAAGGAACTCGTTCTTGATTGTTCT
>DBOI01000135.1:3180-8932 GCA_002299245.1 Hydrogenovibrio sp. UBA650
GTTAACAACATAAAAACCGACTATGGCTAATAACAACATGGTCAAAATCGCTTGAACCACAAACACACGGACAATCCGCGCCGGCAGATTATAGAACCTGTTTTTTAACCATAATTTGAGTTTTTTCATCTAAAGTTACTCATCCCAAAAACGATAACCTTTACCTCGCGCAGTAAAGATAAACGGCTTGTCTGACAGCTGTTTTAATTTAACTCTCAAACGACTGATCAAAATATCAATTGAACGGCTAAATACCTCACTATCAATACCTTTCAATAGATTTAACAGGTCATCCCGACTCACCACTTCGCCACGATGCTTAATCAAGATTTGCAAAGCATCTGCTTCCATTGAGGTCAGATCAACGGATTTATCTGCAAAAGATGCTTTCAACAACTGACTGTCTAGCTTTAGACCTTCGGTGTTTTTTGGCAGCACACTCTGCTGAGCTCTGCGAGCTAAACTCATACATCGAGCGACCAACTCTCTGGGTTCAAAAGGTTTAGCTAAATAATCATCACAGCCAAGTTCCAAACCCAAAACCTTATCCGTCAAATCACCGCGGGCGGTCAGCATTAAAATCGGTATGTTCGAGTTTTGGCGAATCCGTTTACAGACTTCAAAGCCATCCATCTCCGGCAACATTACATCCAGAATCAGCACGCCAAACTGCTTAGTATCCAATAACGCCAAACCTTCTCTAGGTTCATGTGCCAGAGTCAGATCAATATCAAACTGAGCCACATACTGTTTTACCAGCTGACTCAAATCGACGTCATCATCAATCATTAAGAATTCTTGTTTCATGGCTCCCATAGTAATCGTTAAAAGGTTTTGTTTCAGCCTTTGTTACCCTTTGTTACCCACGGTTACCCCGCTGAAAAGATTAGGCCGATTAAATCGATAACAATGAACTCCAACGCAAACATTCAGCGTTTAATTTGATAATTACAAGGAGAGCCCCATGAAAAAGTGGACTAAAAAAATAATGTTTGGATTAGGTATTGCAGGATTAGTTGCAGGCCTTTCAGCCTGTGGCCACCAAAGCCCTGAAGAACGCCAAGCAAAGTTTGTCAAAAAAATGGTACACAAACTTGACCTAACTGAAGCGCAAACCCCTTACGCAGAAAACCTGGTTTCTGAACTGGCTGCTTTAAGACAGGATATGAAAAAAGTTCGTCAGGAACAGATGCCTGAACTGGAAAAGCTGATCACCAGCGACAACTTCAGTGCCGCAGAATTACAGGCAGTGTTTGATGCTCCAAAACAGGTATTTGAAAACCATCGCGATGCCATCATTGAAGACATTGTTGCCCTGCACTTAGTTTTAAATGCCGAGCAGAAAAAGGAACTTGCAGAGAAGATGCAAAAAATCCAGTCTCGCTTTGGTGATGATTAAAACCCGATAAAATAAAAACGCCCCCATTAATAAACAAAGGGGGCGTTTGTCTATAACAATTACACTTAATTGTTAGCTCAATCCATGTTAATTAAACAAAGCCACAAATTAACAGGCCTGTTATTTTCATTTGCAGAATGACTTTTTACTAATATCCAGTGTAACTATAAAGCCCTGAATTCAGATAACGATTATATACACAAGGAAGTAGTTTTACTAACCAATAGACAAACTCAGATTTTTTCAAACAGACAAGGATTCTAAAAATATCAGTTATCTGTAAACATAAAAAAGCCCCGCAATTGCGGGGCTTTTGTGTAAAGCAGTTAGTAGCTAGATTTACTTTTTCTTTTCGTAGGCCTTATGCGAAAGATACAAGGCACCTGCTACCAAAGTAATTGCCAGAGCATAAAACAACAGGCCTTGCGGATCAGTTGGCTTGAGGAAAATCGCTTGCTCAAAGAACATTACAATCAAGATCATCAAGATTACTTTTGCCAGCTTGTCTTTTAGATCATCCAGCGACTTAATCATCAGAATCTTGCTGGCCGCATTCTTAGCTTCGGCTGCATAAATCGGCGAAATAAACAGTTCATACAAACCTAAAGAGAAAATCAGCATAACCGTTCCCAACAGGAAGCCATCAACCGAAGCAACAATATGAGCAACGGTAAGCGCTTTTAACTCAGCACGCTCTGCATCAGCCAACTCGTGGTAATGGCCAAGGTGAGCAATGGTGTAATAGACATCAATCGCTGTCACATAGAATATTCCAAAAGCCATAATTAAACTGGCAACAACAGCAAATAGAACCACAAAACGACTGTTCCACAACATGCTTTCAAAGTATCTTTCAGCAGTGCTCTGTGGTTTTGGATTTTTTAATGGCTCTTGATTTAATTGATTATTTTCTTCACTCATCTCTATCCCTTTGGCAGCTCTTCAATTGTGAAATTATGATTGGTATAAACACACAGGTCGGCAGCCACAGTTAAGGCTTTTTCCACCACCTCTTTTGCAGGCAGTTCGGTATTTTCCATCAAAGCCTGTGCAGCGGCATGTGCATAGTTACCGCCAGAACCGATTGCAATAAAATCATGCTGAGGTTCAATCACATCGCCAGTACCGGAGATCAACAACATCGCATTTTCATCGGCGACCAGCATCATCGCTTCCAGCTTTCGCAGAGCACGGTCTGTACGCCAGTCCTTGGCCATCTCTACAGCGGCACGCATAAGCTGACCATTATGAGTTTGCAGGCGAGCTTCAAAACGCTCAAACAGAGTAAACGCATCTGCGGTTGCTCCAGCAAATCCAGCGATCACCTGACCGTTATAAAGCGAGCGAACCTTGCGGGCATTGCCCTTCATCACCACGCTACCCAACGTAACCTGGCCATCACCACCAATTACCATCTTGCCATCGCGCTTGGCACATAAAATCGTTGTTCCGCGAAAAGACATAACTATCCTTAATTCAATTCAAACTAATTGAAGTATTTTAAAGGAAATGATCTAACGGGAGTTAGAAATTAAATTCAGCAGACAAGTTCTCAAAAACGATATTTGCAGTAAGAGATTATTTTGTTAGGGGCTGATTGCCGTTATTTTGGGCCCCTTTGCAATTCCATTAGCGTTTTTAGTTAAGCCGCAAAACTCAATCCAGACAAAGGTCTAATCTTTTCCTTATGGAAGGCTATTTCAGCTTTAATTCCCCAATTATCTAAGGCTGTCCAAATTGCGCAAAACATTCAAAAAAAATGCTGAGTACTTTTTTTCGGCTTAGCTCAAAGATTAGAACAACAAGCTCATGAACTGTTGTTTGATGATTACCACTAAACATTGCAAAAAATGGGCATCCAGTGTTCTTAGCTATACCCGGAACGCACTAACACGTGACTAGTTGCTTGTACGTTATTTCTTTTTAGCCCTTGGATGCGCATTGTCATAAACCTGAGCTAAATGCTGTAAATCCAACTTGGTATAGATTTGTGTGGTGGATAGATTGGCGTGGCCTAGAATTTCTTGCACTGCTCTTAGATCTCCACTCGATTCCAATACATGAGTTGCGCAGGCGTGGCGCAAGCGGTGTGGTGACATCTTAGTTGGCAGGCCTGCTAAAACAGTGCGTTTATCGAGTTGGTTTTGAATTGAGCGCACACTTAGTCGATTACCGCGTTGATTAACAAATACCGCCTGTTCATCTTCTTTGGCGTATTCATGACGAATTGTGAGCCAGTTTTTTAAGGCCTCTATGGCTTTACTGCCAACCGGAGCCAAACGTTCTTTTTGGCCTTTACCAAACACCCTAACCCAACCAGAACCGAGTTCATCCAGGCCTGGTGAAATGTCGAGTTCTGAACATTCTGAAACACGCAGGCCTGCTGAATAGAGCAGTTCAAACACCGCTTGATCACGAGTGTCTTGCCAAGTCTTTATCGGCAATTCTAACAGGCGCTGCATCCAGTCAACATCGACACTTTTGGGCAGTGGCTGCGGTTGTTTAGGTGCCTTAACCCCTTTTGCCGGGTTTTTGTGAGCCAGGTTTTTGAGGATTAGAAAATCATAGAAACTGCGGATTGCAGAGAGTTGTCGAGCCAGAGTTCGGGCACTAATAGATTTTTGTACTCTGTGAGCCATAAAGGCCTTGATTGCTTGAGAATCGATCAGTTGCCAATCTCTGAACTTGTCCAGTTCAGCGCGGTCTTGCTCCTCGTCCTCTGAGGTTTCACCAACAAGATAGAACTTTAGAAAGTCTTCCAGATCTCGCTGGTAGTTTTTTACCGTGTGCTCAGATTTGTTCTGCGTTTGCAGATGTTTGATAAAAGCGGCAACGGCTCCAAGACTCATAACAACTAATTAAAAAGGTGGTTGAGTTTGGCGCTGATCAATTCGGCCATCATATTTAGAAAGTAAGTTCCCAGATCAGGACGGAAGCGATCCGTTCTGCTGCCCAAAGCGAGAACACCCCAAATTTTGCCGGTGCTTTCTTCGCCCAATGGCAGTAGGCAGACAGACTGCATACACTCTTCACAGTGAAACAGCCCTTTTTGCCAATCGTTTTCTACCAGGCCACATTTAGATTCACCCAAGTGTAAACTCGATTTCATGACATCTGCCCAGGCTTGACTTACGCCTAACTGAGTTAAGCCTTGAACACTGGTAGCCGGTATATCCCAGGAAACCATGGCAACTTGATCGACGCTAAAAAGATCCTGCATTTGAGCAAAAACACAATCTACCGCCTGCTGATCTGTTTGAGCAGCCATCAAATCTTTAGTAAAGCCTTGAACCTTATGAAACAGCTGACCATTTTCACCGGCGATATCGACCATAGTATCGACCTCAACCTGCAAGGCTTCTTTTTGGATTCTAAGCTGGTGGATTTTCCGTTCTAAAAGCGAAACTGCCTGGCCTGTTTTAGGATGCGGTACGCTGAGGTCTTCGAGCAAATTTGGAAATACATGAAAAAAGGTTGGATTCTTACTCAGGTAACCCACCACCTCTTCTGCTGAAACACTGGTCTGGCTTAGAGGCCCGGTTGCTGCGGTTGAACTCATTGATCAATTACTCCTTCAAATACGTTTATTGCAGGGCCTGTCATCCAAACCACAGAATCTAAATTGCCATCCCACTGGATTTTTAAGTCGCCGCCCGGCAAGCTGATTTTGACTTCATCATCAACTTGATTCCAACTGCGCAAAACCACCATAGCCGCGCAAGCACCAGTTCCACAGGCCAATGTTTCCGCTGCACCGCGCTCATAGACTCGCAAGTTAATATGCTGGCGATCTACTCTTTTCGCAAAGCCAACATTGACCCTTTCCGGAAACCTTGGGTGGGACTCAATTGCCGCACCGAACTTTTCAACGGGTGCTGTTTCAATATCGTCCACCGTTAACACAGCATGTGGATTACCCATTGACACCGCGCCAATCAAAAGTGTTTCCCCTTTGACCTGAATAGGATATTCAGAGGCCTGTTGATCTGCATCAAACGGCAGTTTAGCTGGTTCAAAAACTGGCTGACCCATATTGACTCTCACCATGCCATTGTCTTCAATAAATAGCACAATCACACCCGAAGCGGTTTCAACCACTATCTCGGTTTTATCGGTCAGGCCTTTTTCAAATACAAAACGTGCAAAACAGCGAGCACCATTACCGCACTGCTCGACCTCTGAACCGTCTGCATTAAAAATTCGGTAGCGAAAATCCACATCGGTTTGGGTTGCCGCTTCAACAATCAACAGCTGATCAAAGCCAATTCCAAAATGGCGATCCGCCCAGAGCTTTACTTTTTCGGCTTCAAACTCTATTTGCTGATTGATGGCATCAATCACCATAAAGTCATT
>DBOI01000135.1:9255-15508 GCA_002299245.1 Hydrogenovibrio sp. UBA650
CCTAAACCCTGCATTTTGGTGAACTGAATTTGTGAATTTTCCGCGCTTGCCACGACCAAATTTACCTTTGTTTTTATATGATTTATTTATCTCAACGAATTTATCACGACCAGCCTGCTTTAGCAATTCTACAGGCCTGCTGTCAGGGATTATTTAAGCATTTAATTAAGACGTAATTCTTTTATAATATTTTGCTCAAAGAATAATCAAGAGAGCTTTGTATGAGTGGGACGCGACAGAAAAATGAAAGAAAAATTGGCTGATTTAGGCGAGAAACGCAGCTAATAGCTAGCTATTGGCAAGTTTTTCAACAACAATCAGACGGTTTTTAAGTATTTTTATTCGTGTATCCACCTCGTACAAAGCTCTCTCAAATGAAGGACCAATTTTCAGATGCTCACTCCAAAAGAGATTGTTAACAGCTTAGACACACATATTGTTGGCCAGGACGAGGCCAAACGTTCGGTTGCTATTGCCCTGCGTAACCGCTGGCGCCGCAGCCAGCTCAAGGATGATCTCCGCTCAGAAGTCACGCCAAAAAACATTCTGATGATTGGGCCTACCGGGGTCGGTAAAACTGAGATTGCGCGTCGTTTGGCTAAATTAGCCGAAGCACCTTTCCTTAAAATTGAAGCCACTAAATTTACCGAAGTAGGTTATGTAGGCCGTGATGTTGACTCGATTATTCGCGACCTGGCAGAAACTTCAATCAAAATGACCCGCGAACAGGCAATGAAGAAAGTTCAACGCCGTGCAGAGGACAAAGCCGAAGAGCGTATTCTGGATATTCTGCTACCGCCTGCCCGTGGACGTGAAGAAGAGAGTCATGACAATATGTCGGACACCCGCCAGAAATTCCGCAAGCGTCTGCGTGAAGGCGATCTTGATGACAAAGAAATTGAGATCGATATTAAATCTGCTCCTGCACATGTTGAGATTATGGGCGCTCCGGGAATGGAAGAGATGACTCAGCAATTGCAAGGCCTGTTTGAAGGTATGGGGCAAGGCAAAAAAGAGAAGCGTAAACTGCCAATCAAAAAAGCCATGAAGGCGTTGATTGACGAAGAAGCGACCATGCTGGTTAATGATGATGAGATCAAAACCCAGGCGATTGAAAATGTTGAGCAGAACGGAATTGTGTTTATTGACGAGATCGACAAGGTCGCGAAAAGACAGGAAGCCAGTGGCGGTGATGTCTCTCGTGAAGGTGTACAGCGCGATTTACTGCCATTGATTGAAGGTAGCACTATCTCAACCAAATACGGCATGATTAAAACCGACCATATTCTATTTATCGCTTCGGGGGCTTTCCACTTGTCCAAGCCTTCTGATCTGATTCCAGAACTGCAAGGCCGGCTGCCAATTCGTGTGGAGTTGCAATCGCTTAAGGTTGAAGATTTTGTCCGCATACTGACAGAGCCAAAAGCTGCTCTCACTAAACAACAGGTTGAGCTGTTAAGAACGGAAGGCGTTGATCTGGAATTTACCGAAGACGGTATTCAACGTTTGGCTGAGATCGCATTTCAGGTTAATGAGAGCACCGAAAACATTGGCGCACGCCGTTTGCATACGGTGATGGAACGCCTGCTGGAAGATGTCTCTTTTGAAGCGCCTACTATGCCGGGTGCAAGAGTGGTTGTTAATAAAGCGATGGTAGATGAACGCCTTGGCGAACTGGCGGTTGATCAAGACCTATCGCAGTATATTTTATAAGGCCTGTCAAAATGCCACATCCAACCGATATCAAACTGCATCAAAAATCCAGAATGCTGGAGATCAGTTTTGATTCGGATGAAACCTTTCAGATGAGCTGCGAATTCCTGCGGGTTTATTCACCTTCTTCAGAAGTCACAGGTCACGGCCCCGGCCAAGAGATTTTGCAGCTTAACAAGCAAGATGTCAGCATCGAAGATATTACCCCGGTTGGCAACTATGCGATTAAACTGCATTTTAGTGATGGCCATGACAGTGGCATCTACAGCTGGACACACTTGTATGATATTGGCAAAAACCAGCATCAATACTGGCTTGATTATCTGCGCCGAGTCAGGCAAGCTGGTCACAAGCATCCAGACATTGAAAAATTTGAGTCACAACTTGTCTAAAAAACAACACTGAGCTAACGAGAACAACTATGAGTCAACAGAAAAAAACCGTCGATTTTGGATTTGCCGAAATCCCACTGGAAGACAAAGTTAATAAAGTTAAAGGCGTGTTTGACTCCGTCGCCAGTAATTACGACATTATGAATGATGTGATGTCGATGGGGATTCACCGCCTTTGGAAACGTAAAACCATTGAGATGAGTGGTGTGCGCCCCGGCCATACTATCCTTGATTTGGCTGGTGGCACCGGTGATTTGACCAAAGCTTTTGCTAAACGGGTTGGTTCGCGAGGTAAAGTGGTGCTGGCAGACATTAATGAAAGCATGGTTCGTGTTGGTCGCGATCGCCTGATTAACGAAGGCATCGCAGGCAATGTTGAATACACCATTACTAACGCTGAAGCCCTGGCATTTCCAGACAACACCTTTGATATTGCTACCATCGCTTTTGGCCTGCGCAATGTCACCAATAAAGACAAGGCACTAGAAGAACTCTGCCGCGTAGTTAAACCAGGCGGACAGCTGATGGTTCTAGAGTTCTCCAAAGTCACTCAGCCATTGATGTCGAAACTCTATGATTTCTACTCTTTCAATATCTTGCCTAAAATGGGCAAACTGATCGCTGACGATGAAGCCAGCTACCAGTATTTGGCAGAGTCTATTCGTATGCATCCCGATCAGGAAACCCTTAAGCAGATGATGCTGGATGCCGGTTTTGACAAAGCTGAGTATATCAATATGAATAATGGCATTGTCGCCCTGCATCGTGCTTGGAAATTTTAGAAGGTGTCTATGAACCCGCAACCAGATCTAATCGAACTAGGCCTGTCAAAATCGCTGGAAACCGCGATTAACACCGCAATTCATCTCGACGAACAGCAAGGAATGCTGTTTGACCAGTTGGATGGCAAGACCATCGAATTGCAAATCAATCCTTTTGAAAAGGCGCTGTTTTGCATAATCAACCAACGTCAGGCACTGTTTCAAAACCAACTTCAGGGTGAAGCTGATGCCACCCTAAAAACTGAAATATCGAGCTTTATCGGCCTACCGCTGGGTGAAAAATTAGAAGCAGAGGTTTGTGCTGGTGACACTGCTGTTGGTGAGGCTTTTGTAGATGCATTAAACAAGATTGAAATTGATTGGGAAGAACATCTTTCTCACTACACTGGTGATCTACTGGCCTTTAAAATTGGCCACGGCTTCCGTTCTACAATGGCAGCTAAACAGCAAACCAAAGAGTACATTGGCGAAACCCTGAAAGAGTATCTTCTCTATGAACTTGAAGCCCTCCCCGCCAAACATCAAGTTGAGCACTTTATTGAAGATGTCAATGAGCTGCAAAAGCGAGTTGAAGAAGCCGCTAAGCGTCTAGAAAAACTGGCAAATCGATAGGCTGAAAATAACAGGCCTCAATTAAACCCAAACCAGCATAAGAATAAGCAATGAAACTAGTCAAAAAACTCCTCCGTTTAATCAAAATCAACCGTATTCTGACTCACTATCAAATTGACCGCTTGATCTTTGAACAGAGTCGTTTTTCATGGTTTATTGTTTTTAATATGCTATTCCCATGGAATTGGGGCAGCAAATCGGATGCTTCACGTGGAGAGCGTATTCGCTTGGCTCTGGAAGAGTTGGGACCGATCTTTATCAAATTTGGACAGGCGCTATCGACTCGTAAAGACCTGTTGCCTTATGACATTGCCATTGAACTTGCTAAGCTGCAAGATGACTGCCCGCCGTTTGATGAAAACCACTCTTTACAAATGATTGAACACGGGCTCGGTAAAACCGTAGGTGAAGCTTTTGCCACCTTTAACCCGGTGCCAATGGCTTCAGCCTCTATCGCTCAAGTTCATGAGGCCACAATGCATACCGGAACCGAGGTGGTAGTTAAGGTTGTGCGCCCCGATATTAAGCCGATAATTGAGCAAGATGTTTCCATTATGTTCAGCTTGGCTCATTTGATTGAAGCCGCGGTAAAAATTGCCAAAAGATTACACCCGGTTGAAGTGGTAGCAGAGTTTGAAAAAACCATTCTCGACGAACTCGACATGATGCGCGAGGCTGCCAATGCAGGCCAGTTAAAGCGTAACTTTGAAGGCTCTGATTTACTCTACGTACCAGAAATTTACTGGGATTTGACCTCTGAAAGTGTGATGACCATGGAGCGCATTCGAGGCATTCGCATCAGCGAAACCGACAAACTGATTGAGTCTGGAATTGATCTGACGGATTTAAGTGCCAAAGGTGTGATTATCTTTTTCACCCAGGTGTTCAAACATAACTTCTTCCATGCTGATATGCATCCGGGGAATATTTTTGTGCTGCCAGATGGACGCTATGCGGCGATCGATTTTGGGATTATGGGCACACTCATGCCCGAAGACCAGCGTTATCTAGCCGAGAATTTTCTGGCCTTCTTTAACCGCAATTACCTACGTGTTTCTGAGCTGCATATTGAATCGGAATGGGTACCGAAGGATACTCGTGTCAATGAACTGGAATCAGCGATTCGATCGGTCTGTGAACCGATCTGGGATCGCCCTCTAAAAGACATCTCTTTTGGCTTGGTACTGATGCGTCTATTCCAGACAGCGCGTCGCTTTGGTATGGAGGTTCAGCCTCAGCTGGTATTACTGCAGAAAACCTTACTAAACATTGAAGGTCTAGGGCGTCAGCTAGATGATGAATTAGATCTATGGGATACTGCTAAACCATTCCTGGAAGATTGGATGCAGGAACGCGTTGGACCAAAAGGATTGGTTAAAAAGGTCAAAGAGAATATGCCTTTCTGGATGGAACAGGCTCCGGAAATTCCGGGAATGCTGCACAGCACCTTGAACAGGTTGAACCATCAAGGCGTTAGTATCCAATCGGAACAGTTAGCTAGGCTTGAACAGGCAATCAATAAACAGAGCCGCCATCATAAGCAATTGGCGCTTGGTTTTGCTCTGATTGTGTTTGGCTTGTTTATGCCTTTTGAGGTTGATTATTACAACTGGGTTCAAATCGGTTTATTAGTGACTGGTGGCTATTTACTACTAAAAAAATAAATTCGGTTTTTACAGGCCTGTAGTATTTCAAAGCAGCAATGAGGTGACGCTATGAAAACCTGGCTTTTATTATTAGTTATTCTGCCCTTGCTGGTAGCTTGTGCCAGCAACCCTCTAGGCATGAGCGATGAACAGTGGAAATCACTGACCCCTTCCGAACGCAAAGCCTTGCTGCTTGAACAACAGAAATACAACGAACAACAACGCCTACAAAGAATGAAGGCCGACGCTGAAGCCCGCCAACAACAGCACGAAGCTGAAATGGCTGAGCGCCAACGAATCAACAGCATCTATCAGAACCCGATGCATGGCGATTTGGTAATCGTCAACCTGTTCGGTGGCGAGTATCAATATGGTAAACATAAAAAACGTATTCTAGAAGATGGCTACCAACTTGCACGCGGTGAGATCAAAGCCATCAAACTGCGCTTAAAAGATCCAAAAAAAGATCACTACTCTAGCGAAACCGTCTATTTGCAGTACACCTATATCGGCAATGCGGTTTATCTATATTTAGACAATCCGAAATACAATGTGAACGCGCGAATTGCCCTGCTAAAAAATGGACAATGGCGCTGCGGTGCCCACTATAAAAAAGACCTGAAAACTTCGAGTAAGAAACTCCAAAATATTAAGCTATTTGTGAAAGAAGTCGGTTCAAATTGCGGTCATAGTCAGTTAATTGAACGTAAAAAAATCTATAGATAAAATTTGAGGCCTGTCAAATTAACAGGCCTCTATACAAAAAATAAGGAAAGGGTCGATGAACAACATTCTGTTTAAGTTTTTTAAAAGATTTATTCTGACAGGGTTTCTGCTATTAAGCGGCGCTATATCTGGTTGTGCCAACGCAAATGATGCATTTCCATTAGCCACAGATTTGCAAAAAACCGCTGAGGTTGCAGCAAAGAAAAACGTGCCTGTGGTTATTTTCTATACCGCCAGTTGGTGCCACTACTGTCACATACTTGAGAGAGATATCCTAGGAGCCTGTCGGACTTACCACGTGTAGTAGGTTAAAATAAGCGTACAACGAAAAACCAGCCGAAGGAAAGCAAAATGGCCGTTCAATTTATCCCGATAGACCGAG
>DBOI01000015.1 GCA_002299245.1 Hydrogenovibrio sp. UBA650
TTACTCTGACCCTAATAATTTGACCCTAATAATTTCAAGAAGAACGAGATCAGATGAAAGAGATGTACAAAAATGATGTCAACGTCTTAACCCCACATCAAGTCGCAGCAATTATTGAATCTGGTGGGTTTCAACTGCCAGTTCAGTTCTTTCAGTCTGGATTCATGCACGCTTGGTTTGCCAAGCGTATTCCAAACTGTTCTTGAACATAGTCAAAAAAGTTTCTTACCCCAAGCGACGAGTATGCTTTTCTCACGAAAATATTTTATGTAAATATTTTCATATGCGGTTTCAAGCAGTGATAACTACGGTTGTGGCTGATATAAGGCAACCGCTCAGTTGAGCGGCTGCAACGTCTACTAGACCTTAGTTGTTGGCTACTGTTTGGAAATTTAAAAATCTGTTGTGCTTAAGTAGTATAAACATGAAGTAGATGGTAACCGCTTGTAGCACAATCATTGGCGCCCACAGGCTAAAGAATGCCCAACTGCCGTAGCTGACAATACCAGTAAATACCAAGCCGACATTTAACCAAAGTACCAATTGAACCTCAAAAGCAAAGCCTGGACAGATCAAGGCAAAAGCTGAAGCATCAAGTTCATTGCTCTTAAGTTTTTTGAAATACTCTTTTTTCTTCATTACACTCAGGGCAAACAGTCCGATAAAAAAGGATACGCCGATACCGATTGTAAAAATCAATAGGTGGTAGCCGGTGTCTCTCTCTGTGTGCAGCGTGTGCATGACTCCTATGTCGTTGCGGAAAAGGGCGACGGTAATCATTCCTATAATGGCAACTGGAAGCAGCAGAGTTACTGTTGCGGGTGCTGCCATGCCGTGTTCAAAAATAGATTTGAAGCCTAGCAGTAGCTTGATGGCTCCAAGAATTAAGGCAAGGGATAAAACAATATAGCCCATGCTCATACCGTATACTGCAATTCCTTCAACTTTACTGATGCTTAATGCGCTGATACTTACTGCGATCATGCCGAAAGCGAAAATGGCAAGCATCTGCGCAAGATTAGCATTTTCAATGAAATCGAAGTGCCCGTCTGTCAGTCTGGACCAGTAAATAGCGAAGATTCTTAAGGCCAGGTAGAGCATGCCGGTAAAGTAAATGCCTGCAAATACCAGCATAAAGTCAAACAGTTTGGCCGTCATTCCAAACAAGGTGATTTCCGAGAACAGGCCTGGAATAAATATGGCACCAAGCATAAAGAATACATTCATTGACATAGTTAGTGTCAATGGAATCGCCATGAGCTGGACTTCTTTATTAGAGTTCATCAAATCATTGAAGGCCTGAGTTTTTCGGAACTGATTAAAGCCTTTAAACCAGCGTGAAAGCAGCCAGAAGTGAATAGTGGCCGAGATCACGGTGCCTACAATATATAACTGAACAATAAGGCTTAGCAGATCTGTTTGACCAATATAATTGGCCATCAAACTATCAAAATCGATAAATGGGTGGGGGTGTTCGGTCATAAAATTAACAACAAAAAAGAACGATGCGGTCATGCCACCGGCACCTAATGCAGCCAAAATATGTAACACCTGAAACTGAACGGGTTTCATTGTTATCTCCTTATTCTTTAAATTTCCCTCTGTGGGGAAGAGAAATTTTAATATCAGAAAATGCTTATATAGAAATAAAAATTATTTGTATTTAGTGATAAGTAGTGTTTATGTATCAATAAGCTTTGCTTGGTGTTGCCATTTAGGAGCGGCGTCTCCGTTGCATGTTCAGGAAGTCAAATAGAGATAGAAAGAGGTTAAATGGATTTATAATGATGACCTTAAAGAGTACAGGGTAGTTATTTAATGAATTTATTGAATTTAGATGAGGCACAGCGAGCGCCATTTTCTCGTATTGTATCTGGGTTAATTAGGGATAAGGGTATAGATCCTTTTGAGACATTTATGAATGTGCTTGAAAGTGAAGAAGCTCCGGAAATGAATTACTGGATGACAATGGTTTTAGTTCAGGAGCATTTTGTCACTCCTCAAAAAGAAGTTGCTAAAGATGCTGCTGGCGAAGTGGTTAAGCCTATTCAGGCTGCTTGCTTGCTAAAAAATGTTGGCATGGTCGCGGCTCTTCTTGAGTTGGGTGGATTTAAGGGCAGTGTCACTGATCGTGATTTTCAACTTTGCGCACGAATAGCATCTCAACATGAAGATCAAGCTATTTTAGGTTTGATGATGAAATATGCGCAAGAAAAGGATTTATTAGAACCCTTTATGCGCTCTTTGCAAGGCTCAACTTTGCAGTAGATATAGTGTCGTAAGGTTGGGAAATTTACATATAGTAAAAAACTATCGTATTGGTTAATACAATTAATTTTACTAATCGGCTCGGCTTGTCTAAAATACATCCAACTTAACGATAGCAAGGGTCGAACGCATCGTTAAATAGACTTAAAAAAACATTTAGGAGAAACAAATGGCATTAGCAAATCGTGAAGGGCAAATGGTACCCAGCGTTACATTCCGCACTCGAGTACACCATGAGTGGGTTGATGTAAATTCAGATGATATTTTCAAAGGTAGAACCGTTGTAGTATTTTCTCTACCTGGGGCGTTTACACCAACATGCTCTTCTACTCACCTACCGCGTTTCAATGAGCTTGCTCCTGTTTTCTTTGAGAACGGAGTAGATGAAATCGTTTGTATGTCAGTTAATGACACCTTCGTAATGAACGAATGGGCCAGAGACCAGGAGTCAGACAAGGTTACTCTGATTCCAGACGGAAACGGTGACTTCACAGATGGAATGGGCATGCTGGTTAATAAAGAAGACCTTGGTTTTGGAATGCGTTCATGGCGTTACTCAATGCTGGTTAAAGATGGCGTAGTTGAGAAAATGTTTGTTGAGCCAGAAGTTCCAGGTGACCCATTTGAAGTTTCAGATGCAGACACCATGCTGAACTATATTAATCCAGAAGCTAAGGCAACAAAAGTGGCAACTATTTTTACTAAAGTTGGCTGCCCATTCTGTGCTAAAGCAAAAGCTCTATTGGAAGACAATAACATTGCTTATGAAGAGATTGATGTCTCTAACTCTGGCGTGACTTCAAGAACTTTGCGTGCAGTAGCTAATGCAGCAACCGTTCCGCAAGTGTTTATCGAAGGTGAGCATATTGGTGGGTCTGATGATCTAGAGGTATTCCTTGGTTAATCAAATAGCATTAAGTTAAAATACCAAAATTTTAAGAAAGCCGATATTGATTCAAACTATCGGCTTTTTTTATTTATCGACAAGTGATCTGCCCGTAAATTTGATTGATTTGCGGTCAGAAAAATGAAGGAACAATCATGAGTTATGATTATGATCTAATTGCAATTGGTGCCGGAAGTGGCGGACTTTCAGTGGTTGAGCGGGCTCGAGACTATGGCAAAAAATGTGCGGTGGTTGAGGCCAAAAAGCTGGGCGGTACTTGTGTCAATATAGGTTGTGTTCCAAAAAAAGTAATGTGGTTTGGTGCTCACATAGCTGAAGCCTTGCGTGATGCGCCGGACTTTGGTTTTTCTATTGAACGGAATGGCTTTGATTGGAGCACGCTTGTTGAGAAGCGCGAACAATACATTAATAACATTACCACATGGTACGGTGGTTATATGGATGAGCTTGGTGTTGATATACTTGAAGGCTGGGGTAGCTTTATTGATGATCACACAGTTGAGGTTGACGGTAAAACTTATACCGCAGAAACCATTGTAATTGCGCCGGGGGGTACGCCAACAGTTCCACAAGAAACTGAAAATGCAGATTTAGGAATTACTTCTGACGGCTTTTTTGCTTTAACTGAGCAGCCTAAAAAAGTCGCAGTCATTGGTAGTGGTTACATTGCCGTTGAATTGGCAGGTGT
>DBOI01000144.1 GCA_002299245.1 Hydrogenovibrio sp. UBA650
TGGCAACACCTGCCATTATGACAGGCCTGATTCTAGCGATCGCTCGTGCAGCGGGTGAAGTAGCCCCATTGATGTTGGTTGGGGTTGTTAAACTTGCCCCAGAACTGCCTGTCGATACGATTGCGCCATTTGTGCATCTGGACCGTAAGTTTATGCACCTTGGTTTCCATATTTATGATGTCGGTTTCCAGAGCCCGAATGTTGAGGCTTCGCAACCGCTGGTATACGCAACGTCATTGTTGTTGGTAATAATTATCGTAGGCCTAAATTTAGGTGCGATCTCAATTCGTAACCGCCTGCGTGAGAAATATAAAGCTCTAGATAATTAATCGTTAGAAAACTAAACAGAATTTAAGATTTTTGAATGGCGTTAGAATGACGCTTCAAGCCAAGTTTTGAGGACAATTTTATGACTGAACAAAACGTAGCAATTTCATTAGACCGTGAAGACCGTGAGATGTCTTTGGATAATGAAAAAATTGCCATCGATGTGCAAGACTGGAATCTCTGGTATGGAGAAAAACAAGGTCTAAAGAATATCAATATGGTTATCCCGGAAAACCGAGTAACTGCATTTATCGGGCCGTCTGGCTGTGGTAAATCAACTTTATTACGCTGTTTTAACCGAATGAATGACTTAATTGATATCGTCCGTGTTGAAGGTACTATGAATTTGCACGGTGAAGACATGTATGCCAAAAACATGGATGTCGCGGCACTGCGTCGTCGGGTGGGAATGGTATTCCAAAAACCTAACCCATTTCCAAAATCTATTTATGAAAATGTCTGTTATGGGCTACGTATTCTGGGAATTACTGATAAAAGTATTCTGGATGAAACTGTTGAGTGGGCATTGAAAGGCGCAGGTTTGTGGGAAGAGGTTAAAGAGCGTTTGGATGATAATGCACTGGGACTCTCTGGTGGTCAGCAGCAACGTTTGTGTATTGCGCGTGCGATTGCAATCAAGCCAGATGTACTGCTACTGGATGAACCAACTTCTGCACTTGACCCTATTTCAACATTGGCCATTGAAGAGCTGATTTTTGAATTGAAAAAAGACTTCACTATTTTAATTGTTACTCACAATATGCAGCAGGCTGCTCGTGTTTCAGATTACACCGCATTTATGTATATGGGTGACTTGATTGAGTACACCGATACCGACAGTTTATTCACTAATCCTCAGGTTAAGCGCACTGAAGATTACATTACAGGACGTTATGGTTAATCTGATTGGCCAGACTAGGAGATGGATTAATGGAAAGAACAGAGTTTAAATCTCACATTTCTGAGAAGTATAACCAGAATTTGGAAGACCTTTTCAACCAGGTTCTTGAGATGGGTGGATTGGTAGAAGAACAACTACAAAATGCACTTGAAGCGATCAAGTGTGAGAATAAAGTTCTTGCTAAAGAGATCAAGCAAGTTGATAAGCTGGTAAACAAAGAAGAGATGGAAATTGACCGACTTTGTGCAAGAGTTTTGGCTCGTCAACAGCCGGCGGCATCTGATTTACGCTTGATTGTAAGTGCAATTCGTATAGCGGTTGATCTTGAGCGTATTGGTGATGAAGTTGTTAATACTGTGAAGTTGGCTGTTAAGATGTCTAAGGTTCATGATATTCCTTGTGAAACTTTGCCGGGCTTTAAATCATTGATTGAGATGATTTCGATTGATTTATCAATGCTAAATAGTGTACTAACCAGCTTTGCTCAACTAGATTTAGCAGAAGTGGCGGACATTGTCGATGACGAGGATCGAACCATAGAGATCAAAGATGCCGCTTTACTTGAGATTCAGAATTCTCTGAATAGCAATGATGATGGCATGGCAGAGTATATTATGCAGATGATTTATTCAATCAGAGCCAGTGAACGTATTGCAGCTCACATAGTTAATATAGCTGAGAGTATTGTCTACCTGATTAAAGGTAATGATGTGCGTCACATGAACTCGAAAAAATTGGCCGGTTTCTTGAATAGCATCAGCGAGTAAACGATTTTGTTGGAAGGTTTAATGCACTAGGAGTTATGGTGAGTCAGAGTAAAATTCTTGTTATTGAAGATGAAGCTGCTATCCGAGATATGCTTAAATTTACTTTAAGTGCATCAGGGTATGAAGTTCTAGAAGCCGATAATGCAGAAGACGGGTGGAAGATTGCCTTGGAGGTAATGCCTGATGTGATTCTACTAGATTGGATGATGCCTGGTACTCCAGGAACATCATTGGCAAAAAGACTTCGACAAAATGATAAGACTGCGCATCTGCCAATCATTATGCTGACTGCTCGTGGTGAAGAAGAGGATCAAGTCAAAGGCTTTGAATCAGGGGCCGATGACTATGTCGTAAAGCCGTTCTCCCCACGTGCCTTGGTAGCAAGGATACAAGCGATTTTACGTCGTCAGACTAATGAGGTCGAGGAAGCCAGTCTTATTACATCAGGTAAAATGCGTCTTGATATCGACTCTCACCGTTTTTATGTTGATGAAGATGAAATCAAGCTTGGCCCAACAGAGTTCAAGTTGATTCACTTTTTTATGACTCATGCGAATCGAGTTTTCTCTAGAACTCAGTTACTAGATCATGTCTGGGGTGTTAATGTGGTTGTCGAAGAAAGAACCGTTGATGTTCATATTCGTCGTTTGAGAAAGCTGTTAGAGCCAAGTGGTGTTGCAGATTATATTCAGACAATTCGCGGATCAGGGTACCGTTTTGCTGCTGTAGTGAAGTAGCCTGAATCCTTTAGAGGAGAACTGGGTTTGTTTTCAAATGGTGTTAAGCGAGAGTTAACATGGTTAATTACCAGCCTATGGATATTCCTGTTCATCGGCTGGTTGGTTGATGACTGGCTTAGTTTCCTTATACTGTTCTTTGTTTTCTATATTTTCAGACACCTCTGGAGTATGAGAAAATTCGAAATCTGGATGGATGGTCGGACACAAAAATCATTCCCTCCGGCTTCAGGTTTCTGGAGCGAGTTATCTTACCTGGTTTCCAAAAAACAGCGTGCTTTAGAGAAGCATGTTGATATCAATTTATACAAATCAGAGCAGTTTAAAGCTGCTTCAATGTTGATTCCCGATGGAATTATTTCACTTGATCAAATGAATAAGATTGAGTGGTTTAATGCCGTCTCTAAAGAGATGATAGGCGTCCGTCGGCAAGATGTCGGCAGTAAAATAGAATCGGTTATTCGCCAACCCGATTTTATACAGTATTTGCGAGCGGAAAATTCAAGCGGTTCCATTAAAGTTACACTTCCAGGTGTGCAGGCAAGAACTTATGATGTCCAACTGATTCCATACTTTGATAACCACAAATTACTGGTCGTTAGAGACATAACTGAACTCTACCAGCTTGCCCAAATACGCCGTGATTTTATTGCCAATGCGTCCCATGAACTGCGCACGCCTTTGACCGTTCTTCGCGGATACCTCGAGATCATGGTGGATCACCGCGAGCAGTTACCGGATTGGCGTCTGCCTCTCGAGCACATGGATACCCAGTCTCATCGTATGCAAGCGATTATTGAAGACCTCTTGACTCTTTCGACCATTGAAGCCGAGTCGATCACTTCAGACTTAGAAGATGTTCCTGTACCGTCTATTCTAATTCAACTAGAAAAAGATGTGCTTCAGCTGAGTAGTGAGAACCATCGATTCAATTTTGAAATAGATCAAAATCTTACTTATAAGGGTTATCTAGAACCTTTGAAAAGTGTGTTTACCAACTTGGTTTCCAATGCGGTTCGTTATTCCCCTGATGGTGGAGATATTACGGTTCGTTGGTATAAAAATAAGGATAACGCAATTTTTGAAGTACAAGATCAAGGCCTGGGAATTTCTAAAGAGCATATTCCAAGGCTAACAGAACGTTTCTACCGGGTTGATAAAGATCGTTCTCGAGTTACTGGAGGGACTGGCCTGGGGTTAGCCATTGTGAAGCATGTTTTAGAAAGACATCAAGCACATTTAGATGTTGAAAGTGTCCTTGGAAAGGGCAGTCTTTTCAGGTGTACTTTTAAAATAAATAATGGATCTTAGCAAGATAGCAATCGACAAGTTTTTTCATGGCTAGATGGTTCAAGCCAAAGGCCCAGAATCTAAAGTTGCTAAGCTTAAGCTGTTTTTAGTTCTGATTCGGTTGTTTTACTTGAACTTTCGGTTGTTACTGGGTTATGAACATGATCAATCTCTACCCAGCGAAGCAGTTTCATTTCACCATCCATTGTTTCAACAATTGCGGTACAAGACTCTATCCAGTCACCGCAGTTGTAATAGGATTTACCAGAAATTTCACGAATTTCAGGGTGGTGAATGTGGCCACAGACTACACCATCGTAGCCGTTGAGTTCACAGTCTTTGACAACCGCTTCTTCATAAGCGGAAATGAAAGATACTGCTGACTTAACCTTTTGTTTAATAAAAGCTGATAGAGACCAGTATTTAAACCCAAAAATACGCCGTGCCCGATTAAAGTGAGTGTTCAGCCTAACAAGAGTCTCATAGCCCCAGTCACCTAAAATCGCTAGCCATTTTCTGGTTTGCACTACACTGTCATATTTATCGCCATGCACCACAAGTAGTTTTTCACCTTTTAGAGTGGTGTAGTCTGGTAAAGCCTGAGTTTTC
>DBOI01000031.1 GCA_002299245.1 Hydrogenovibrio sp. UBA650
AATCTATTAGACCACGTCATTGGCCTCACGAAAAGGATTCGGTAGAAGTTGGATACTGGGTTGGTAAAGAGTACTGGGATAATGGCATTGCCACAGAATCTTTGAAAATGCTGTTATCTAGTGCTAAATTTCCATCTGTATCTACAGTTGTCGCCAGGATTATGCAAGGGAATATCGGCTCTAAAAAAGTACTACTTAAGTGTGGTTTTGAGTTTGAAGCCAAGTGCACAATTTCTTCAAAGAGCACTGAAATCAATGGTGAGTTTTATACTAAAGCAATCAAAACATAGTAAAACTAAACTAATCGCAATTCACAGACTAAGGGGATGATTATTTTTCCTGAACTAAAAACAGTCGGACTATTTCTACTCACCGCTCTGGCAGAGATTATAGGCTGCTATTTATCCTATCTATGGTTGCGAGAAGATAAAACTATTTGGCTGTTAGTGCCTGCTGCCTTTAGCCTTGCACTATTTGTATGGTTGCTTTCTCTGCATCCAACAAACACCGGAAGAGTCTATGCTGCATACGGCGGTGTTTATGTTTTTATGGCGATTATGTGGTTATGGTTAATAGATGGTGTTCGTCCAACAAGTTGGGATATTGTTGGTTCGGCCATCGCAATATTGGGAATGGCAATTATCATGTTCGCCCCCAATAATTCGTAAACTTCAAGTGGCAGATTATTATGAACCAAACACCAACCGAGTTTATGCAGCAGTATCTGAGTAATGGATATGATCTCGAGGCAATTGTGGATCTAATCGATGACGGTGCAATCTACTTCTTTAGCAATCACTCAGCTCATATAGGAAAAGCTCAAATAGCTTCTGCCATTAAAAAGAACTTTGACACAATTAAGGACGACGATTACCACATCAATAATCTTACCTGACTCTCTGAAACCGAAGATTTAGCGGTATGTGTTTATGACTTTGCATGGTCGGGGTTAATTGACGGCAACAAGGTTTCTGGCTCTGGACGAGGTACCACTGTTATCAAAAGAGATCTTCAATCATGGCGAGTGCTACATGAGCATTTAAGTCAGGGACGTTTTCTAGCCAATCAAACTGACTAGCCGGGTTCAGCAGAGAAAATTTATTGAGTTAGCCATTTAGGCGCAAAACAACAGGCCTGTTGTTTTTAACGTAACGTGTATTTTTGGTCCGCTTTATCTGTTTGCTCAGTTTCGTTAACGACTTGTTTATTACCGGAGTTTTTAAACAACCAGGTAATCACAAAGTGGAGTAACAAGCTGATTACCAGTGATCCACCGGCAACCAGCCATAAATTGTCTAATGCCCAAGCTGACCATCCCATATTAAGTCCCTTTAAATAATCTGCTCGGAATTATACCTTTTATTTTGCTTCGGCAACTAACGGCAGTGCAGCATAGTAAGCGGCTAAGGCATCGATTTCTTCGTCAGTTAAGCCATCTGCAATCATGCGCATCATCGGGTTTGCGCCTTCAACACCATGCGCGGTACGGAATGCTTTTGTGGCTTTTTTGAAAAACTCCGGTACTTGTCCAGCCAGTGCTGGCATGGTTGCCATACCTTCGCCCTTCACGCCGTGACAAGATGCACAGCCTGTAATTCCACGGTTAGGATCACCCGCCATAACCAGGTTTTTAATTGCCGCTTGATCAACAGGCTTGGCCAATTCCCAGGCCTGTAATTTTTGATCCGACATATAAGCTGCAAGATCAGCAATTTGTTGATCGTCCATTGATCTTGCAAGACGAACCATTGGCGCAGTCTTATTATTGCCATGCCAGCGTGGCCCTTGTTGGTAGTTCAGCATCATCTTGACGATATACTGCTCTCCCTGGCCTTTTAGGCTTGGGTAATTGCGAGAAGCCGAACTACCCATCACACCGTGACAACTGTTACACATCATATTGTTGTGGACATCTTGACCACGAGAGACATCACCCTTTGGCATGGAGCCAACTTTTTGATCCAGAGACATTCCGCCCCACGGTTTTGCACCTGCTGGGTTTTGGTGGTCACCGGAGATCGCTTTGGTTGCAATCAGAGTCACGCCAAACAAAGCCGCAAGTAATAGATATTTTTTAGACATAATCATTTCCTCTTTAGCTTTATGTCTCAGGAGAAGACATCTTTTACAAAATTGCGTTGCCAGTTTTTCTGATAAGTCGCTTCCAAAATTGGCAGGCCTGCTTTATCGGTAATTGGCGATACGCCAGCCGAACCACCTTTTGGTTGGATTAAACCATCGCGAACTTCATAGATTGCGGAAATTGAAACACCGTAGTTTTCACCTGCCAAACTAAAGCAAACATTGGCGTAAACTGCCTTGCCAAGCTGATTACCTTGAAGAGTATCGGAAACAGCCTGGGCACAAACCTTGGCCTGTGAATTTGCCGAGTAACCTGACTTTGGCATGGCATCAGCAATGGTACTGTCACCTAATACATAGACCTCTTTATGCAGCAAAGACTCCATTGAGTTTCTGTCAACTGGACACCAACCAGAGTTATTGGTCAGGCCAAGGTTCTGTGCCAGTTTTCCGGCGCGTTGATTTGGTATTAGATTGATTAAGTCTGCCTTGTGGTTTCCACTGTCGGTTTCAACCGTCATGTTTTTAGTATCCAAACGATTTACTTTTCCACCCTCTGAACCAGAAACCCACTCAATCATAGCGTTATCGGTTTTGAAACCATAGAGACGCTCCCAGGCTTTTTTGAAAGGCCCGTCTTTGGTAAAGCGATCTTTTGGATCAAGCACCAACAGCTTAGCAGTAGGATTATGAACCTTTAGATAATCGGCAAAAAGCGACGCTCTTTCATAAGGCCCAGGAGGGCAACGATATGGGTTTTCCGGTGGCGCAATAATCGCGGTTCCGCCTTTAGGCAGGTTAATCAACTGCTTCCTCAGTTCTAGAGTTTTTGCGCCAGCTTTGTAGGCGTGAGGGAATTTTCCTGCCGCAACTTCGGCATCGAAACCTTCAGTGTCTGCAAATTTAAAATCGATACCCGGAGAGACAACCAGCTTGTCATAGGCCAAAGTTTCACCTTTGGCTGTCTTGACTGTTTTTTTGCTGAAATCGGCTCCTGTAACTTCATCAATCAGTACATTCACCTTGTACTTGGACTGCAGAACCTGATGATTAAAAGTCAATTCATCCAGAGTGTGCATACCCACAATGACATCATTACTTCTAAAGCAGGTAATGTATTCCGGGTGTTTTTCAATAAGGGTGATTTTGACATCCGGATTGGCAAAACGCAGGTACTTGGCAAAAGATGAGCCACCAACACCACCGCCTAAAACCACGACATTCGGCGCATTTTTAGCAAAGGCTTTTTCACTGGCACCAAAAATCCCAGAAGCGGCAACAACAGAGGCTCCAAACAGTTTAATCAGATCACGACGATTGATTTTCTGCTCAAAGGTTTTGTGTTCTAACTGACTCATTTTTGCCCCCTTGTCGCATCCAACGAAAGCTGAGCTTCTTCTAAACTGGTGTCCACCCACTGCTTTTTAGGTTGTAATTCAAACCAGCTAGCCATCGCCTTGATCTCTTCATCCGTAAAGCCTTTGGCTACTCGATCCATAATGGTTGCTGGACGATCTCCTTGACGAAAATCAAGCATCGCTTTGGTGAATTGTTCGGCAGGCATAGCTGCGATTGGAGGCATCGACTCTTCAAATTCCTGACCGTTAGTACCGTGACAGGGAGCACATTGCCAAGCCATTGCTTGACCTTTTGCAATTGGATTTATATTTTCTGCCATAGCGGAATTCATAGCAGAGACTGCCAGAAAACCATAAATAATTCTGTGGTTCATAGCTACCACCTTTACGCTTCAGAATCGAGCGCTGTTAAGTTCGACTAAAATGCTTACTCACCTTGACCAAAGGTTATAAGCGGCCACAAATTAACCATAATATAAGTAGGTTATCTGTTGTTTTATGTCGGGAATTTTATATGAACAGGCTTGATGAAATGAAATCAAAAGATTTATTTATTGGGATATAAAAATATTTATGGCAAGAGAAATTGATGTTTAAGCTTAGTCAGCAGAACCAATTAACTGATTAATTTCTTCCTGAGTTAGCGAAGATTGCGGGCTGATTTTGTCTGAAAAACGACGGTTTTTACGGCGGTCAATACCTTGACGGCGATCAATACCTAACCGGGGATTGATAAAAGAACGAAGCCACCAACTGAACCGTCTGTAAAAAGAGGCATCACGAATGTCAGCACGTCGCTCTAAACTGTTGCGACGGTCAGGCCCCCTTTCGATCATTTTTGAAGGCTTATTAATACGATTGATTTTGTGTTTTTTGTAGGTTTCAGTCATAACAAATCATTGACTTCGCAAATTAAAAAATCACTTTTATTAAAGCAAAACCATGAGGATAGAGTAAATATGCATTACTACTTAAGATCAAACTTATCCTCATGATTTACAAGGTTATTATGCTGTAATATTGGTTTTTATTTGCTTAAGAAAGCTTATCTAAAATAGCCTTTTCAACCTCTTCAATCGGAAGAGTTCCATCTACTCTGATGTACTGCATTGCATCATTTTTTTCCGCTGCATCAGTGTAGTAATCGATCAAAGGAGCAGTCTGTTTGTGATAAACATCAAGACGATCTTTAACGACTTCTGGCTTATCATCATCACGAAGAACCAGATCTTCACCGGTTTCATCGTCTTTATCTTCTACTTTTGGCGGATTGTAAACTACGTGGTAGCTTCGGCCAGAAGCCATGTGACAACGACGGCCTGACATGCGCTCAACAATCACTTCATCCGCAACATCAATTTCGATTATTGCATCAATTTCAACTCCTGCTTCAGCAACCGCATCTGCTTGCGGAACTGTGCGAGGGAAACCGTCTAACAAAAAACCATTGGCACAATCGTCTTCAGTGATGCGCTCTTTCACCATTCCAATAATCACTTCATCGGTAACCAACTGACCTGCATCAATTGCTGCTTTAGCCTGTTTACCAAGCTCGGTACCCGCTTTGATCGCTGCTCGCAGCATATCGCCCGTAGAGATTTGCGGAATATCAAACTGCTTAGTTAAAAATTGAGCTTGTGTACCTTTACCGGCACCAGGTGCGCCTAAAAGAATAAGTTTCATGGGTTATGTCCTGATTGACTGTTAATTAATTGGAGCGATATTATACGGACTTTAATTAAGTCATAAAAGCTTCACTACAATGAGGCTTTGCCGAAAACTTATTACATCGACTTATTTAGCCTTCTCTAACAGCGATGAGATGGTGTTTAGAGCCTGCTGTTGATAGTGGCCACCAAATAGATTGAAGTGGTTGAGAATATGGTAAAGGTTGTAGAGCGGTTTGCGGCTCTGGTAACCTTGATCGAGAGGTAATACTTGGTTATAACCTTGATAAAAAGCCTGACTAAAACCGCCAAACAGTTCGGTCATGGCAATATCGGTTTCCCTGTCCCCATAATAACTGGCAGGATCAAAAATAACGGCTTCTGTTTCTTCGCTATCCACATCGACAAAGGCGCTGTTACCACCCCATAGATCGCCGTGTAAAAGAGATGCCTCTGGCGAATAGTTCTGAAACCAAAATGGCAGAGCATCAATTAACTCTGTACCCAGGTCATAGAGACTGCGTTTGGCGCCATTGATTTGCGCCAACTCTAACTGCGGCAGCAGGCGCTCCTGGCCATAAAACGTCAGCCATTGAAAATGCCACTGATTTTTTTGTAGGGTATGACCAATAAAGTTATCTTCAAACCAACCAAACGGCATACTGTCATGATTGATCTGTTTGTGCATCTGTGCCAGAGCTTTGCCGCGTTGACAGTCATCACCGCCATGCACAAAGTGAAGGTGTTCCATCAGCAACCAGGCCTGTTGATTGTATATTCCGTAACCGTAAACCTGTGGGCAACGAATACTATTAGATTGGGCAATCGCCTGTAAGCTGTGAGCTTCAGTTTGGAAAAGCCCTAGAGATGAAGAACCGTTGGTTTTAAGGAAATAACTGCCATCTTGGGTTTGTAGATGAAAGGCCTGGTGAATATCGCCGCCAGATACCGGTGCGGCCGATTCAATATGAATGGGTTTTTGTAGTTGTTCACTCAGATAGTGTGAAAAATCGTCCCAATTCATAAACAACAAATCCTAATCAAATAACTCTTCAGTGATCTGCTCAATCTGCTTTTCGGATACCAACGGAACTTCTGGCGCATTTTCTTCACGGAAAAGCTCTTCAACCGAGCCAGGCGAATTACTTGGCACTGCCTGACCCGTTTCCTTATCAACTGAAACTGTCAAAATGCCCTCAGGTTGTAACAGTGGCTGATTAGGATATTTGTTTAAAGCCAGTTCCATATACTCCATCCAGATTGGTAGAGCGGCGCGCCCCCCAACTTCACTGCGACCGAGCGTACTTGGATTATCAAAACCGACCCAGACAGTAGTGACCATATTAGGATTAAATCCTGAGAACCAGGCATCTTTCTGATCATTGGTCGTCCCGGTTTTACCGCCAATATCTTCTCGCTTCAACGCCTTGGCTTTTTTACCCGAACCAAAACGAATCACGTCTTGCATCATGGTGTTCATCAAATAGGCGTTGCGCTCTTCAATAATGCGTTGTGCATTGCGCTCGTCGCCCTCTACACACTGGCTATTGACACAGGCAACTTTAGGTTCTGCTTGATAGATAACATCACCGTTATAGTCGAGGACTTTGGAGATAACATAAGGTTCAATTAAAAATCCAGTGTTTGAAAAAGCAGCGTAAGCACGGGCTACTTCAAGCGGGGTAAACTGAACACTTCCCAATGAGAGCGACAGATCACGATGCTTGTCAATCTCTTCATTCGGAAAACCAAAACGCTGGATGTAGTTGGCAGCATTGGCAATACCGAGTTTTCTCAGCAGGCGTACTGAAACCAGATTTCGAGAAAACGCCAGTGCCATTCGCAACCGGGTTGGCCCGTAGAATCGGCCTGAATAGTTTTCAGGACGCCAGTAATCTTCAAGGTTTTTATCATGAAATACCACCGGCGCATCATTAATTGTGGTGGCCGCTGTCATCCCATTTTCCAGACCTGCTGAATAGAGGAATGGTTTGATATTTGAACCCACTTGGCGGCGCGCTTGAGTGGCGCGGTTGAATTTGTTTTTAAAGAAGTCAAAGCCGCCTACCATGGCGTAGACCCGACCGTCTTCAGAGCTCATTGAAACCAGTGCGGATTCGGTTTTTGGATCTTGAGCAAGCTGCCACTTACCTTCGAACTCATGAATATAGATCAGATCACCAACTTGTAAAAAGTCGGCTGGTTTGTTTGGCTTTTCGCCCACCCAATTGACACTCTTATATGGCGCGGCCCAAGTCATATCTTCAAATGGCAGCACAAGTTGCTCACCATTTTCAGTCAGTATTTTAGTTGCTTTGGGAGCAAGATCAGTCACAACTGCGACAAACAGATCACCAAAATTAGAAACATCTTTAAGCTCTTTTAACAGGGCTTTTTCATCATCAAAACTGTTCAGATCAAGGTTTTTAATCACGCCGCGATAACCGTGACGCCGTTCGTAACGCTGTAACCCATGGCGAACCGACTGATTGGCTCTCTGTTGCAGTTCACTATCTAAAGTGGTGACAATGGTCAGTCCATTTTGAAGGGCTTCGCTGCCAAATCTTTCCATTGCAAAACTACGCGCCATTTCAGCCACATAACCCGCTTCAACATCAATAATTGGCGCGTATTTTTCAGCGTGAACTTCGATCGCTTGAGCAGCTTTCATCTCTTCATCGGTGATAAAATTAAGTTCATTCATTCGCCGCAAAACATAGTTACGACGAAGCTTGGCGCGATCAGGATTAGCCAGCGGATTATAACTAGAAGGCGCTTTTGGCAGGCCGGCAATCATAGCATATTCATCAAGCGTGAGTTCGCTGATAGGACGGCCATAATAAGTTTTTGAAGCGGCGGCAACACCATAGGAACGGTGGCCTAGGAATATCTTGTTTAGATAAAGAGCAAGAATTTCTTGTTTAGAAAGCTGGCTTTCAATCTTGTAGGACAGAATAATCTCATTGAACTTACGCATGTAGCTCTTTTCGGGAGTCAAAAAGAAGTTACGCGCGACCTGCATGGTAATGGTTGAACCGCCGGATTTCTTACTCCCAGTTGTAACCAACTCAAAAACCGCTCGAGCAATCCCTTTATAATCAACACCGCCGTGCTCAAAAAAACGCTCATCTTCTGAGGCAATAATCGCTTGGGTCATACGTTCAGGAATTTCAGAATACTCAAGTGGAACACGTTTCTTGGTTCCGATTTCACTGATGAGTTTGCCATCCTCAGTCACAATTCTTAATGGTACTTGATAAGAGACCGTCTTCAATTCTGCCGGATTGGGGAGGGTTGGATAGATAGTCAGATAATAGTAGAGAGCTGCCGCAGAGGCAATCAAGCCACCAAGTATGAAGTTGACGAGTACAAACCACAGCAACCAACGGCGTTTTTTGCCCGGTTTTTTTTCGTCTGCAGTTTGCTGGTTTTGTTGCCCTTCGAGTTGAAGTACTTCACTTTCAAGAGGCTGTTTGGTCTGTTCGCTCATCGGCTCTTTCTTCAAAATCCGACTTTAGCGAGCCGGTTTTATTATCAAATGAGCGCTATTATAGCGTTTTTACTTAGTTTCTGTAGAGCCGAATTGTGGATAAAGCCTGACAGGCCGAATGATTTTTTAACAGGCCTTATAATTGTGTTTAATAAATTCACAGGCCTGTTTAAGTGGCATTGGCTTGGCATAGTAGTAACCTTGAATCAAATCACACTTTAATCCACAGAGCGCTTCAAGTTGCTCTTTTGTCTCTACTCCCTCAGCAATCACTTTTTTACCTAAACCATGCGCCATTGAAATAGTCGCCGAGACAATCGCGTGATCATCATCATTACAGTGGACTTCGTCAATGAATTGTTTATCTATTTTTAGGTAGTTAGACCGGAACTGACGCAGAGTAGCCAGCGAAGAGTAGCCCGTACCAAAATCATCCATAGAAAATTGTATACCTAAACTCTTTATTTTATCCATTGTCCCTATAATTTTAGATACATCCTCTGCAAGTACACTTTCCGTTACTTCAAAATATACTTTTTCTCTTACATTCTGTGAAAGATATTGGTCACACAATATTTCAACATGATCTGAAAATGTATCCACTAAAAGTTGTTTTACACTAATATTTATTGCAAAATGCTGTATAAGCATACCCTTTTGGTGCCACTCAACTAATGTTTTAAAAGCTTCTTCAAGTAAATAATAACCCATATCAATAATAAGCCCTGTTTTTTCTGCAATAGGAATAAAGATATCAGGTGGAATATATGTGTCACCATCTTTCCATCTTACTAATGCTTCACACCCTATCATAACTTTATTCTTATCAAACAAAGGTTGATAATAAAGCTTAATGGCTTTATCTTTAAATGCAAAATAAAGTTTTTGTTCCGTTTCATGATGTGCTTGCACACGTTTTGCTAAATGCTCATTAAATAAGATAATACCATCACGTCCTGCGTCTTTAGCTTCATACATCGCTATATCAGCTTCTTTTATAAATTCATTGCCATTAGAAGAAGAAGCGGTAATCTGTTTAATGCCTATACTTGCACTCAAATGAAGACGATGCTGATTAATCCTATAGGGTTCTTTTAATATATCCAATAACTCTTTAGCAAGTGCATATGCATCATCTGAATTGTACTCCTGCTCTTTATATTCAAGACTTAGAAGTGTGAATTCATCTCCCCCAAAACGTGCAATAATATGCTTGTCTTCAGTAAAATTTTGAATCCGTCTAGCAACAGATTGCAAGACTTGATCACCTATTTCATGTCCTAAAGAATCATTAATCGTTTTAAAATGATCTAAATCAATCAGTAATAAATAAGCTATCTTTTTTGATTTATTTAGGCGTATAATCATTTTTTCCATATACTCTAAAAAGTAACGCCGATTATATAAACCTGTTAACATGTCATGTTTGGCTTGATAATCATTTTTCTGAATAAGCTTATACGTATTATTTGATGCATAAAGTAAAATACCTAGGAATACCATATTAAATACTGCTAATACATATCCATATAACACATCCATATAGAAAAAATAAAAGGATAAAGGAAGTAAAAGAATTAAAAGAATAGGCACAAATATTTTTCTATCTATTACCAATAAAGCTGAAGCTATTACAGAAAATCCAAGTTGCATAAAAATAACAATGTAATGTAATTTACTTTCAACTTCTACTGCATATAAAATAAAAAGTAATGTCCATAAAGAAAAAATTGTATAATAAAATATTGTAACTTTTGCATACCACTGTGATAATTCATCAGGGTTCATTGCTTTAGATTCATATTGATATTTAAGTATAATTCCCCATATTGAAACCAATATGAGTAGTGCATACCATACTAAAGCTCCAGTTACTATCTGATTCATCCATGCCAGAATAGTAAAAACTAAACCTGGTATAAGTGATGAGAGAATAATAAAAATGATTTGATTATTATAAAATTGATAATTCTTTTGTTCTAACATGAAAAGATTATAACATTAGAAAGACATATTTATTCTAAAAATAGTTTAAACTTTATACAATATTTTTTCGATTAATGATTTTCTTTTTATTTATTTCCATATTCACTTTTTTAACCTTTTGTTTAAAAAGCTTTCTTTCAAAATCATCTCTTTTAAGTGGTTTATCAAAATAATATCCTTGAAAAAGATGGCAGTTATATGTTTTTAAAATTTCAAACTGTGCATCTGTTTCAATACCTTCTGCAATAATATGCAAATCAAATATATCTGCCAAAGTAAAGATTGTTTTTAACATCATCTCATCAGACTTATTTTCTCCCAAATGGCTCACAAAAGATCTATCTATCTTTAGCTCATCTATCGGTATTTCACGTAAGTAATTTAAAGAAGAATAGCCCGTACCAAAATCATCTAATGAAAAACTTATACCAAGTTTTTTTACTTTTTTCATCACAGAAATAACTTTTTTTAAATCTTCTTCAAGAAGTGTCTCTGTGATTTCAAATACAATTTTATTTTGTGACTTTTCATTAAGATATTTATTACATAGATACTCTATACGATTAATAAATGTATCATGTAATAGTTGTCTAACACTCACATTTATGGATAACTGTTCCAATGCATGTTCTTTCTTTTCCCATGAGTTGAGTGTCTTAAACGCTTCTTCTAATATAAAGTTCCCCAAGTCTATGATAATACCTGTTTTTTCTGCAATTTTTATGAACTCCAATGGTGAGACCATACCTAAATCTGGATTATACCAACGTGCTAAAACCTCACATCCACGTATAAGTCCATCTTTATTCACTTGTGGTTGGTAATAAAGTTCTATTTCCTTATGTTCAAGTGCAAAATAAAGCTTTCGTTCCATTTCAAGTGTATTACCTATTTTTGCAGATAGTGTTGTATTAAAATTAACAATTCCATCTCGCCCAGCAGACTTAACTTCATACATAGCAATGTCTGCTTCCTTAATAACTTCTATAGAACTAGTTACTGATCCATCAATAAGTTTCACTCCTATACTCACAGAAATATGAATATGGTTAAAATCTATAACATATGTTTCTTTAAGGATACGCCCAATTTCAGCTGAAAAAATATCAGCACTTTTAATACAGTCTTCATAACTTGAATACATGTGGCTTGTTATCATAAACTCATCTCCTC
>DBOI01000121.1:0-258 GCA_002299245.1 Hydrogenovibrio sp. UBA650
GAAGATCACCTTTTTTTGAGGGGAGTCCAGTATGCTTCAGTTCAAGTGGTTTAAAAATTCTCTCGTTCAGAGATTCAATCCAGGGTTTCCCTGTCACTTTTTCAATGATCATTCCCAGCAATATTGTATTTGTGTTGGAGTAACGAAAGTCGGCTCCTGGGGCAAAGTAAGAATCATTATTGAAAGCATATTGAAGAACTTCTTTAGCTGTCCAATCCTTTTCCGGATTATCCATGATTGCCTGTTGAAATTTTCTAT
>DBOI01000121.1:580-5782 GCA_002299245.1 Hydrogenovibrio sp. UBA650
CTGTTGAAATTTTCTATCCTCAATCGAGTTGTATAAACCGCTGGTGTGATTACCTAACTGGCGTAGTGATATTTTCGTACCCGCAGGAACACCAGAGATGTATTTTGAAACAGGATCGTCTAACGATATTTTGCCTTCATCTGCAAGTTGTAAAGCAACAGTACCGACAAACAGTTTTGTAATGCTCCCCATGCGCATATGCATCTCAAGTTGCATGGGCTTCTTGCTTTTAAGATTAGCAAGCCCCAATGCAAACTGCTGGGAAGATCCATCTGGTTTGAAAATGCCCACTAATGCCCCGGGAGTTTCCATCTCTTTTAACCTTGACTCAAGTTGCTCCTCCAATGGAGTGCCCGCCTGATCTTCAGTTGCATAAAAGACAGTAAAGTACAAAAAAAATGTAGCACTTAGGCCCAGTAGCAAAAATAATACTCTAAAAAAATAAGGATGAAAGTTTATAGGAACAATCGCTTATTTAGAATGCATAGTCGAGACGCATACCAATCTCACGCCGTTCTCCCAATGTGGCAAGGGAATTCGGACCAAACTCATAGGTAAAAAACTCTTCATCAAACACATTTATAGCATAGGCTGTCAATTTTGTTTTCCCCCAAGCATATCCTGCTTCAGCATCAACCGTGGTATGAGATTTTAATGTAACAAGCGAATCAACTCCTCCTTCAAGTCGAGAAGTTGATGAGCTGACATATTTTGCCGAACCTCCACCAAACCAACCGCTTCCATTACCCCAATGAAAGCCCAACGCAATACTGGTTTCAGGAGCATTAGCAAATGACAGACCCTTGTAATTTTCAGTACTAATAATGAAATCCTTGAATTCGGTTTTCAGCAAACCAACTGCAGCATAGATATTCAACATATCGCTAGCCACATAGTTGACATTTGCCTCCATTCCGTAAGACTCGGATTCCCCTGCATTTACAACATAGCCCGAAGCCCCAACACCCGGATCAAAGCGTATCTCAACTTGTTGATCCTGCCATTTCTGATAGAAAATATTTGCGGTAACATCCAGCCGATCCTGTAGGAAAGAACCGCGCCACGATAACTCCAAATTTTGGGTTTCTTCTGGGTCATATGAATACACGAACCCATCCGTCGAACGAATTCCTGAACCGCCAGCACGGTATCCTTCCTGATAAATCAACGAGAGGGTATTATTTTCATTCAGCTGATGTTCAATACCTAATTTCGGAATAAAGACTAAATCATCGAAAGAGTTGGATGTATCTGAGCTAACTGTACCATCTACTGCAAAAAATGCATGCTGTTTCTTATCAATATAATCAACACGGCTACCAGCAAGAACTCGCCAATCAGAGATGAATTCATAAGAAAAATCACCAAAAAGAGCAAGGTTAGTGATATCTGCAGAGTTTGTGCTTTGTTGATAGCTCGAACGCCGAGAGTTGCGCCAAGCATCATTTTCTTCCTTAGCGGCATAAGCCCCAGCAACCCACCGTAACAAGCCGGAGTCATAATTTAACCTTACTTCCTGAGCCAAAATCTGTTGATCAAACGCACCCTGAGTAACCATAGACTCACCTGGCGTACCTTCGTTAATCGAATCCCGTTTCGTCGTTGACTGACTTAGTCCTGTCATAGTCGTCAGCATCAGATTATTGTTGATGTCATGTGTTATTTGCATTCCAAAATTGTCTACAGTGGTTGTGCGAGCCTCCTCAAACACTGGTAATGGAACAGGAGACCACGCAGGCGTCAGCGCACCCCAAACATCACCTCGGCGATCATCATAACTGGGTGAGCTAGCATGCCAGTCTGGGCCGGCAATGTTATTGTATTCGGGACTATCAAAAGCATGAGAATAGCTGAACAGAACACGGGTTGTGTCACTGTCGGCTACTGGCAACCAAAGTAACTTACCCCGAACCTGATAGTATTCATCCATCGCAAAGTCATCAAAACTTGAATATTGTTCATAGCTCGGATAATTTATATCGCTGTCCTTTTGTGACCATTCGCCGCTGATGCGAAAAGCTAGATTGTCAGACAATGCATTACCATAAGCCAAACCCATTTGCTTGTGATTGTTTTCGCCATAGGTAATCTGAGCACGACCTGATTCTGCAAATTCGGGGTCTTTGGTACGCAAATAAATTGCTCCAGCCAGTGCATTACGGCCTGATAGTGTTGATTGCGGTCCGCGATAAACCTCTAACTGTTCAGTATCAAAAAGCCCGCGCGCACCCCGTCGAGTACCCCCAATTGTTTGTTGCACCCCATCAATATAAAATGATGCCAGTGGTGCACCAGCTCCACCTGGAGTTAAACCCTCAGAGTTTACACCCCGAATGATAAATCCGCTTTCGGCAAAATTACCATCATTTACATTTACCATTCGTTTGAACGCATCACGCATAGTTTGATTTACAGGCGATGCTAAGTTCTCGTCATTCACAATCGCGATACTAGAGCTAGATTCACCAAGTATATCTACACTCCGATCTCCATAAATTACAATCGTATCCAATACGGTTGCTTCTTTATTATTCGTTGCTTTTAAAGTATAAACCTTGCCTTCTTTGGCAACTATAGCCAGACTGGGATCTTGAATCAATGCCGCTAAACCTTGTTCGACAGAAAACTGTCCATTTAAGGCAGAACTTCTCAGACCATCAGTAAGTGCAGGATCAAACTGAATAGTGATATTGGCTTGTGCCGCAAATTGTAATAGTGCTTCCGTTAACGAGCCTGCTGTTATAGCGTAAGTCTGAACTTGGTGAGTGCTTGTTGATGTTGTTTCTGCCGCAATACTCATCACAGGTAGGCCAATACTGCTGGCGAGCAGACCACTTAAGATAGCTGCGCGTAATTTATTTGGTGTCAATGTCATGCTTTATAATCTCCATTGAATCATTAAAAGGATTCTTACTAACAATGACTAATGAGATCTTAAAAGAGGACAGTTTTTTGCTTTTCATAGCAAATTAATTTATTTGAGAATGAATGCTCACCCAATAAGCGGTCTGGTAACGTACCGAAACAGGCAGTGTATAGGGTAATGCAGACAAGATCTGATCGGTATTATTGATTTGAAAGGTACCTGAGATCCGTAGATCTGCCACTGCAGGATCACAACGCAAGATCCCGAAACGATAGCGGCTGAGCTCGTTTAAAAAATCTTGTAGCCTCATGTTTCGAGCGTAGAAAAAGCCCTTTGACCACGCATCTACATAATCGTCTATTGGCATTACCGCTGAAATTTTATCAACAGATAAGTGTAGCTGTTGTCCCACTTCTACTCGTTTACTAGCGCTAGCTAATCGCGTTTTTACTTCAACTATACCCTCTAAAACAGATAGTTTAGTGTGTGACGTATTGCTTAAGTGTCGAACAATAAACCGCGTTCCTATCGGCTGTAATTCGCCTTGATCGGTGTGCACAATAAGTGGTCTTGCCACATCAAGCTCACTACTTTTTGCAGTTTCGACCAAAATTTCACCTTGGTGTAACACGATTCGGCGTTGCCACTCAGTAAATTCTATATCAACGATGGTATCCGTATTTAAATGCATCTGGCTACCATCCGCTAGCACGATCTGGCGTTGTTGCCCTTTTCCTGTTGAATAATCCGCTGCCCATGGTTGCCAAGGTTGAGTACGATAAGCAAGATAACTGGTAGGGGCTGTGGTGATTAATATTACAATGTTTTCAATATATTGCGTCGAGTTGGTCTTGCTTTGCGATCAAGCGTTTTCATCCCAGTTTCGCTGGGGATCAGCCCTAGATTTGCTTGGATGTTTTTTGCACGTTGCCATGCTTGTTCATGTTCGGCAGCGGCTTGTCGCCACTGAGTACATGCTTGCAGATCTTCTGCAGAAACATGATCACCATCAAGTCGCATTAACCACTGGGCGGCGGCACGGACGACTTCTCGGCTGATATCATTGTGATCGAGTGCTGATTTAGTGCGCTCCTCCATGAGTGCTACACCTGATTATTTTATTGGAATAGGCTAACTCACTTAAACCCGTCATTATGCATTCTTCAAATGCTTTTGCCATATAGCGTTTAACTGTTCGCACACTAACATTAAGCTCAACTGCGATCTCAGCATAGCTCAGACCTTCTAGTTTCGATAATAGAAATGCTGTACGGACAGCTGGTTTCATACGGTCAAAAAGAGCATCAAGTTCTAATAATGCCTCCTGCACGATCAATTGTTCTTGTGGAGAAGATAATATTATTTCAGGACGCTTAGACAATAAATCTAAATAGGATTTTTCTAATGACTGGCGGCGAAAATGATCATAAACCAGTCGCCCCGCCACTGTGGTTAAATAGGCTCGGGGCTCTCTGAATACAGGCGCTTTCTCTTTCTTTTGTTGCTCCAGCAAGATCCGTAAAAAGGTATCTTGAGCAATATCTGCAGCTTGATGATAACAGCCTAATTTTTTGCATAACCAGCCATACAACCAACGGTGATGATCATTATATAAAATCAGCATTATGTCATTATTTACAACTATTGGTTTACTCATATCGAAGGCTAGAATTAGGACTAGTTTTAAAATGTAATTCTAAATGATAATGATTGCTATTTCAATAAAAATTAAGCTTTCCATTCCATTGGTACAGGGCCAAGATCATACTAAAGGGAACTTATAGGACTTAAATTGATCAGATCGGTATCCACTTTATAATTTAAGGAACCGAGATGACTTTTCTAGCCCACTTTAGCGATATAGACGATCCCCGCAATCCAATCAACGTAAAACATGACTTATTAGATGTACTCTTCCTAGCCGTCAGTGCCGTCATCTCAGGCGCAGAAGGTTGGAAAGACATCAAAGAATTTGGCGATGAAAAATTAGCGTGGTTACGTCAGTACCGCCCTTTTGACAACGGCATACCCGTTGACGACACCATAGCCCGCATCATTCGCGCTATTGAGCCCAGTCAATTTAACCATGCCTTTATAAACTGGGTAAATGAAGTTCGCAGTGATAAAGGTCAAGAACAAATAGCGATTGATGGTAAAACATTGCGCCATTCATTTGATGGTGAGCGCCATACCGCACTACACAGCATCACTGCATGGAGTAAATCACAAGGCTTAGTACTGGCCCAACTCAAATCAACAGGCAAAAAGAATGAGAATGCCAGCGTATTAGACATGCTTGACCACTTAAACATTAAAGGGGCATTGATTAGCGCTGA
>DBOI01000008.1 GCA_002299245.1 Hydrogenovibrio sp. UBA650
AGTTCAACCAAATGCTTAACGGCCTCAGGGTTCTCCTTAATCAGTACCAAGTAAACACTTCTTTGTGTAATTGATTCAATTACTCGTAATACTCGAGCAACCGTTTCCACAGAAACCTCTGGTTTAAGTATCGCTTTGAGGATAAAAGGCATGGTAGCGTTAAGGCGCTCCACCCCGTCTTTGCTCAGTGTTTTGACTGATCTAGACTCTTTAAAATCATTTAAAGCCTTGATAATCTTTCTTGCTACTTCTGCTGGGTACTCAGCGTCCAACTGATGCTCACCTTCCAACTCATTTGACCAAAGAATCATCATTTCATCACGAACATCACAGTTTTCTTCCTCAGCAAAAACTAACCTGAACTGAGATTCCACGTAATCTCTATGCAAATTTAATTCATTGTAGAAAGCGTCATAATTTGCAAACCCTAATGATTCAGCCAGTGCCTGTTGCTGCTTCTCCGCACTTGGCAACTCATGAGTTTGCTGGTCGTTCCACATCTGTAAGCGGTTTTCTGCTGTCCTTAAAAAACGATACGCAGCTTCAAGCTTAACGGCCGTTTCATCATCGATAAACTCATGTTGATTGAGCGTTTTTAGCATGGGTAATAATGAACGCCCCTGAAGCTCAAGGTTACGGCCACCATGAACTAACTGGAAGGCTTGAGTGATAAATTCAATCTCACGAATTCCTCCCGCACCTAATTTCAGATTATTTTTCATGCCTTTTTTGGCAACTTGGTCGGCAATCATCTGCTTGAGTTCACGCAGAGATTCCATTGCTGAATAATCAACATAACGACGATAAACAAATGGCTTTAAAATACTAAACAACTCCTCACCTTTCGTCTTATCACCGGCCATCACTCTGGCCTTAACCAACGCATAACGCTCCCAGGCACGGCCATGAATTTCGTAATAATGCTCTAGTGCAGCAAAAGTTACAGACAGAGGACCAGCATCACCAAATGGACGCAAACGCATATCAACACGATAGACAAAACCATCTGCAGTCACATCGACAAGAGATTTGTTTACTGCTTGCCCCAAACGAATAAAGAACTGGTCATTTGAGATACTGCGTGCAGCACCCTCTGTCTCTCCCGCCTCAGGAAAAGTAAAAATCAGGTCAACATCAGATGAAAAGTTCAGCTCTTGACCACCAAGTTTCCCCATACCGATCACAATCATTTTCTGAGGCTCGCCACTTTCGCGTCCAATTGGCGTACCATAGCGTTTACAAAAACGCTCATAGTGCCAATCTAGCGCGCCTGCGACCAGAGCATCAGCCAATTCAGATGTTGCAGAAATAGTCTCTTCAAGCTCCGCATGCTGCATTAGATCGCGCAATGCAATACGCCCCATCATCCAATTTCTCTGTACCCGCAGACACTTTGCTAGCTCCGCTTCGTTTTCAGCAGTAATAGCATCTTTATAGACACGATCGTACAACTCACCCTGCTGCCACTGCTCAATAAAACTCACCTCTTCTGACAGATCGGGAAAACGGTTAGTTAGACGTTCAACAAATGGACTCCAAGGTAAAACTTGATCAACAGAATATGACATTTATTCTCCACAGAAAAGCTGGCTATAAAGAATTTAGCTTACTACTGAAACACCCTAATTTGAATAGTTTGAATCAAGTTTTAGGTAATTATCGTGTCTTAGAAAACAGCGCTAAAGATGATAAATATAAAGAATTGTTTGTCTTGAATCCGGAAGCTGCCAGATTTCACTCGCTTCAATATCTGGAATCGGAAAACTGTTACTGATAAAAACCGAACCCGGTTGCATCTCTTCTTTTACTTTCTCCCACAACCTTGGCATTGGCTCAGGAGACAAGAAAGCATAAACCACATCATAGTATGCGAGCTCGGTCTTCCACATATCCATGGCAAAGGTTCGACCACCTCTGAAAATAGTGTAGAGTTTGGATACAAAAAATGGGATCGGAGCAGTTTCTACGCCATGAGACTCGGTCACTGCTTTCTGTTGCGACATAAAGGTAACATTGCCACCCAGACCGCAACCCAAATCCAAGAACCGAATATCTCGCTTACTTCTTACCAGTTTTTTTAAGGCCTGCCGAGTAGTTTCATTAGTAAGATAGAGAGGCACCTGCTCAAAGAAGGCATTAGCAAATAGCATTATAATCACAATAGCAATAATCAGTGCCCAAATTGGGGCATAGTCAATCTGCACAGCAGCATATAAAGCGATTGGTAAAAACAGCTGAATCCACCTCCACCAAGAAGGCAGCCCCAGCCTAAGAGTCAACCAAGCCGCTGCCAAACCTTGCACCAAAACCAAAACCCATGCCGGATAAGGCGGCTCAAGAAAATAGCTTAGAAGATATACTCCTAGCGCTAAACCAATCAACACAACAAGCTGGATTGCTGATGCAATCACAATTTTTGGAACTTTAGCCAACTCAATTCCCTTTACTCAAAACCGCCGCACCTAAAAAACACTTAAGCGCACCAAAAAAAACCTACTTAATTCAAAAAAACTATAAAAAAAGACCAAAAAAAACGTAAACCATTGTTTTTTATATTTTTTTTAATTATGGCACATCAATATCTTATATAACGGCGAACATATTCTTTTAATTTTAACTGAGAGGTTAGTATGAAACTCGTTGTTGCAATTATCAAACCTTTTAAGCTCGACGATGTACGTGAAGCACTTCAAGAAATTGATGTGTTTGGCATGACAGTTACTGAAGCTAAAGGTTTTGGACGCCAGAAAGGCCACACTGAAATCTATCGTGGCGCTGAATACGCTATTGAATTCTTACCAAAACTAAAACTTGAAATCGCTGTTAGCGATGACAAAGTTGAAAGCGTAATTGAAGCAATTAACACCGCAGCCAAAACTGGCAAGATTGGTGATGGGAAAATTTTTGTTATGCCGCTTGAAGAAACAGTTCGTATCCGAACTGAAGAAACTGGCGACGTGGCACTTTAAGAAAGGAATTTATTATGGAACAAGTACTACAATTAAGCTATGCACTTGATACCTTTTACTTCCTAATGTCTGGCGCATTAGTAATGTGGATGGCCGCAGGTTTTGCGATGCTTGAAGCAGGTATGGTACGTGCAAAAAACACAACTGAAATTCTGGCCAAGAACATCGGCCTTTTTGCAATCGCGTGTATTATGTACATGCTGGTTGGTTATAACATCATGTATCCTGGTGAAGCAGTAAGCAGCTTCTTCCCTGGTGTTAGCTTCCTTCTTGGTGGTGACAACGCAGTAGCTGACGTTATTGCCGGTGGTGATGACGCTCCTTACTACTCAGGCATGTCTGACTTCTTCTTCCAGGTCGTATTTGTAGCAACAGCAATGTCTGTTGTTTCTGGTGCGGTTGCTGAACGTATGAAGCTAATGTCTTTCTTCGCTTTCGCAGTTGTGTTCACCGCTTTCATCTACCCAATGCAAGGTTTCTGGAAATGGGGAGGCGGATTCCTAGACGGTCTTGGATTCCTAGACTTCGCTGGTTCCGGTGTTGTACACATGGCTGGTGCTGCTGCTGCTCTAGCAGGCGTTATCCTACTTGGTGCTCGTAAAGGTAAATACGGTCCAAACGGTGAATCACGCGCTATTCCAGGTGCAAATATGCCGCTAGCAACTCTAGGTACATTCATTCTATGGTTAGGTTGGTTTGGTTTTAACGGCGGTTCTGAGCTTAAAATTTCAAACGTTGATGAAGCTAACGCCGTTGCAATGATTTTTGTTAACACTCTAATGGCTGCTGCTGGTGGTGTAATCGGTGCCTTGCTAATGTCTAAAATCAAATTTGGTAAAGCTGATCTAACAATGATGTTGAACGGTGCACTTGCTGGCCTGGTTGCCATCACTGCTGAACCATTAACTCCGACAGCTCTATCTGCAACTCTAATCGGTCTTGCTGGTGGTGTAATCGTTGTGTTCGCTATCCTAATCCTTGATACTAAATTCAAGATTGATGATCCTGTAGGTGCAATCTCTGTTCACGGTATTGTAGGTATCTTCGGTCTAATCGCTGTTACTTTCACCAACCCAGATGCAACAATTGTTGCTCAGCTAACAGGTATCGGTGTGATCTTCGCATGGGTATTCTTAACAAGCTTAATCGTATGGTCAATCATTAAAGCTGTAATGGGCATCCGAGTCTCTGAAGAAGAAGAGTACGACGGTGTTGACCAGTCAGAATGTGGTATGGAAGCATACCCTGAATTTACAAAGTCTTAAACTCCAAAAACGCAGGCTCCTCAGCCCTGTTTTAACCCCGCTCAAAGCGGGGTTTTTTTATTGTCAAAAAAAAACTCAGAAAAAGGCATATTTCATTTAAGGTTTTAGGCTTAGAATATGCTTACGTTTGTTCAAGTTAAAAAATTAACGAGAATCCTATGAGAGCATACAAAATCAAAACCCTGCTTTTTACAGCAATCCTCAGTCTAGTATCCGTAACACCAACTGCTGTCCTAGCTGCAGATGAAGAAGAAGCTCCTCTGAGCTACTCTCCAAAATACAAACAGCTTGAACCACCTGTTGAACGAGTTCCAAAATATTTTGCAATGGAAAAGAACGTAGTCAACTTTCGTGGAGAAGGCCAAGCAAAATTTCTAGCAGTCGACTTTAAATTTATGTCCTACTACCCGCAGCTAGTTGAGATCGAAATGGAGCATTTACGCCCTATACTCAAAAATGACATTGACCGCCTGCTTCGCAACCAGACATTTTCACAGCTGAAAACCCCCGATGGGCCGGACAAACTTAGAGAAGAGGCCCTAAAAGTAGCGCGTGATATTCTGGAAAAACACCGTCTATACCCTGATCTACTTGAGGACGTTTACCTCGAACGATTTGTAATGCAGTAAACCTGACAAAATCGCTATAAGCGAGAAACCAATCCAGAGGCTCACCAAAAACAAAAAATCCCGCACTTAAATCATTAAGCGCGGGCTTTAAAATATGGTGGCTACACCGAGATTCGAACTTGGGACCCCATCATTATGAGTGATGTGCTCTAACCAGCTGAGCTATGTAGCCAAAATGTGCGCGTATTATAGAACTTGAAAGAAATAAGTCAACTCTACACACTAATAATTGACAGTTTTTTTACAGATTAATACACCCCAAATTTAATGCTCACACATTAAATCTAAAGTGCATCACATCCCCATCCTGAACGATGTACTCTTTACCTTCTAGTCGCTGTTTACCAGCGGCTTTTGCGCCGGAGTCGCCATTATGCTCTACATAGTCGTTATAAGCCGTGACTTCAGCACGAATAAAGCCTTTTTCAAAGTCTGTATGAATGACACCAGCGGCTTCTGGAGCGGTTGCACCTTTCTTAACAGTCCAGGCGCGAACTTCTTGAACACCTGCGGTGAAGTAAGTTTGCAATCCAAGCAGATCATAGGCTGCGCGAATTACTCGGTTTAATCCCGGCTCTTCCTGACCCATCTCTTCGAGGAAGTCGACTTTATCTTCATCATCCAGTTCAGCAATTTCAGACTCGATTGCTGCACAAACAGGCACAACAACAGCACCCTGTTCAGTAGCAATTTCAGTTACTTTATCTAGCAATGGATTATTTTCAAACCCATCTTCATTAACATTGGCGATATACATCATTGGCTTGATGGTTAGCAGCTGCAGATCACGTAGTAGTAATTTTTCATCATCAGTTAATTCAACCAGGCGAATTAGCTTACCGTCTTGAATCTCTTCTAAAACACGCTCGTATAGCGCCTGGCGGGCCTGCGCTTCTTTGTTACCGCTCTTACCAAGCTTGGCCTGTTTTTGAGCATTCTTTTCAAGTGATTCTGAATCAGCCAAAACCAATTCCATATTGATGATTTCAATATCGCTGATTGGGTCTACTTTACCTGCAACATGCACGATATCGTCATTCTCAAAACAACGCACAACCTGAACAATGGCATCAGTTTCACGAATATTCTGCAGAAACTTATTTCCCAAGCCTTCACCTTTAGAAGCACCTTCTACCAGACCTGCTATATCCATAAAATCAACGGTTGCAGAAAGCACCTTTTCTGGATTTACGATCTCAGCTAGTTTTTGTTCACGCTCATCAGGAACCGGTACCACGCCAATATTTGGATCAATCGTACAGAATGGATAGTTGGCAGACTCAATACCTGCATTGGTTAAGGCATTAAATAGAGTGGATTTACCTACGTTTGGTAAACCGACGATACCGCACTTGATTCCCATGGTTTAGTTCTCTTGTTTAGCTTTTTAAAATATTTAGTTTTGTGTATGCAGATCTTGCATCGCTTTTGCCAAATCACCTTTAACTAAGTCAGGAATGACTTTAGTAGCTGCATAACTAGCATCATCAATTAACTGGTGATCAGACTTTGAGGCATTTTTTAGTACATAATCTACAACCATGTCTCTATGGCCGGGATGGCCTATTCCAAGTCGCAGACGCATAAAACCCTTGCCCATTGCTGCGATCATATCTCTGAGGCCATTGTGTCCACCGTGACCGCCGCTGACTTTCAATTTTGCAGTACCAGGAGGCAGGTCTAATTCATCATGAACCACAAGAATCGATTCAACCGGAATCTTATAGAATTTGGCCAATGCTTGAATAGATTGACCACTGCGGTTCATAAAAGTGGTTGGTTTAAGCAACCAAAAGTCCATTCCATTGGATTGAACCCTGGCAGCAAGACCTAGAAATTTGGTTTCTGGACGCAGTTCTACACCGTATTGTCTAGCAACTTCGTCCACAAACCAAAAACCGGCGTTATGTCGGGTCTGCTCATATTTATCACCTGGATTTCCCAGGCCAACAATAAGTCGAACAGATGACATAAACGCCGGCTCTCTATCGTAGTTCTAAATCAGGGAGACCTCCCTGTTTTAGAAATTACTTACGTTTTGGCTTACTGATATTAACTACAGATTGGTCGTAGTCAGTGTTACCGTGTGAAAGTGCAGTGATTGCAACACCTTCAGGCATAGTTAATTCAGAAAGACGCATGCTGCTTCCCGCTTCCATGTTAGAAACGTCAACATCAATCTTAGTAGGTAAATCTTTCGCAACACAGCTAACTTCTACAGTAGCTTGTAGGAAAGACATCAAACCACCAAGCTTAACACCAGGTGCAACAGCTTGACCGATGAAGTTCAGAGGAACTTTCTTAACAAGCTTGTTATCAGCACCAGCGCGCTGTAGATCGATGTGAGAAACTTCACCAGTAGCTGGATGACGCTGAACATCTTTAACAACTACAGACTCAGCAGTTCCACCTTGAACATCAATGTTCAAAACAGAGTTGTAAGTATCGTTGTCTTGGAATGATTTTTTAACATCCTTAGCTAAGAATGATACCGAAACGGCATCTTTACCAGCACCATAGATAATTGCTGGTACACGACCCGCATGACGAAGGCGGCGGCTCGCACCTTTCCCTTCTTCCGTACGGATTTCTGCTGTCCAATTTTGACTCATTGTAAATCTCCGAGTAGTGCGGTTTTATCTGCCAGATGGCATGTCAACTTAATCTCAACCGCTTAATTAATCGACCTGTATCCGCGACCAAACACAGGGGAAGCGGGAATTATACTGAAACAGAGAAAAAAATCCAGTCATTTTTTTAGAGAAAACAACTACTTCTTTGGATTGAAGGCATCGGGCCTGTCAAAACAAAAAAGCACTCCGTAGAGTGCTTTTTGATTTATACATGAAAAGCCTTTACTTAGTGCTGCATCAGAGCCGTTACAGACTCTTCCTGATTCACACGGCGGATGGTTTCACCGAGCATTTCTGCAATACTAACGCGACGGATTTTCTGACACTCACGCGCTTCAGCACTCTCAGGAATCGAGTCAGTTACCACCAACTCTCTCAACACAGAGTTTTGAACATTCTCAACAGCTGGTCCAGACAGTACCGCGTGGACAACATAAGCCGAAACACTATTTGCTCCTCGCTCCATCAAAGCGGCAGCAGCTTTACACAGAGTTCCAGCGGTATCAACCATATCATCGATAATGATGCAATCGCGGCCTTCTATATCACCAATGATGTTCATCACCTTAGCAACATTGGCTTTTGGACGACGCTTGTCGATAATAGCCATATCAGCATTAATCGCTTTTGCTACTGCACGGGCACGTACAACCCCACCCATATCTGGAGAGACAATCGTCACATTGTCTAGGTTATATGACTTCTGCATATCTTCAACCAGTAGCGGTGAGCCATAAATATTATCGACCGGGATATTGAAGAACCCTTGGATCTGATCCGAGTGAAGATCGACAGTCACAACGCGATCAGCACCAGCAGAACTAATCATGTCTGCTGAAAGACGAGCCGTGATCGGTACACGCGCTGAATATGGACGTCGATCCTGGCGAGCAAAACCGTAGTAAGGTATAACTGCTGTGATTCGCTTAGCTGATGCACGTTTTAGCGCATCAATCATCACCAGCATTTCCATCAAGTTTACTGCCGGTTCAGGCGTACAGGTTGGCTGTAGAACATAGACATCTTGTCCACGAACAGACTCTTTGATCTCGACCATGATTTCGCCGTCACTAAAACGGCCAACATCGGCTTGTCCAAGAGGGATATCTAAATACTGGGAGATTTTCTCTGCGAGACTGACATTTGCATTACCTGCAAAAATCATTACATTTTTATGGGCCATTTCAGGCGCTCCTGTTCAGGAAAAAATGATTTGAGAATTCGGAAGGATATTGGCAGGGCTGGCAGGATTCGAACCTGCGGTACACTGGATCAAAACCAGATGCCTTACCACTTGGCCACAGCCCTTTAATATCTTGTCGTTAAAGACAGGTGCGTATTATCCATTTATTTTTTTCAAGTTCAAGCAAAAAACCAAAACTTTGTAAAAAAAGTTAAATATAACTATTTGCTCTCGCTAGAAGGCTTACCTAGGTTTAATTCGCTTCCGATTCTAACTGGTTAATTATGTTCTGTAATTGCTCATTAGATGCAAATTTTGCGCGATAGTTTTGCCAGAGTTCGATTGCTTTATCACGTTCTCCCTTAACCCAATAAACGGTAATCAGGTGGATTAAAACTTCTTCATCCTCAACCTTGTAGAATGATTGCGATAGGTAATCTAAAGCCTGATCATAATCGCCTATTCGATAGTAGTACCATCCCATACTATCAAGAATAAAGAAACTCTCGGGTTCCAGAGCCAATGCTCTCGACAATAGTGAAAAAGCAATATCAAGATTCACATTCTTTTCGACATAAAAATAACCCAGTGCATTAAGAGCCTGGCTATCTTGGCTGTCTATTTTTAGGATTCTAAGTAAGACCGATTCATAACTGCTGAAATCTTCGGTGTTATAGAACAGAAGAGATTGCGCTTTGAGAATTGAAGTATTATTAGGCTGAATTTCTAAAGCTTGATTGTAGAAATCAATCGCCTCTGAATTAAGACCATCACTTGCCGCAAAGATAGCCCTTGCTCGAAGTTGCTTAACTTTATTTCTGGTTTCGGAAATATCTAAATTATCAAGGATGTTGTAAGACTCTGCTTTTTTTCCCTCTGAAAATAGAATCTCGGCCAGATGCAATTGTGCATCAACTAAGTATGCTGCCGACTCGACCAGCTCAAAGTAATGCTTGGCTCTCTCATTATTTTCCTGTTCCTGGTAAAGCAACCCTAAATAATAGAAAGCAACAGACTGATAACCTTTTTCCTGAGAAACTTTTATCAGGTTTTGCTCAGCGCTATCCAGGTCATTTCTTTCCATTTGCAATAACGCTAGAGAAAATAGCGAGGTATAGGCCTTTGGCTCTTTTTCAACAATGAATTTGTATCGATCTTCAGCTTCCTTGTATTTTTGAGCCTGGACTTCAAGTCTAGCCAAGCGCTCTTGAACCAACAAATCCTCAGGCGTTTTTTCTACGTATGGGGTTAAAGCTTCTATTCCCAAAGTCGCAGGTTCTACTGAAAGATAAAGTTTAGATAATAAGTTATATATGAGCGTTAGGTTGTCCTCAGAATCAATTTGTTGCATCATTTGCTTAGCTTGATTGAGAGCCGGAATACCTACCACAGGATTTTCATAAATGGTACTCACCATTCCCAGAGCATAGAAAGATGACCACTCTTCAGGAAACTGTTCGGTTAATTTCTGAAAGAATTTAATTCCATGTGTTTCAGAAGCTGCTGAAGCCACTCTAGAAGCTGAAGCTACTAGATCGCTTTGTAAGTTTGCAACAGAAAGTTGTTGATATTTATTCCATTGCTCAACAGCTAAATCGACATCACCTTTTCGCAACGACAAGACATAAGATGCGCGCCAAACCCGATCTTCTTCTGGCGATACATCCTTCCAGAGATTCACAGCCTTTTCGATATTGCGTAAATCATAAGTGTTCATTGAAATTTCGAAGGCGCGCTTTGCCAACTCAGGATCGCGGAGCTCTCTGGCTAGAGGAAAGATAGTATTAAAGGCGCCTTTCGGCTGTTTGCGCTTGAGTAGCATTTCGGCAGCCATCACTTCAAACATTTGCTGAGGCGTTAGATGAAGCAGCGATTCGCTTTCATCTGATTCTGTTTTCTCAGAGTGCTCAGGGTCAGAATTTTTAGCCGTTTCAACTATCTGAGCTTGCTTAGCTACCGGTTTTTCCTGCGTCAGTGAGCAGCCACTCAAACTCGTAAACGATAATAGTAGCAGGCTTAAAACAATATACTTAGAACTTTGTTCGACAAAGTCATGTAAAACCAAATAATTAAATCCAATTTTTTTAATGGCCTTAGTTATCATCCTTAAACCCCATTAAAAACCATCTCCATCAAACGTGACAAATACATTTCACACGAGCAAATAAAAATTAACTTAGCTTCATTCTAGGTTATTTACAAAAAAAATGTTCGAAAACTCATCGATATAAAGCTCTTGTATGGTTAAGCTCGACTTGCAATTATGGCCTTTTTTTAGCAAAATTACGCCTCTTTAGTCGTGCTAAAATTAGTCACGATTAACTTTTTATTAAATGTGAATTAAAAGTTCAAAGTCTATGAAGCTATGCACCCTTGGTGTAAACCATGAAACAGCGCCAGTTGATATCCGTGAAACGGTTGCATTTAGCGAAGAAAACTCGATGCAGGCTATCATAGAACTCAAGGCAAATGCCCTTATTTCAGAATGCATTATTCTCTCAACCTGTAATCGCACCGAGCTCTACTGCATACTCAAAGACAATATCGATGAATCTGATGTTATTAGTTGGCTACACGAATATTTTAATTTGAGTTCGGAAAGCCTATCTCCATATTTGTATATCTATCATGAGCTGGATGCCGTAAAACACATTATGCGAGTTGCAAGTGGTTTGAACTCATTAGTGCTTGGTGAACCGCAGATTTTTGGCCAGATAAAAGATGCTTACAACTCAGCCCATAAGGCTGAAAGTGTTCATCAGGTGTTAGAAAACCTATTTCAACACATTTTTAAAACTGTCAAACAAGTGCGCACCGACACGGCAATTGGTAACAGCCCTATTTCAGTTGCCTTTTCTGCCGTATCGCTCTCCAAACAATTCTTTGGTGATCTATCACAGCAAACCTCTCTATTGCTTGGCGCAGGGGAAACAGCAGAATTAGTGGCCCGTCACTTAAAAGAGAGCAAAGTAGGCAATATGATTATTGCCAATCGCAGCTTTGAGAAAGCTCACCAACTTTCGGAAACTGTCAGTGGTTATGCAATTGAACTCCGTGAAATTGAACAACACCTACATGAAGCTGACATTGTTATTGGCTCAACAGCGAGTCCAACGCCAATCTTACTCGCAGAGTCAGTAAAGAAAGCTTTAAAAAAGCGTAAGAATCGACCAATGTTTATGATTGACATTGCTGTGCCACGCGACATTGAGTCAAGCACCAGTGATTTCAATAATGTCTACCTTTACACTGTTGATGACCTTCAGGAAATCATAGAAAGTAATAAACAATCCAGGCAAAACGCGGCACTCGAAGCTGAAGAGATCATTACACTTCAAGCAGAGAGTTTTTATAACCAACTCAATGCATCTGAACAGATCAAACCAGTTATTCAAGCTTATCGTAAACAGTCTATGGATATTAAGCAGAACACCTTGGAACACGCTTTAAATCAACTCGAGCAAGGTGTTGACGCTGAAGAGATAATCAAACGCCTGGCAAACCAGCTAACTAACCGTTTACTCCACACGCCTACCATGCTACTTAATCAAGCCGCAGATGAGGGAAATGAGCCTGTAATCAAGGCCGCCAAAAAGCTAATTATTGAAACCGATAAATCATCGTCAAACAAACCTTAGCTACGCATAACAAGTTTGGCTAAACAACTAGCCATTTAGTATCTGTTGTAAAAACTATTTATATGAGAAATAACCTGTGAAAGATTCCATTCGAAGTAAATTAGAACATCTAGTAGAACGTTTAGACGAAGTCAACGCCCTGCTCTCTGATCCAGAAACAATCAGCGATCAACAGAAATTTACAGGCCTGACCAAAGAGCATGCCCAGATTACTCCTATCGTAGAGACCTTCAACGCCTTTATAAGTGCAGAAGAAGACCTAGCCGAAGCCAAAGAGATGCTGCAATCGGGGGACCCTGACCTTAAAGAGATGGCTCAAGAAGAGATCCCTGAATTAGAAACCCAGATCGAGCAATATCAAGACGATCTGCAAATGATGATGCTACCTAAAGATCCAAGAGATGACTCTAATATTTTCCTCGAAATTCGCGCGGGAACAGGCGGTGATGAAGCGGCAATTTTTGCAGGCGATCTATTTAGGATGTATAGCCGTTTTGCAGAAAAAAGAGGTTGGCGAGTTGAAGTAATCAACACCAATGAAGGCGAACACGGTGGCTATAAAGAGTTGATTGCAAGAGTGATTGGCGATGGCGCTTATTCACAGCTTAAGTTCGAGTCCGGTGCACACCGTGTACAACGTGTACCTGCAACAGAGACCCAAGGGCGTGTTCACACATCAGCTGCAACCGTAGTCATCATGGCTGAGGCTCCTGATGTTGAACAGATTGATCTAAACCCGGCAGATTTACGAGTAGACACTTTCCGTGCCTCTGGAGCGGGTGGCCAGCACGTTAACAAAACCGACTCCGCTATTCGTATTACTCACCTACCAACTGGGACTGTAGTCGAGTGTCAGGATGAACGTTCACAGCATAAAAACCGTGCTCGTGCTATGTCTTTACTTGCAGCAAGAATCATGGATGAGCGTGAGCAAAAACATCAGGCGGAAATTGCCCAGGAGCGTAAGAATCTGGTTGGCACAGGAGATCGATCAGACCGCATCCGTACCTATAACTACCCTCAAGGCCGTGTCACCGACCACCGAATAAACCTGACACTTTATAAACTGGATGATGTGATGCAGGGCTCTTTAGATCAGGTTGTAAACCCTCTTGTCCAAGAGCATCAAGCCGAACAACTCGCCGCACTAAACGAGAATTCTTAAGCTTTATGCCCAGCATTGAACAGGCTTTAAAAACTGCCAAGCAGGAATTGATCAATGCTGGACAAACTGACTCTCCGCAGCTTGATGCCGAACTGTTACTGCTTGAGGTGATCAAAAAACAACGCAGCTTTCTATTCACCTGGCCTGAGAAACTTCTCAGTGACTCGGATCTTGATTGTTTTAGAAAGCTATTAGAAAAGCGTTTACAAGGCCTGCCAATTGCGCACATTCTCGGCTATCGTGAGTTTTGGGGACTGAAGTTAAAAGTAACTGAAGACACCTTGATCCCAAGACCGGATACTGAAACACTAGTTGAAGCCGTAGTAAACCTATCAATATCAAAGCAAGCCAGAATTCTAGACTTAGGCACTGGCACAGGAGCTATTGCTCTGGCTTTAAAATCCGAACTCCCACAAGCAGAAATCAGTGCTGTTGACTTTAGCGAACAAGCTTTAAAAGTAGCTAAAGAGAATTCGAAAAAACTCAAACTGGACATAAATTTAAAACACAGCAACTGGTTCTCTGCAGTAGACCAGCAGAAGTTTGATTGTATTGTCTCCAACCCCCCATATATTGAAGATAATGACCCTCATTTAAAGTGTGGAGACGTTAAGTTTGAACCCTTGAGTGCACTGACTTCAGGTTCTGATGGCCTAAAAGATATTAGAATGATAATTAAACAGGCCTGGAATTTTTTACAGGCTAATGGCTGGCTTGCAATAGAACATGGGTATAATCAAGCAGAAGCTATTCAACAAATCTTTTTGCATAATAACTATAAGAATATCAAGCTCTACTCTGACTATGGTGAAAACCCCAGAGTAACAGTGGCGCAAAAATCGACTGAGGAATTTAATCATGGATGAGTTAAACGCAACCACAACAAACGAGCTAAAAGCTGAATTAAATGCTGAAGAACTATCGAGGTATAGCAGGCAGATCATGATGCCTCAAATTGGTCCAGACGGCCAACTCAAACTGGCAAACTCTCATGCAGTGATTTTTGGCTTGGGTGGCTTGGGTTCTCCCGTTTCAATGTACCTTGCTGCCGCGGGTGTAGGCCAGCTCACACTTGTCGATTTTGATGAGGTTGATGACTCGAACCTGCAGCGCCAGATCGTTCACAATGAGAACAATATAGGCCAACCAAAGGTCGAATCCGCCAAACAGAGTTTGGAATCAATCAACCACCACATTAGAGTGAAAACCGTTGCGGAATATCTCTCAGAAGACAATGCAAAACAGTTAATTGCAAAAGCTGACGTGGTCATAGACTGCACCGATAATTTTGCAACTCGCTATGCACTGAACCGTATCTGCTACCAATCCAAAACACCCTTAGTTTCTGGAGCAGCGATTCGCTGGGAAGGCCAACTGACAACCTATGACTTTAGAAAGGAAGACAGTCCTTGTTATCAGTGTTTATATTCCGAAGATTCAGGCCAGGAACTGACATGTAGGCAGAATGGAGTATTAGCGCCGGTTGTTGGAATGATCGGTTCAATGCAGGCTATCGAAGCGGTCAAAGTTTTGTTAAACCTGCCAAGCCTTAATGGTAAGTTGATGATTATCGATGCCTATACGATGATGATTAGAACCTTGAACCTTGCTAAAGATCCGAACTGTCAGAGCTGTTCTTAAAAGGCCTGTTAAAAAAAGCTGAACAAAATTAGATTAGCTTTCCTCATCAAAATTAATTGCCGATTCGGGGCGTTTGTCTATTCGAATAATAACCCGTCGATTTAATGAGCGTCCATAAGCAGTTTCATTTGGCGCAACTTCATCGTTATCGGACTTGCCTGATATGGTTACTCGTTTTTTATTCATACCCATATAGACAAAGGTTCTGGCAACTGTAGCAGCACGCGCTGCAGATAACTCCCAATTGGATGGAAACTGAAAATTACTGATCGGAATATTATCGGTATAACCGGTTATTGTCACAGGTTGATTTCGACCAACTAGAGTCTCGCCAAGACTCTCTAAATTCTCTCGAGTCTTATCACTGATCGTGGCTCTACCGCTTTCAAAAAAGCTATCTGAACGTAGAGTAATGGTGGTGAATTCTTCGGTTTCCTCAATATTGATATCTTTTGGATTAACATTTTTCAAAGCTTCTTCAAGCTCTGCCTTGGATACAGGCGGTTTCATCTCGAGATCAATTAATTGTTCCTGAGGAGGAAGCAACTGATCATCCTGAATCTCAGCTCCCATCGGCATCGGCGGTTCACCGGAAATAGCATTAATGAAGGCTTCTCGGTCTTTTGGATCTACAATCGATGTCAGCCACATAACCAGAAAAAACACCATCAGTACCGTCATCAAATCGGCTAAGGCAATTTTCCAGGAGCCTCCGTGAGCCCCGCCTTCATCATGACCACCACGACGTCTGGACATTACTATTCACCTTCTCGAGCTATTTCAAACTCTGGAGGAACTCGCTGCCTACCAATCTCAACCGCCAAATTAGGAGATACGCCATTGGCATAAGCACCCAAAAAAGAAGCTGTCATTTCAAAAAGAGATTTATCCTGGCGAATCATGACTTCTACGGCATGAACAAATGGCGCGACAACCGCAAATGCGACAACAACCCCAGTTAAGGTTCCAACCAGTGCAGCACCAATTGCCACTCCAATTTTTGCCACATCCATTTCACCACCAAGCAGTTCCATGGTAAGAATTACTCCCATAACAGCAGCGACAATACCAAAGCCTGGCAACCAGTCACCTACTTTACCGACAGCCTTAGGAACCTCAGACATAGAGTCAACAATGTCATAAATCTGATTCTCAAGATGGTGCTCAAAGTTTTGGCTTTCAGGAGGATTTAGCAGCAGGTAGCTAAAGTTATCGATAATGAACTTTTTTAGCTCTGGATGCTTCATAACTAGAGAGTAATGATTAAAAATCGGACTGCTTTCAGGGCTGATAATGTGTTTTTCCAAGGCTAGAACACCGGATTTTCTTGATAATCGAGCCAGTTCTTCAAGCAACCCCAAAGTGTCCGCGTAGAGTTTTTTTGTTACTTTTTCCCCGGAAAAATAGCGCCCTAAAAACTTCAGCGTTCTCACCCAAACATAAAAAGGGGTCGCAGCCAAAAAACCACCTAGAGCAATCCCCAGAATAACCACCAGTTCAGAAGGGTGCCAAAGGGATGCCAGGTTGCCTCCCATTAACAGGAAACCTCCGAAAAAGCTGAGTGTAATGACAAGAATACCTATGGGTTTAGCAAACATAGATCCTACTTAAGTTTAGACAAAAGACTCTCTTTTGAATTTTTGAAAATTATAATTCCGAGTTGATCCGCTCGACTAATGCATGACATTAATCTGACTAACAGTAACTGCAAAGCAATTAAGCAACACTTATACCAAGTAATCATGCCCTAATAAACTAGATAACAAGGGCTCTGATTTGGATCTGAATTGAGGCTAGTTGGAATTGAAGATATGATTTGTCTTTTTAAGCGTTCGAGGCAGAACAATGCCCTTTTTGGCTCGGCTAGCAAAGGCCTCTTCTATTGCCGTTGGTCCAAACGTTTTTTGGTACTTTCCTGCTTCCACCACAACTTTTTCACCTTCAGTGAAACAGTGAACGGCTTGCACTTTTTCGCCTTTAGGCAATTGAATTAGCTTGTTACCCTTACCTTTAGCCAGCTCAGGAAGTTCATCGATCTTGAACACCAGCATCCTCGGTTCAGAGGTAACGACCATCACCCACTGATCGGCAACAACGGGTTTAGGCATGAGAACCTGACTATTATCGGGTAGAGTAATCGATGTTTTGCCTGCTTTATTTTTGGCGTAAAGGTTCTCTAATTCGGTCACAAAACCAAATCCGGCACTCGAGGCCAACAATACCTTATCTTTTGGTTGGCCCATCAGAACTTGTTTAAAGGCTGCACCTGCTGGCGGGTTCAAGCGCCCAGTCAGAGGTTCTCCGTGCGATCTTGCTGATGGCAGGCTGTGAGCAGGCAGAGAATAAGACCGACCTGTTGAATCTAGAAATACAGCCATTTGTCGACTTTGACCCGAGGCTTGAGCACAAAAGCCATCACCAGATTTATAACCTAAAGCCTTACCATCAATATCATGACCTTTGGCAGCTCTTATCCAACCATTTTCTGACAGAACAACCGTTACAGGCTCTGAAGGCAGCAAATCCTGCTCACTCATCGCCTGAGCGGTCTGTCCTTCAATCAGAGGTGATTTGCGATCATCGCCAAACTCTTCAGCATCTTTTAATAGCTCTTTTTTAACTAAGGTCTTAAGCCTCGCTTCACTGCTTAAGGTCAGCTCTAACTTTTTGCGCTCTGCTTCTAGTTCGGCCTGTTCAGTACGAATTTTCATCTCTTCTAGGCGCGCCAGGTGTCTCAGTTTAAGCTCTAGAACAGCCTCAGCTTGAATATCGGATAAACCAAAACGCTCCATCAGAGCAGGTTTAGGCTTATCTTCCTCACGAATAATGGCAATCACTTCATCTATATTTAAAAACGCTATCAACATACCGTCCAAGATATGTAGCCTTGCCATTACCTTGTCTAGCCGATACTGAAGTCGACGGCGAACAGTCTCAACTCTATAAATCAACCACTCCTGAAGCATCTGTTTGAGGTTTTTCACCTGCGGACGTCCATTCAAGCCAATTACATTGAAATTAGCTCGGTAGCTTTTTTCAAGATCGGTGGTTGCAAATAGATGCAGCATAGTGGTTTCAACATCGACACGTTTTGAACGAAGTTCAACCACGAATCGTACCGGATTTTCGTGATCCGACTCGTCACGCAAATCAACGATCATTGGCAGCTTTTTAGCTCGCATCTGAGTCGCAACCTGCTCCATCAACTTAGATCCAGAGACTTGATATGGCAGAGCATCAATGACTACATTGACACCATCTTCGACATGATAACTAGCTCGTTGACGAATTGCGCCATGCCCTGTTTCATATAGTTTTAACAGGTCCGGTTTTGAAGTAATGATCTGTGCTCCACTCGGATAATCAGGGGCAGGTAGAATTTCAATCAACTCTTCCAGGGTAATTTTCGGGGTTGTTAGAATAGCAACACAGGCGTTGACCACTTCCACCAAATTGTGCGGCGGAATATCGGTTGCCATCCCAACCGCAATACCAGATGTTCCGTTGAGTAATACATGAGGGACTCTGGCTGGAAGAACCAGCGGTTCGTCAATAGAACCGTCAAAGTTAGGAGTCCAATCAACGGTACCTTGACCAATCTCTTGCAGCAACAACTGACTGAACTTTGAAAGTTTGGCTTCGGTATAACGCATGGCCGCAAATGACTTGGGATCATCCATTGAACCCCAGTTACCCTGACCATCAACAAGAGGATAACGGAATGAGAAGTCTTGAGCCATTAATACCATTGCTTCGTAGCAAGCACTGTCGCCATGAGGGTGAAACTTACCGAGGACGTCACCAACGGTACGAGCAGATTTCTTATATTTAGAAGAGGCTTTTAGACCCAGCTCTGACATTGCGTAAATAATGCGACGTTGAACAGGCTTCATGCCGTCACCAATATGTGGCAAAGCACGATCCAAAATCACATACATGGCATAATCGAGATAGGCTTTCTCGGTAAACTCTGCAACGCTCTTTTGCTCTATACCTTCATAGTTAATTGTCTGCTGACTCACTCAATTACTCCTAACGAACTTGAGAACTCATGTTGATTAAGTACTGACTATTTATCTTCGGGTTCATCACCTTGATCACTCATGCGTCCAACCGCACAAGAGACAAAAGATTTAGCCTTTGCACCGGCAGCTTTGAGGCCTTCCACACTACCTACCTCCGGGTATCCCATAGATTGTAACTTGCTAGTAACTTCGGATTTTATTAAATCTGTATCCTTAACCTGGTCATTGATATTGCAGTTTACTTCGCCTTTTTCAATGTCCACAGAGACATTATCAACTGCCTCCATCTCAGTCAACTTTTGCTTGATGCTATTGGCACAACCACCACACTTTATATTTTCTACTTGAACAATATATTCCATATTACCTCCAATATTTTGCATCTAATTTAACACAAACCCAAAGCGGGTTAGCTCTAAAGTCTATCGATTGTATTTTTTAAAAAAAGCAATAAAAACCCTATTGTTTTAAAAGCCTGCATTAGAGCTTGGTGACCCATTAAGTACTTTTTAGGACATTAGTTTTAATCCCATATCCAGCCATGCTATAATGATTGAGTAGTGATTTTTACAATTGGATTTTTGAACCTGTAAATTGAATTGTTTATGCCCCATATAGTGAGACCGAAAATCAGTTTTTTTCCTGTTTTTATGACGTTAATAATTGTCATAATATCAGTAGTCGGAACCATGACATGGTCTCAATATAATCACGCCAAGCAATCTGCGGAGCTATCTCTCGGACAAGTCTTTGAAGTTGAAAAGGGAGCTGTTGAGCACCTGTTTTCTCCTGTTGTAAATGCAAAGACTAATTGGTCTAGAAATCAACAGACCCAAAAAGCCTTGCAAGCTATTCAGAAACAGTGGCAGCTTACCACTCAAGCCAATCCTAAACTCTCTCTGGAACTCATTCAAAAAGTATACGACAATCAACCCGAAATCTCGCTTGCTTACTATGATTCCATTGAAAAACCGGTAGTTTCTGCAACTGAAAGACAGCTTCAAGACTATATTCCCAAAGAGCAATTAAACTGGCTGCTCGAACCAAACCAACTTATCAAACAGGCAGAGATCCTTAATAATCGATACTCAATTGTCGCAAAATCTCATTATCCACCAGTATTTCAATTCTTACAGAATCAAGGTTTTTATGTACTTCTAGCAGGCCTTGGCGCTCTTATATTCTCATGGATAGTGGTGAGTCTATGGCAGCGAAAAGCCGCAAAGCAAATTGACAACTCCTTGGTTCGTTACTATCAGTTTGTCAAGCACTCCAATGATTGGTTGTGGGAAGTAGACAAATACGGAAATATTACTTTTAGCAGTGAAAACAGCTTAAAAATTTTCGGTTACAAGCCGGCTGAAATGGTGGGTAAATCTATCTACCATTTTCTATTCCCGGAACGAGCAGAATTTGACCAACAGAACTTTGATACCTATGTGTCTAATGGCGCAGATATTCAAAATCTAGAAATTCATTTTCAATCAAAAAATGGTAGCCCGGTACTGATTGAATTAAACGCTCACGCCCAAACCAATCCAAAGAAACAGGTGACTGCATACCGCGGTGTCGGAAGAGATCTGACTGAGCAAAAACAGAAACAAGACTCTATAGTCAGCATGACCTACTATGATTCTCTTACCCAGCTTCCAAATCGTGAGAACTTAGTTAAACGCTTAGACCAGCACTTGAATCAAGTGTTACAGAGAAAAGATTTACTGCTATCAGCTCTAATTTATATTGATCTTGATGATTTTAAAGATATCAATGACTATCAAGGAAATGAAAACGGTAATATTCTACTCAAAGAAATCGCCAATCGAATGAGTCAGTTTGTCTCGCAAAAAGACGTTGTCTTTAGAATTTCTGGAGATCAATTCGTACTACTCATTACCAGTCCAAACCGCATGTTAATGACCGAGTTCAGGCAAAAGCTTGAAACCTTTGTTGCAGAGATATTAAACTTGATCAGTAGACCGCATGAAATAGATAGCCAGAATGCTATTGTTACTGCCAGTGCCGGGATCGTAATGATTCCTCAAGATGGGCGCACTATTAATGAGTTATTGAGCCATGCTGATAGCGCCATGTATCAGGCTAAACGCGATGGTAAAAATCGCTATTGCTATTTTGATGCCGGCATGAGAGAGCTCGAAGATCAGCGTAAACAGATGGCTAAAGAGCTCAAGCATGCCATCGAAAATAATGAATTTGAACTCCATTACCAATTACAGATGGATGTAGATAGCGATAATATATACGGCATGGAAGCTCTGATTAGATGGCCCCACCCAACCCGAAACGCAATGGTATCTCCTGCTGACTTTATTCAAATTGCTGTTGAGTCCAACCATATTCAGGCCATTGATGAATGGGTTATTAAACAGGCGACTGCAGATCTTGCAAAAATGCAGAATATAACCAACAAAACCATTCCAGTATCAATAAACTTATCGTCAAAAGCTCTGGAAAACGATGAACTTCCTAAGTTGATTAACGACCAAATCAAAAACCACTATCTAGCGCCATCTGATATTCGTATAGAGGTAACAGAAACCAGCCTGTTAAAGAATTTTGACAAGGCCATCAATATTCTAACCGAACTAAAAGACCGAGGAATTGGTACAAGTATTGATGATTTTGGTACGGGCTATTCAAGCTTATCGTATCTACAAAAACTTCCTGTTGACTCACTAAAGATTGATAAATCATTTATTGATGGCATCGGTTCAAATCAACAGGATTTAAAAATCTGTAAGTTGATCATTCAGTTAGCTCAAAGCTTAGACAAAAACTTAATTGCTGAAGGTGTTCAATCTGAAACTCAACGAGACTTACTACAGAAAGAGGGCTGTCATATAATTCAAGGTTACCTCTACTCTAAGCCAATGCCAATGAGTGAAATCATACTTTCTACGTCAAAAACCTCGATTGACGCAACCCAAGAAGCTATTCCACAAAAATCTGAACTTAAACTAGTGAAAGCCGTCTCCAAATAATTCTCTTTAACTAAACTTTAGTGATATGCTTAAAATCAGTTAATTTTTTCAATACAGCCAGATCCATTTTGAAGTGGGTGCACTATGAAAGCCAAGACAAGAGGTTCTTTAAACGTTAGCTTTGTTCTCTTTACCCTGATCTTTGCAATCGCATTTGTTAGCACCTTCACCTATCTCTCTTTTCATTTAAAATCCGTTGAGCAAGCAGAACAAGACATCTACAAGTACCTTGAAATGCAGGCAGTGTATTTAAAAAAAGAATTAAATCCTGTTGAACAGGCCAAAACCGAATACAGTGCTGGGGTTGCTCAAAAAAAAGCCTTTGCTGAAATTTCGGAGGCCTGGAAAAAACTCAACTTGAAAGCCAGAAATGAGAGTGTGCATTTAGTCTACAAAAGCCCTAAAACAAACATACAATCAGTTGCTCTATCATCTGACAACACTCTTTTACAATCTGCAGATCCACCCCTTATTCGTACATCTTGGTTAAAAAGGCCGAATCGTCCAAATATTCATATTAAGTACTTCGATGACCACGTTCTATTCACCGGCTACAAAGCAATCACTACCGACAGGTGGGGATTGGTGGTTCTCAAAAAGCTCAATTTTATTGACAGATCTCTATACGAGACGCTTAGTTACACCCTCTTTTCTGCGCTCCTAATTACAATGATTAGCTGGCTAGTTTTAAGAATCATGTCCAGAGCAAAACATACTCAAGATAGTATTGATGAACGATACCAAGAGCTTCTAAAGAATACTCGTGACTGGGTATGGGAAATTGACAATCATGGTCGTTTCACCTATTCGAGTGAAGAAATTCAAGACTTAATAGGATTATCTGCTTCAGAAATATTGTCGTTTCGCTTTGAAGAGTTTTTTGACCCCAAATCCAGTTATGAAAGTAAATTAATCTGGAAACAAAAAATAATGCTTAAAGAGGCGTTTACCAATTTAGAAATCTCCATAAAAACCAGAACAGGAAAAATCAAACACCTGTTGATTAATGGATACCCTGTATTTAACACCAATAACAGTGAAGTCTATTTTAGAGGCATGGCTCGAGACATATCTGAAATAAAAAACCGTGAAGAATTATTGATAAACCAAGCCTACTTTGACCCGCTCACCGAACTACTTAATCGCCAGCAATTTATCGATAAACTTGCCAAAATAGTTGAAAATCAAGATCACAAAACTCTTTCACCGACTGCCTTGTTGTTTATCGATTTAGACGGGTTTAAAAAAGTAAATGATGGTTTGGGTCACGATTTTGGTGATGCCGTGCTCAAGGCGGTTGCACAAAGAATTAAATCTCACTCCAGGAAAGATGACCTACTAGGGCGTTTTGGAGGAGATGAATTTGTATTTCTGTTCCGCTGTACCAAGATGATGCCTCGCAAAGATTTTATAGAAAGGCTTGAAGGGTTCCTTCGCCGGCTTATAACTCACATATCTGAACCCGTAGAAATTGAAAACAAAATGGTTCAGATTGGCGCCAGTATTGGTGTGGGATTAATTCCCCAGGATGGTAAAACGGTTACCGAACTTATCAACCACGCTGATATTGCTATGTATCATGCCAAATCACGCGGCAAAAACACCTATGAATTTTATAATACAGGTGCTCAGCAAGAAGCCGATAAAAAACTCAAAACCTCGGCCGAAGTCGAACTCGCTATTGAGCAAGGTCAGCTAGAACTCTACTATCAATTTCAATTTACAGATAATAAAATTGTCGCCATGGAGGCTCTATTACGCTGGCATCACCCCCAGTCTAGGAAAACACTGTGCGCAGGAGAATTTATTCCAAGCATTAAGGACAGCCATCAAACTCAATTAATTGATAAATGGGTTATTAACCGAGTTTCGGAAGATATTAAGCAGCTAAAACAATCATTATTTGAAGTACCTCAAGTTTCGATTAATCTATCAACTCAAGAAATGCTTGAATCGTCCCTACCGGCGATAGTACAAGATGCAATTAAGCGAAACTTCATTAACGGTTATGCATTTAACATAGAGGTAAGTGAGAACATTCTCGCCGAGAACTTTCAACAGGCCAGTAGAATTGTTAAAAAGCTTTCAGAGATGGGAGTAGAAACTGTTATTGATCACTTTGGTACAGGCTACCTCAGTTTGACAAACTTACACCGCCTGCCAATTAAAACCATTAAAATTGATCGAAACTTTATCAAAGACATTGCTACTAACAACTCTGACCTGCAAATCTGTCGTACAATTATTAAGCTTTCTAAAACCATGGGGTTAGAAGTTGTTGCCGAAGGCGTTGAAACATCAATTCAACAAGAAATTCTTCAACGAGAAGGCTGTGATATCATGCAGGGCTTTATCTACTCTCAACCCATGCCTTTAGACAAAGTCATCAGTTTCATTCAGGAACACCCATTAAAAATTCTAAAAAAAGATAAACATGGATAATGAACGTCGTTGCAGTCCGCGTATTTCAGTAACACGCACTGTAAAAATTACTTCCTCAGAAACTACCAACACCTGCAAAATGCTCGATAT